>NZ_CP051155.1:2749927-3099855 GCF_012277275.1 Gephyromycinifex aptenodytis | reverse complement strand
TGGTGATCGGGACGCTGCTCAGGCGCCGGGTCCACCGGCTCGTGCCCCATCCGGTCGTTCCCGGTCACGATCGCACTGAGGTGGCCGTCGCCGGAATCCCGACATAGGTGCGGCCGGCCTCGGTGTCGGTGGCCAGGACGGCGTTGGCGCCGATCTTGCAGCGGTCGGCTACCCGCACTGGCCCCAGGATGGCTGCCCCGCAACCGATCTCGACGTCGTCACCGATCTGCGGGCCCGGTCGCCCGTCGCGTACTCCCAGCGAGACCCGGTGATAGATCGTCACTCCCGAGCCGACGCTGACCGTGGAGTGGATCATCAGGCCTCGTCCGGCATGGGGTAGGCGTAGCCCCGGACCGAACCAGACCATGGTGGGGATCTCTGAGCCCATGAATCCCCGGATCCAGACGGCGTCGCCCACCGCGACCACACGCCGCAGGGCGAAAGCGGCCGGACCTTTGCAGCGGTAAAGGACCTGCCCGGCCCGCAGCAGCGCGATGCTCACTCGCCACGGCAGGTAAGGGTTGCGGGGCAGATCTGCCGCCAGGAAGGCTCGATACTGCTGCCACCCTTGCGCCATGGTCCAGGCCCGGCGGCCGGGGTCGTGCCGTGCCGGCAGCTGCGCCGCTGTCATCTGCTTACGCCTCCGGTCAGCGGGTGCGGATGGTTGCGAGTCATTCGGGCTCTCTCCAGGCGCGTGCGGTCGACAAATACGCCCTCACTGTAGTGCCCGCGCTTAGCGCCGACCGCGCCGCACTAGGCTGGGCCGCGAGCACTTGCCTTACAGCAGAAAGGAACTCACCCAGTGAGTCCAGTCCCCCAGGAGCATCCGCGCCCGGCCGAGGCAACTGTGATCATCCCGGCCTACAACGAGGAACGGGTGATCGGGCGGTGCTTGGAAGCCCTTGCCCCCTATCTCCAGCCGGGGGCCTGCCCGCGGTTGGCGGTCATCGTCGTCGCGAACGGCTGCCGTGACAACACGGCCCAGGTCGCCGCCGGATTCCCCGGTGTGTGCGTGCGTGAGCTGTCCCAGGGGTCCAAGAGCCTGGCCCTGAACGAGGGGGACGCCCTGGCCCAGACTCACCCGCGGATCTACCTGGACGCCGACATCACCCTCTCGCCCGAATCGATCCCCGCGCTGGTCACCGCGCTGCAGACCGAGCAGCCGGTGGTGGGCGCACCCCAGATCCACTTCGATGTGAGTCGCTCCTCCTGGCCGGTGAAAGCCTTCTACCGAGTATTTCGGGAGTTGCCGTACGTCCGCGACGGCCTTGTCGGCCTGGGGGTGTACGGCCTGTCCGAAGCCGGCCGGGCCCGCTTCGAACGCTTTCCTGACCTGGTCGCCGACGACCTGTACGTCCAGCGTCTCTTCGCCCCGCACGAACGCCGCATCGTCGCCGGAACCTTCACCGTCGCCGCACCCCGCACCATCGCCAGCCTGCTCGCGGTGCGGGTCCGGGTCGCCAAGGGCAATGCCGGGCTCGCCCGGCACGACCCCGACGAGCGCTTCGCTGCGACCACGAGTTCCACCGGCGGCGCGCTGCTGCGCCTGCTTCGCTCCCGCCCCTGGCTCGCGCCTGCGGTGGGGGTGTACGCAGCCGTCACGCTGGCGGCCCGGGTCCGCGCCACCCGGGCCCGCCCCCAGGAGACGCACTCCACTGCCTGGGAGCGCGATGACTCCACCCGGCGCTGAGCCACCCGACCATCCACCCCCGACCTATCGAGGATCAATGACCACCCGAGTGGCCTACCTGACCAGTCAATACCCGGCGCTGTCACATACGTTCATCGAGCGTGAGGTGCGCGCCGTGCGCGCGGCGGGGGTAGAGGTCGCCACGTTCAGCGTCCGCCCCTGCCCACCGCAGGAGATCCGGTCCCAGGCCATGCGCGCCGACGCCGCCGCGACCCCGACATTACGCGGTTCGACGGCCTCGACCTGGGCCCGAGCACATGCCGACCTCGCCCGGCGGGCGCCGCGAGTGTTGGCTGCCGGGCTGGCGCAGGCGTTGTCCAGCGGCCCGGCAACGCCCAAGGGCCGGACCTGGCAGTTGTTCTACCTGGCCGAGGCGGTGCTGCTCTACGAACGGTTGCGGGCCGCCGGCATCACTCATGTGCATGCCCACTTCGCCAACGTCGCCTGCGACGTGGCACGGCTGGTCACCTACCTGGGCCGGGTAGAGGATGGCCCCGACTCGCCCTGGCGCTGGTCCTTCACCATGCACGGACCGACCGAGTTCGAGGCGGTCGAGGCCTTCGACCTGCCCGCCAAAGTTCGCTCCGCCGACGGAATCGCCTGCATCAGCGACTTCTGTCGCAGCCAGCTCATGCGCTTCGTCGACCCCGAGCACTGGACGAAGATGGCTGTGGTGCGGATGAGTGTCGACCCCGCCCAGTACTACCCGAGGCCCGCCGCCGACCCCGCCGACCCGCACGGACCCACCCGGCTGTTGTCTGTGGGCCGCCTGGTGCCGGAGAAGGGCTCCCCCGTGCTGCTGCAGGCGCTGCGCATGGTCCGGGACCGCGGAGTGGACACCCACGCCCGCATCGTGGGAGCAGGCGAACTCCGCGACTCGCTGGCCGGCGCACTGACGGCAGCGGGCATGACCGAGCAAGTCGAACTGACCGGGCCCATCGGCCAGGACGATCTGCCCGCCATGTACCGCGACAGCGATGTCTTCGTCCTGCCCAGCTTTTCGGAAGGCCTGCCGGTGGTGCTCATGGAGGCGATGGCCACTGGGCTGCCCGTGGTCACCACCCAAATCGCTGCCGTATCGGAGATGGTGCAGGACGGCGTCAACGGGCTGCTGGTACCTCCCGGCCGGGCCGATCTGCTCGCCGAGGCCATCCTGCGGCTCGCCGCAGATCCCGACCTGCGCGAACGCATGGGCCGGGCCGGGCGCGAACGCATCCTGGCCGAGTTCACCCCCGAGGTCACCGGTCCGGCGATGGCTGACTTCCTGCGCGGGGTCACGGCTTGCCGTAGTCAACGGGCATGACCTCGACCTGATCCCACGGGAATCCGGCCAGCGCCTCATAGGAGGGCCCGCCCAGCAGCACGTCCCACGGGTTGCTCCCGGTTCGTCGCTCCTGCGGGCGGCCCGACTCGGTGGCGATCGAGACAGTCCCGCCCAGATCGGAGACGATGAAGCCGTACTTCTGGGCGGCCTTGGCGACCGCAACACCGAAGGGTGTCAGGCCGAGCGTGGTGACATCCAGCTTCGGGTCCAGCCGCAACCGTTGACCCTCGACCAGCAGGTCCTCCCCCTGACTGCGTCCGTCGGTGCGGTTGGCCGGGTAGCTGAAGACCAAGGCCTGGGCTTCGGTCACCGTCAGGTACAGAGCGTGGTCGATCTGACCCCGCGCCGCTTCCTGCACGCTGACCACACCACCGGCCATGACCAACCCGGAGGCGGAGACCCCGAATGGCTCCGGGAAGCGCCCATCCGAAGACGAGACGTCATCGACACGTCCACCCCAGCACGCCTCCCAACCGCCCTGGGCCGTGCGCTTCATCACCCAGAACTCCCACAGCTGATCCCGTTCCGGGTCGTAGATACCCATTTGGGCATCCGTGCCGGTGGCCGGCATTGCACCGTCGGGGATCGGCACGTCCAGGAAGTAGGCGGGTCCGTCGTACAGACCGTCCGGCAAGTACCCCTTGTTCTGGCAGTCCGTGAAACCGACCCGGTAGCGACGCGTCGAAGCAGAGGCGGTGTAGAAGGCCGAGTTGTACTGGTAGGCATTCACTGCGGCGTTGTGCCCCTGATCGGCGTGGATCTTCTCCTGCAGCCGAGCCATGATGGGCGCCGAGTTCTCCGCGACCGGCGCTTTGCGGATGTCCTGGTGGAAGACGCTGAACTTGCCCAGGGGCAGCAGCGAAGCCGACGGCAGACCGGCGGCGGCAGCAGGATCGTTGGAGGTGACCTCGATTCCGGAAACCATCGGCTGATCCACGAGGTTGACGAAATCGATGTTGAGCATTCCGTCATCGACCCGCACATCGAAGGTGACGTCGTGGGCGGCTTTGGGCCCTGCCGCGGCAACAGCGTCCACGGCGCTGGCCACATCCCGACCCTCGGCCCGCACATCGATGACCCGCTTGCCCGGCTCGCTCCAGTAGGCCTCCGTCAGCAGCAACCGCACGTGATAGGAGGCCGTCGCCGGTACCGGAACGAGCATCCCCTTCATGCCGTAAGCGGCGTGCTGGTAGAGGACCTCATCCTTGGTGCCGGCGATCGGCTCCCCCACCAGCCGGGTGTTCACCCGGGAGGAACCGAACGCCGCCCCACGCCGCAGCCACGCCCGCCCGGCGCTGTCGCGAAGGTCGTACGGCGCTGCGCTCATGCGGTAGGCGAAGGTTTGCACCCCGGGGGTTTCGCTGCCCTGCCCCACCTCGCTCACCTCGATCGCGCTGATGAGAGCGTGATCGACCTTGGCGACGAAACGCAGGTCCAGTCGGCCGTCCTGCACCGGCACCTCGAAGGTGACGTCATGGGCCTCGGCCTTGCCCACGGACCGGTAGATATCGATGTCCTCGGCGGCCAGTTCCCCCTCGGCGAAAACGTCGAAGACCCGTTTACCGGGTTTGGACCAGTAGCCCTCGGCCATCAGCAACCGCACCCGATACGAACCGGGCCGTGGCACCGCCAGCCGGTACTCCTTCACCCCATAGGCCGCCACCTGGTAGAGCTCATCCTGCTCCGTTCCGCCGATGTCCGCGTTCTGCAGGAGCAGCGTGGACTTATCGGTGCCCAGAGACCACGAGCGCGCATCCCAGCGGGTGCCCGTGGAATCGGTGAACGGCGCCCAACGGGCGCTCATCCGGGACACGAAGTGGCCCGTTGAGCCGGCCCCGGAAGCTGCACTCGCGGCGGCGACCGGGGCCGAGGAAGTAGTCCCGGCCCCCACGGCACTCAGCGGCGCCGCTGAGGCGCCGACGCACAGCGCCACCGCCGAGACCATCGTGCGCAGATGGCGTGATCGACGGCTCGGGGTCGCCGCGCCTGCGGCTCGCTCGGGCGCGGCGGTGACCGACGGTGCAGTGTGCTCAGACATGGGAAACGTCTCGTTTCGTCAAAGTTCGGCTCGACAGCGCAGCAAGGCAGGCTGCGGGGGCAGCGCGCAGCTGGGTGGCGAAGGGCAGAAAACGCAAAGGCGAGCAGGCGCGCTCCGATGGTGGGCGCGCTCATCGTTCGCAGCAGGTGGTGGCCTCAGGCGGTGCCGACGTCGGTGGGCCGCGGAAACCGACCGCTGACGCGCGGCCTCATCCAGACCCGATCACGGGGCCTACCGCACCGCGCAGCAGTCCGGTTCAGCGTGCGGTCTTGCCGTGGTTCTTGGGGAGCACTTGCATGTGCTGCCACGGAAAGCCTTGCATCGCTTGGTAGTCCGGGCCCGGCAGCAGGCTGTCCCACGGGTTCTTCCCGGTGCGCGCCTTCTCGGCGTTGCCGGACTCGGTCACCACAGCCACCGCGCCCGCACGGTCGGTCACCACGAAACCGTACTTCTGAGCGGCTTCGGCGATCATTCGCGCCACCGGGGTCATCGGGATGCTCGACAGGTCCAGGCTCGGGTCCAATCGGATCCGTTGCCCTTCGGCCAGGGCGTCGGGATTGCTGGAGTGGCCGTCCGTGCGGTTGGCCGGCCAGGAGAAGTTCGGCCATTTCGCCGGCTCGATGATCGCCAGATACATCGCGTGCTCGATCTTCCCGCGCCGGAACTCCTCGATAGAGATGACCCCGGGGGTCATCGCCAGACCGGCGGCGGTGGCGCCGTAGGGGCTGGGGAAGATCCCCTGATTCTGGGACACCTTGTCGATGCGCCCGCCCCAACAGGCCTGCCATTGACCGTCGGGGTTTCTCTGGGCCATCCAGAAGTCCCAGAGCTTGTCCGCGGCTCGGTCGTACACCGTGATCTGTTTGTCGGTGCCCGAGGCCGGCACCGCGTTCGCGGGCATCGGCACATCTATGAAGTGCTTCGCCCCGTCGTACAACCCGGACGGGATGGAACCCTTGCGCTGACAGTCGTGGAAGTTGACCCGGACCTTCGGCTGATCCGCTGGCACCTCGTAGAAGGAGTTGTTGAAACGGTAGGCGTTGAACGCCGCAATGCCTCCCCAGTTGTCCCGCACCTGGGCGTATAGGTGTGCCGCGGCCGCAGCAGAGTTGGCCGCCAGCGGCGCCTTGCTGATGTCGGAGAAGTAGAAGCTGTCCGAGGCGATGCCAACGGCGGGCTGCGGCGCAGCCGGGGCGGGCACGGGGGTCGCCGAGACGACCTCGACACCGGAGATGACGGGTACGTCCTTGGTTGCGGTGAACTCGATATCCAACCGCCCGTCGGAGACCGGGATGTTGAAGTTCACCTCATCGGCGGCGTACTTACCGACCCGCTTGACCAGGTCCACGTTCCGCGTGATCACTCGTCCCTCGGCGCGAATGTCGAAGACGCGTTGACCGACCTTGTCGAAGTGATTCTCGGCCAGCAGCAAGCGGACGCGGTAGGTGGCCGGGGCCGGCACCTGCAGCCGGTACCACTTCACCCCAGGAGCGGTAGTGCGATACAGCTCATCCTGCGTGGTCCCGGTTATGTCCACGTGCGCCGGGATCCTGCCGGTACGCCATGAGCCCAGGGTTGCCGGGCGGGGCGACCAGGTGTGCCCGGCGCGATCCCGTACCGGCCCAGCAGCGGCCACCACCCGCGAGGTGAAGACGGCGCTGGGCGCCGTGGACGGGGCAGCGCTGCCGGCCGAACGCGCCGCCGGCTTCCTGATCACCTGCTGGCGGGGCGTGGCCGAATCTGCGGCGGGTGAGGGCGCAGCAGCGCGGCTCAGGTGGGCAGCGGCCGGCGAGGCCTGTGCGATCGAAGCGCTGGTAGCAAAAATGGGCAGGGCGAAAACTCCGCACGCGAGTGCGGTCATCCGGCGAGACATGTGGCAGGGGCCTTCCGTGGCGGTGTGTCAGTGCAGTTGCCTGCACGGCACTCACCCCATCGACACCCCGCGCGGTGCCTTGAGCCACCGCTGCCCCTCGCCGGGCGGGGCGCGCCGCCCCCGGACCTGGCCCACAGGCGGGTTTGACTGCGACCAGGGGGAACCCGCTAGAACCTAGCTGTTACCGAATGGTCACCGCCGCAGTCACCCAGTCCGGCCTTATTGCACCGGGTGCGCCTTCATCCACCGAAGTAGCGCCGGCGGCCCATGCACGAGGTAGCGGCGCGCCAACCGGCGAGGCTCACACAGGAGGCGATATGCCCACTCCAGTCCGGTCCGCTGGAGCCACTGCGGCGCCCGCGAGGAGTTCCCGGCCAGGAAGTCCGCGGAGGCGCCAAACGCCATGAGCACCTTGGCCTGAGTGGCCTCACCATAGTTCTGGATCCACATCTCCTGGCGCGGCTTGCCCAGGGCCACATTGAGCACGTCCACACCGGCGGCCGCGATCTGCGCCGCCAAATCTTCCGACCCCTGCCGGGAGTCCACCGTTTCGCGTTCGGGCGCCCAGAAGTGGGCCGGCGGCAGACCAGGGTAGCGCTGCGGCAGCAGCACCCGAAGCCGGTCGTGGGTGGCGGGGGTCCCGCCGAGGAAGCCGACCACGGCCCCTTGCTCCTGGCACAAACCGAGGATCTCGGGCAGCAGATCCGCCCCCGTCAAGCGCGGCCAGTCCATTCCGCTGACCCGGGCGGCCCGGCCGGCCACCGGGGCACCGTCAGCGAGCATGATCCAGTCCACGCCCGTGGAGTCCGGATCGTTGGTCAGCTCGATACGTCCGTCCCCGAAGTGGTGGAAGTGATCCAGGTTGATGGAACCGATCGCCACCGCCGCAGTGGCCTGCGCCGGTGGCTGGGTGACAACATGGGCGACGTGTTCCAGCAGCGCCTCGTGCTCCCAGCGCTCAACCTCCACCCCAGCGGCGCGCACTACAACGGGTTGCCGGGCCTGGCTATGGATTCGGCGGGCGAACGACACAATCAACACTCCTTGGAGGCCAGCGGCCGGAAGTGCAGCCACCTGACACCGATCCAGCACTGGACATAACCGGGCGAGATGCGAAACCCGTTGCCTCCGAGGCTAATACAGTTATCGGGTGGCACCTAAGCCCGGGGTGCAGAGCTGCCGAATCCGGACCTAGGTGGCGCAGGCGCACCCGAAGCCAGAACCGGCCTTTACCCCCTGCTGAGCCCCAGTTGGGCCAGCGCGGCGCTGACGGCCACCCGTGCTAGTACGGCTTACAGCTGCGCTGCCGCGATGCTGCACCTGAGCCTGGAGAGACCGGATGGAACACCGTTCACTGACGGCGCGCGCTCTCGGACGAATCGCCATGCTCACCCGCCGAGCCAGGGGCCGCTGGGCTACCGAGGCCATCCTGCGGCATCGCTACCGGCAACAGTGCGGGCGCGACCTGGACCTGGACCATCCGCTGACGATGACCGACAAGATCTATGCCCGGATGCTGCTGATCGACCGCCACCGGGATGAGTCCGTCACCGCCCTGGCCGACAAATACCTCGTGCGGCAAACCATCGCCGAGGTGGTGGGTGAGACTCACCTGGTCCCGCTGCTGTGGCAGGGAGGTGACCCCGCCCAGATCCCGTTCGATGACCTACCGACCCCGGCCATCCTGAAGCCGAACCACCTCACGGGCAGCCTCATCACCATCACCCCGGAGTTGGACCGGGCCTGGGCGGTGCGCCACGCCCGCGGATGGCTGCGCGAAAGCATGTACTGGCCAGCGCGCGAATATCAGTACCACCCCATCACCCGCCGACTGATCGTCGAGGCATTCATCGACGATGGTCAGCCGAACGGGCCGCTGGACTACAGCGTGTGGTGCTTCCACGGCCGCGCCCATCTGGTGCAGATCCGGGACCGCAGCAAGGAGCTGAACTACTTCGTCGACACCAACTTCGTGCGACAGCAGGTCTACGCAGACACCAACCCCGACGTCGTTGCGTCCCGCCCCCGATCCTGGGACCGGCTGCTGGAGTGCGCAGCGGCCCTCGCTGCGCCGTTCGAGTTTGTCCGCGTCGACCTGTACGACGTGCACGGCCACGTCTACGTGGGCGAGCTCACGTTCACGCCGGCGCGGGGCCGGCTACGGTTCGCTTCGCCGGAATGGGACGCCCGGCTCGGAGCCCTGTGGCACTTCGATCCCGGGCGTCCGGTGCTGCCCCACGACGCCCCGGACGCCTTCCGCCCCTCACCCACCGGACCAACCCGCTGAGCGCAGGGCACGCGTCGAGGACCCGCCCCTGTCGGCCTCGCTCTGGAGACAGAAAGGAACGGGTCCTCGATACGGCTTTGCCAGCTGGCTGCTCAGCTGTTCTTTTCCAGTTCAGCGGCCTGACGCTCGACGTCGTCGAGGCCACCGCACATGAAGAACGCCTGCTCGGGCAGGTGGTCGTAGTCACCGTCACAGATCTTGGTGAAGGCCTCGACCGAGTCTGAGAGCGGAACCGTCGAACCTTCGATGCCGGTGAACTGCTTGGCAACGTAGGTGTTCTGGGACAGGAACCGCTGCAGACGCCGGGCCCGGTTGACCAGGATCTTGTCCTCTTCGGAGAGCTCGTCGATACCGAGGATGGCGATGATGTCCTGCAGTTCCTTGTTGCGCTGCAGGATCGACTTCACCCGAACCGCGGTGTCGTAGTGCTCCCGCGAGATGTAGCGCGGGTCGAGGATACGGCTGGTCGAGGTGAGGGGGTCCACCGCCGGGTAGATACCCAGCGACGCGATCTCACGCGAGAGCTCGGTCGTGGCGTCCAAGTGCGCGAACGTCGTGGCCGGGGCCGGGTCGGTGTAGTCGTCAGCGGGCACGTAGATGGCCTGCATCGAGGTGATCGAGTGGCCGCGGGTGGAGGTGATCCGCTCCTGCAGCACGCCCATCTCGTCGGCCAGCGTCGGCTGGTAACCAACGGCGGAGGGCATGCGGCCCAGCAGCGTGGACACCTCAGAGCCGGCCTGGGTGAAACGGAAGATGTTGTCGATGAAGAGCAACACATCCTGACGCTGCACGTCGCGGAAGTACTCCGCCATGGTCAGAGCCGACAGCGCCACGCGCAGACGGGTGCCCGGGGGCTCATCCATCTGGCCGAAGACAAGCGCCGTCTGGCCCAGAACGCCAGCCTCTTCCATCTCGACGATGAGGTCGTTGCCCTCACGGGTACGCTCCCCGACGCCGGCGAAAACCGAGACACCACCGTGGTTGCGGGCCACCCGGGCGATCATCTCCTGGATGAGCACCGTCTTTCCCACACCGGCGCCACCGAACAGGCCGATCTTGCCACCCATCACGTACGGGGTGAGCAGGTCGATGACCTTGATACCGGTCTCGAACATCTGCGTCTTGGACTCGAGCTGGTCGAAGGCCGGCGCGTTGCGGTGGATACCCCAACGCTCAGTGACCTCCAGCTTCTCGTCCCCCTCGAGGTTCAGGCAATCGCCTGTGGCGTTGAAGACCCGCCCCAGGGTGACGTCGCCGACCGGCACGCTGATCGGGCCGCCGGTGTCCTGCACCACGGCGCCGCGAACCAGACCATCGGTCGGCTGCAGCGAAATGGCACGCACCTGGTTGTCACCGATGTGCTGGGCGACCTCGAGGTTGATCTTCTTGGTCTCGCCGTTGAGGGTGACCTCGACGGTGAGCAGGTTGTACTGCTCCGGCATCGCGTCGGCAGGGAACTCGACGTCGACCACCGGGCCGATGATGCGGGACAGACGACCCTGGCCACCCGGCTCGGGCGGGGTGTATTGGGGCTGACCCGGCTGCGGGGCGGCGGTGTCTTCGACAAACGACGTAGACATAGCGTGCGTCTCCTGCTTTCTCTTACTTGGCGTCCGCGAGGGCGTTGGCGCCGCCCACGATCTCGCTGATCTCTTGGGTGATCTCGGCCTGACGCGCCTCGTTGGCTAGCCGGGTGTAGTTCTTGATGAGGTCGTCCGCGTTATCGGTCGCCGACTTCATTGCGCGCTGACGCGCCGCGAGCTCGGAGGCCGCCGCCTGGAGAAGGCAGTTGTAGATGCGGTGCGCAACGTACTGCGGAAGAACGACGTCGAGCACCTCGTCAGGGCTCGGCTCGAAGCTGTAGAGCGGCAGCATTTCTGCCGGCTGCTCGGGAGCGTTCGGATCGGCGTCGACCACCTGGATCGGCAGCAGACGAAGGTTCTGCGGTTCCTGGGTCACCATTGTCTTGAACCTGGTGTACACCACGTGCACCTCGTCGACGCCTTCTTCGCCCTCGGCGAGGAACTCCTGAGTGATCCGTTCACTGATCGAACGGGCCATCTCGTACGGCGGGGCGTCGGTCGAGTCCTCCCAGGACTGCGCGAAGTCGCGGTTGCGGAACGAGTAGTAACGAATCGCCTTACGTCCCACCAGGAACGGGACGACTTCCTTACCTTCAGCGCGCAGCCGCTCGATCAACCGCTCGCTTTCCTTCAGCACCGATGATGCGTACGCGCCCGCCAGGCCGCGGTTACTCGTCATGATCACCACGGCTGCCCGCCGAGGGTTCTCCGCCTCGGTGGTCAGCGCGTGCTCGACGTCGGAGTGGGAGGCCACCGCCGAAAGCGCACGCGCCAGGGCGAGCGAGTAGGGCGAGGTCTCATCGACACGCTGCCGTGCCTTGACGACCCGTGAGGCCGCCATAAGTTCCATCGCCCGGGTGATCTTCTTGATCGCGCTGACGGACCGGATGCGCTGCCGGTAAACCCGGATCTGCGCTCCCATATCTTTCCGCCTCTCCTCGTTCGTTCGTTCTCGTGAGTGACCCGCGCTGGGTCCGGAGGACGCGGCGCGGGTCGCCCTGGGCGACCCTGCCGCACTTCCTTACTTGCGACGGACGATCTTTTCCTGCTCGATCTCGTCGTCGCGGGTCGCTCCGCGATCGTCATGGTCGTCCTCGACCTGGACCAGACTGTTGCTGTCGTCGCCGGGGCGGAACGAGCGTTTGAACGAGGCCATGGCCTCTTCCATCGCGTTCTTGGTCTCGTCCGCGAGCTTCTTGCTCTCGCGGATGGTCTCCAAGATGCCCGGGTGCTGCCTGCGGACCTCGTCGATGAACTCGGCCTCGAAGCGCTTGACGTCGCTGACATCAACGTCGTCCAGCTTGCCGGTGGTACCTGCCCACACGGCCAGTACCTGCTCTTCGACCGGCATCGGGGAGGCCTGCGGCTGCTTGAGCAACTCGACCAGACGCGCACCGCGAGCCAGCTGAGCACGCGAGGCAGCGTCGAGGTCGGAGGCGAACATCGCGAAGGCCTCCATGGCGCGGTACTGCGCAAGGTCCAGCTTGAGTCGACCCGAGACTTCCTTCATCGCCTTGATCTGGGCGGAACCACCGACACGGGACACCGAGACACCCACGTCGATAGCGGGCCGGACGTTGGCGTTGAACAGGTCGGCCTGCAAGTAGATCTGTCCGTCGGTGATGGAGATGACGTTGGTCGGAATGTAGGCCGAGACGTCACCGGCCTTGGTCTCGATGATCGGCAGGCCGGTCATCGAACCGTGACCCATCTCGTCCGAGAGCTTCGCGCAACGTTCCAGCAACCGGCTGTGCAGGTAGAACACGTCGCCGGGGTAGGCCTCGCGGCCCGGCGGACGACGCAGCAGCAACGACACTGCGCGGTAGGCCTCAGCCTGCTTGCTCAGGTCGTCGAAGACGATGAGGACGTGCTTGCCCTGGTACATCCAGTGCTGGCCGATGGCCGAACCGGTGTACGGAGCCAGGTACTTGAAGCCCGCGGCGTCCGAAGCAGGAGCAGCGACGATGGTCGTGTACTCCATCGCGCCGGCCTCTTCGAGGGTTCCGCGCACCGAAGCGATCGTGGAACCCTTCTGACCGATGGCCACGTAGATGCAGCGCACCTGCTTGTCGGGGTCGCCGGAGTCCCAGTTCTGCTTCTGGTTCAGGATCGTGTCGACCGCAACCGTGGTCTTACCGGTCTGACGGTCACCGATGATGAGCTGTCGCTGACCGCGGCCGATCGGGATCATCGAGTCGACGGCCTTGATGCCGGTCTGCAGCGGCTCGTGCACCGACTTGCGGGCCATGACGTTTGGCGCCTGGAGCTCCAGCTCGCGGCGCCCCTCGTCCTTGATCTCGCCCATGCCGTCGATCGGGTGACCGAGCGGGTTGACGACGCGACCCATGAACTCGTCCCCGACCGGAACCGAAAGGACCTCGCCGGTGCGCTTGACGGTTTGGCCCTCTTCGATGCCGGCGAAGTTACCGAGGATGATCACACCGATTTCGTGCACATCAAGGTTGAGTGCCAGACCGAGCGTCCCATCCTCGAACTCGAGCAGCTCGTTGGTCATCGCCGAGGGCAAGCCCTCGACGTGGGCGATGCCGTCACCGGCGTCGGTGACCCGGCCGACCTCTTCGCGGGTGGCCGCGTCGGGCTCGTAGGACTGAACGAAGTTGTCCAGTGCGTCCCGGATCTCCTCCGGACGGATCGTGAGCTCCGCCATCGTGTTGTCTCTCTCCTCGTGTGGTCTCCGGCGACCTTGAGGGAGCCGGAGGGTTCTACTGCTGGGTGGACTTGGGCGCTCGGCTGGGCCGGTCGCGGCTGGTCAGTGAGGTGTCGTCAGGCGCCCATCGTGCGACGGACGTCCTCCAGTCGACGTCGAACTGTCCCGTCGATGACCTCATCACCGATCTGGACCGACAGGCCGCCGAGCACAGAAGGATCGACGACCACGTTGACGAACACCGGCCGGCCGTACATCTTGGCCAACCCGGCGGAAAGCCGCTCACGTTGCAGCGGCTCCAGTTCCAGGGCGGTGGTGACGATTGCGGTGATCTGCTGGCGACGCCGGGCTGCGATCTTGAGTTGACGCCAGATCGCTGCCGAATACTTGCGGCCCCGCGGGTGAAGCACTGGACGCTGAGCCAGCCAGACAGTGTCTGGCTGCGCCTTCCCGGCCAGCAGCTGGACGATGAGTTCGGCCTTGCGGCGACCGGGCACCGCGCGTTTGCTCAGCGCATCGGCCAGCGCTGCATCCGAGGACACGAGGCGCTCGAACCGGAACAGTTCGTCCTCGACCAGGTCGAGAACCCCGTCCTTCTCCGCTGCCGCAAGCACCGCGTCGATTCCCAGCCGTTCGATCGTGTCGACCAGGTCGCGATCGCTGGTCCAGCGACCCGAGACGGCAGACTCCAGGACGGTCATGGCCCCCGCAGAGACTCGCTGTCCGAAGAGGCGACGAGCAAGCTCGCGCTTCGGCCAGCCGTCTCGTGATGGGTCGGCCAGTGACCGACGCAGCTTGGCGGTTGCATCGATCGCCTCGCCCAGCGCGAACAGTTCTCCGGCGAGTGCCCGAGGCTCAACCCCCGGCAACACTTCGTGAAGTGTCGCCCGGGCCGCTGCCCATGCACTGCGCGAGGGGCCGTCCATCAGCGCTCAACCCCGTCGGTCTCCGACAGGTTCTCGCGGCGGATCTCGCCAGCCTCAAGTTCGGCGAGGAAGCGCTCGACGATGCCCTTTTGCCGGGCTTCCTCATGCAGCGACTCACCGACGATACGGCTGGCCAGATCGGTGGACATGCGCCCGACCTCGCCGCGCAGGCTGGTCATGGCCTGCTGACGCTCTGCCTCCACCTGCTTGTGCGCGGTCTCGACGATGCGAGCAGCCTCGGCCTGCGCCTCGCCACGCATCTCCGCGATGATGCTCGCCCCCTGCTCGCGAGCCTCCTCACGGATGTGCGCCGCTTCGGTACGGGCCTCGGACAGCTGTTGCTCGTACTGCCGCTTGGTGGCCTCGGCCTCGGCGAGCGCGCGCTCGGCCCGACCCATGTCACCTTCAATGGCCTCGGCCCTGGCGGTGTAGGCGTTTTCGAGGTTGGGAACGACCTTCTTCCACACGAGGAACAGCAACGCGAGGAAGACGATCAGACCAAAGATCCACTCAAACGTGTGCGGGATGAGTGGCGAGCTCTGACCGTGGTTGCCACCGCCGCCCGCAGCGGGGGCGAGGGCCACGACATGCTGCGTCAGGCTGATTTGCACGGGCTTCTCCTAGTACCGGGCTTCGCTGTCGATCCCGCTTACGCGGCATCGGTCATGCAGAGGTGAACAGGCGCGAGACGCGCCCACTCAGGCAATGAAGACGAGGACGAAGCCCAGGATGGCGAGTGCCTCGGCGACGGCGAAGCCCAGGATGGCCAGCGGCTGAAGAACGTTCTTGGCCTCGGGCTGGCGGGCGACACCGTTGATCAGCGCGGCAAAGATCAGGCCGATGGCAAGGGCCGGGCCGAGCGTGGAGATGCCGTAGCCGACGAGGGACAGGGAGCCGGTCATGGTGGTGGTTCCTTTTCGTAGGACGTACCGGCGACGTTGCCGCCGGAATGCGATTGCTATTCAGTTGTGTGTCTGGCCGTCGTGCAGATCAGTGGTCATCGGCAAGCGCGCTGCCGATGTAGGAGGCCGTCAGCAGAGTGAAGACGTAGGCCTGGAGGAACTGGATAAGAATCTCGAACATGGTCATCAGCACGCCCATGATGAGGGAGGCGATGCCAGCCCCCTTCATGAGACCGTCACCGTGCAGCAACAAGAACTCGCCGCCCAGAATGAACAGGACGAGCACCATGTGCCCGGCCAGCATATTGCCGAAGAGACGCAGTGCCAGCGTAAGCGGGCGGGTGATGAAGTAGGTGATGAACTCGATCGCGAAAATGAACGGGGCGATCCACACCGGGAGACCCGGCGGCACCATGTGCTTGAAGTAGCCACCCACACCGTGCTTCTGCAAACCCACCCAGTGGTAAACCACGTACACCACGAGCGTGAGGGCGATCGGGAAACCGATCCGCGCCATCGGCGGGTTCTGGAAGAACGGAATGACACCCATCAGGTTATTCAAGAAAATGAACGTGAAAAGGGTGAAGAGAAGCGGCATGAAGCGCTTGAAGTGAGCGCTACCGATCATGTCGCGCCCGATGTCATTGCGCACGAAGTCGTAAATTTTTTCGACGTAGAACTGCTTGCGGGTCGGCACGATCGAAGCGCGACTCGTGCTCCACAGTAGGTAACCACCGACAACGACCGCAGCGATGAGGTAGAGCGCCATCGGGCGGGTAAAGGTAAGGATGCCCTCACCCCAGAGCGGCTGCCAGAAATCATCCGGCGACGGCGGCGTGTAACCACCTTCGCCGCTGGCGGTAGCCCACGCGCCAATCTGTGCCGTCATCCCTGTGAGGCTCACTGGCTCTCCTCGTTCGTTGCATCTGTGGCGGGGTAGGTTTCAAGGCGCACTGCCCCCGCGTCGTGGTGATCGTCGTGGTGACCCGGGCGGGAACTGCCATTGGTAGCCATGGTGCCAGCATCGGCGCCGTAGTGAAGCCAGATGACGTACATAGACAATGCCATACCGATCAAGACTCCGGCGGGAACGAAAGCACCTGTTCCAAGCCACCGGTCCAGACCATAGCCGATACCACCGAAGCACAGGGGCCCGGCCAGTAGGTAGGACATCACACCTGCTGCCGCATCGGTCTGGCTGCCCTGGCCCTGGACATACGGCTCCCCCGGCGCAGCGGGGATCGGGCGGGCCGGCTTCATTGCAGATCACCACCGGGCATGACGACATCCGGGTAGATCGGTCGGCGTCCTCGCAGCACGACAAAGGCCTGGCCCGCCTGCCAGGCGAGCGCACCGCATAGCGCCCCGAGCGCGAACGCGCGGGTGTTCAGCCAACTCATCGTGCCGATGACGTCCACGAGCGCCAGCAGTAGCAGCACCTGGAGGAAGAAGACCCCGAGAGCGCCGCTGAGTTGCACGAACGAGGGAGTCGACAGCACCAGTCGCAAGCTGGCAAAGCCCACTAGGAAGAAGATCCCCGCCAGGCCTAACCCGCTGAAGGCGCTCCAGGCCATCGCCTCACCGCCCTGCCACCAGCCCATCGCGAACACGACGGGTGAAAGCACGGCACAGGGAACAACCCCACCGATGAAGAGAGAACGCCACATCGAGGATGCGGCGGAGCGGTGCGAAACGCCCGCTGTTCTCATCGTCGAGAGATTCACGAAGGTGAAGACCTGCCTGTCATGCCAGTTATGGTGATCCGAAAGCCGTGCGGGCATCTCGACAGCTGTCACTAACGCAGAGATCGCCGAGCATGGCGGAGTCACGTTATCACAGGTCAGAGGGTCGTAACGACGCCAGGCCGCGGGTGGTAAGCAGCAGTGCCGCAAGTCCGGCAACGAGAATGCCGATAACCGGCCCGGGGCCGTTGAAAAAAGCGAAAGAGACAGCGCCGAAAGCAAAGATCGCGGCCCACAGATGGAGCAGCATCACCGCACGGCGATGGGTGTGGCCTATTTGCAACATGCGGTGCTGTAGGTGTTGCGCATCCGGTTGCCACGGCCGCTGCCCACGCCGGGTTCGACGAATTATAGCCAACGTCATATCGAGCAACGGGATCGAGATCACGGCTAGGGGCAGTACGACGGGCAGCACCATGGCCACCGAGTCACCCTGATCCACCTGCACACTCGGGTCGATATTGCCGATCATCGAGATCGTTGCGGCCGACAACAGCAGGCCCAGCAGCAAGGCGCCCGCATCACCCATGAAAAGACGCGCCGGGTTGAGGTTGTGCGGCAGAAATCCGACGCAACAACCGAGCAGGGCCGCCGTCACGAAGGTGGCGGTGGAGAACACATTTGGCGGATTGTACGTGAAGGACAACTGGTAGGCATATAAGAAGAACGCCAACGACGCGATAGCGACGATTCCGGCCGCCAACCCATCCAACCCGTCAATGAAGTTCACTGCGTTGATGGTGACGATGACGATAGCGATCGTCATCGCCATGAGCACCGGCGTTGGCAGGACAGTCACCCCGAACAACGGGATCGACAGCAACTGCACACCCATTCCGACCATGGTCCCGGCCGCGATGATCTGACCGGCGAGCTTTGTCAGCCAGTCCAACTCGCGCACGTCATCCACCGCCCCCACCAGCGCCATGAGAGTGGCGCCCAGCGCAATCCCGCCGATCTCCGGGCTCTCGAAGATCTGCGACAGATGGTGCAAGCGGGTCGCCATGACCACGGCGGCGAGGAAGCCCAGCAGCATCGCCAGACCGCCCAGGCGCGGAATCGGAATCGAATGCACATCCCGGGAGCGCACCGGGGTCAGTGCCCCGATCCGCACGGCCAGCGCCCGGATCATCGGGGTTGTCAGGAAGGTCACCGCCCCGGCGACGACGAAGACGAACAGGTATTCGCGCATGGCTCAGACCCGCTCGGCGCGGGTCAACGCTCCTGCCCCGGCCCGGAAGCCTCGTCCGAGGGCTCGCTGGCGGGTGACGGCGCGTCGTGGGCGACGGGATCCGCGCTCGGGCGCAGTTCGTCCGGTGCGGGGGCCGGTGACTCCGAGAGCGACTCGTCGACCGGTTCGGGCGGGTCTTCGAGGGCGGCGAAAAGCTCCTCGTCGGGGATTGCGCCGTGGCGCAGGACGATAGGTTCAGTTCCGGTGCAGTCCACGATCGTGGAAGCCTGCCCGCCTGCCGACGGGCCGCCGTCGAGGTAGACCTCTACCGCCGGGCCCAGCTGGGTGGCCGCCTCCACCACCGTGCGAGCAGCTGGGGAGCCGGTGCGGTTGGCGCTGGTCACCGCCAACGGTCCCGTCTCGGACAAGACCAGGAGCGCGAGTTCGTCGTCAGGCATCCGCAGCGCGACCGTGCCGTTGGTCTCCCCCAAATCCCACATCAAGGAGGCCTGCGCGCGCACGATGATCGTCAGAGCCCCCGGCCAGAACGCCTCGATGAGGCGCTTGGCGTAGGCAGGGACCTGGGTGGCCAAACCGTCGACGGTGCGTTTGCTCGGGACGAGCACCGGCGGCGGCATCTCGCGGCCACGCCCCTTGGCGGCCAAGAGCGCGCCGACGGCGTCTTCGTCGAAAGCGTCCGCAGCCACCCCGTAAACGGTGTCTGTGGGTAGGACCACGAGCTGGCCAGCGCGCAGCGCGGCAGCAGCAGCAGCGATTCCGCCTTCGCGGCCCTCTTCGTCGGTGCAGTCGATGACCGGGCTCATGGGGTCGAGTCTAGAAGCCGTGTGCCCGGCTCACGCACACGCCGAGCCGTCAGGGCCCGAGGGCGTCCGGTGAGGTCCATCTGATCGACCACCCCGGCCCAACGCTGGTCGCCGCGTAATAGAGCGAGCAGGAACTCACTCTGCACCTCGGCGTGCTCCATGACGAACAGTCCGCCAGAGCGCAGTAATTCGGCCGCGCGTTCGATGATGCGCCGCGGCAGGAGCAGGCCGTCATCCCCTCCCCCGTACAACGCCATCTGCGGGTCGTACTCAGCCACCTCGACCTCCAGCGGGCGAGCGCCCGGCGGGATATAGGGCGGGTTACTCACCACGACGTCGACCTGTGCGTTCAACTCCGGGCACGCGCTGCCGGCGTCGCCTTCCCGCAGCGTCACCGCCAGCCCTGACTCCTGGACGTTGCGTCTGGCCCACACCAGGGCCTGCGGCGAGGCTTCCACGGCCACTACACGAGCGCGGGGAACCTCATCCTTGATCGCCAATGCAATGGCGCCCGAGCCGGTGCACAGATCCAGCACCAGCGGTTTAGACAGCGACGGCGATTCGTTGAGGTGCTCGATGACGATGCCCGCCACGCTCTCGCTCTCCGGTCGCGGCACGAACACCCCTGGCCCCACCGCAAGCTCCAGGCCTCGGAAGGGGGCGCGTCCCAGGATGTGCTGCAGCGGTTCGCGGGCGCACCGGCGGTTGAGCACCTCGGCGAATCGGGCGGCCTCATCCTGGGTGAGGGTGCGCCCCAGGATCCGGCGGCGTTCCACCTCGCCGGGGGTGACCCCGGCGGCGTGGGCCAACAGGGCCAGTGCATCGGAGGTGGGGGAAGGCACTCCGGCGCTGCGCAATCGATGCCTTGCCAGCGCGACCGCATCGCTGAGCCGCGCTCCCTGGCTCACGCCGAGGCCTCGCCGAGCGCTTCCATCCGCGCAGCCTCGTCAGCGTCGATGGCTGACATGATCACGGCGTCGAGATCGCCGTCGAGTACCGAATCGAGGTTGTACGCCTTGAAGCCGGTGCGGTGATCCGCGATCCGGTTCTCCGGGTAGTTGTAGGTGCGAATGCGTTCGCTGCGGTCCACGGTGCGTACCTGGCTGCGCCGGGCTGCGCTGGCCTCGGCCTCGGCGGCATCGCGCTGGGCCTGCAGGAGCCGGGCTCGCAGCACCCGCAAAGCGGATTCCTTGTTCTGCAGCTGGCTCTTCTCGTTCTGGCAGGAGACGACGATGCCGGTCGGCAGGTGTGTGATGCGCACCGCGGAGTCGGTGGTGTTCACGCTCTGCCCTCCGGGGCCCGAGCTGCGATAGACGTCGACCCGCAGATCGTTGGGGCCGATCTCCACCTCGCCCTCGTCCTCGACGTCCGGCAGCACCAGCACCCCGGCCGCAGAGGTGTGGATACGCCCCTGGCTCTCGGTCACCGGCACCCGCTGCACGCGGTGCACTCCGCCTTCGTACTTCAGTCGCGCCCACGGGGCCTGGCCCGGCTGCGGGACTCCCTTGCCCTTGACGACCATGCGAACGTCCTTGAACCCGCCCAGGTCGGACTCGGTGGCCTCCAGCACCTCGCACTTCCAGCCCCGGCGTTCGGCATATCGCAGATACATGCGCATCAGGTCACCGGCGAACAGCGCTGACTCTTCGCCTCCTTCGCCGGCTTTGACCTCCAAAATGACGTCGCGGTCATCGTCGGGGTCACGCGGCAGCAGCAGCAGACGCAGCTTCTGCGCGGCGGCATCCCGGGCTTGGGTCAATGCGGGCACTTCGGCGGCCAGCGAGGCGTCTTCAGCGCCCATCTCGGTGGCGGCTGCCACATCATCGCCCAGCCGGAGCAGCTCCTCGTAGGCAGCGACGATGGGGGTCAGGGCCGCATATCGCTTGTTGATCCGTCGCACACGATTCTGGTCGCTGAGCACCTCGGGGTCCGAGAGCTGCTTCTCCAGTTCGGCGTGCTCGGCGACGAGCGGGGCTGCGGATTCCAACATGGGGCGTCCTTCGGCAGGATGGAAATCGGCACGTGATACGACGACGCCGGCCCATCGTGAAGATGGGCCGGCGTGTACAAGGTGCTACTTGGCAGCCTTCTTGCCGTAGCGCTGCTCGAACCGTGCGACACGACCACCGGTGTCCAGGATCTTCTGCTTACCCGTGTAGAAGGGGTGGCACTGGCTGCAGACGTCAGCGTTGATGACGCCGCTCGTGGCGGTGCTGCGCGTGGTGAACGTGCTGCCGCAGGTGCAGGTGACCGTAGTGGTCACGTATTCGGGGTGAATGTCTTTTTGCACGGTGCTTCTCCTTGAGTCTCGGGGGCTGCCGGGTCGCGTGGCGGAGCGTCGCGCGTGAACCGGGGCCGACCTCACATTGTGCCAGAGGCAGAACGTGCGTGTGAAACGCGCTGGGCTTCTCCGCTCATTCCGACCCCGGGTGCATCGGCTGAACAGGTCCGCTGCGCACTCTCGCCGCAGGTGGCGCCCCGGTCAGATCCTGACCCGCGCGGGCCCCAGCAGCCGCGAGATGCGGCGCACCAGGTCCCTACCGTTCAACGGCTTCCGCACGACATCGGTAGCACCGCAGGCCACCCCGGCTTCGAGCTGCTCATCGACCCGTGGCGAGCCGAGCAGGATGACCGGCAGGTTCTTGGTTCGTTCGTCGTCTCTGACTCGGCGCAGCAGCTCCAACCCGGAGAGGCCCGACCCACTCGGCATCCCGATGTCCAGGACCGCAAGGTCGGGGTCGTGCTCCACGATCGAGGTCCAGGCTTGCTCGCCGTCAGCGACCGGATCCACCGCATAACCCGCCTCGGTCAGTCGGGCAGCGAGTAAGGCGCGCAGCATCGAATCACTGTCAGCGATCAGCACCGTTCGCGGTCCCCTCATGGCGCACTCCCCCAATGACCGACACGGGCGGCGTTCGCCACCCAGGCTGCTGTTCGGCGCCTCGAGGCCCCTCATGAGGTATCCGATCGGCACACGAAAACGGCGGGGCCCTGAGGGCCCCGCCGTCACCGTGATCGAGCGTGTCAGTCCTCGTCGTCCAGACGGATGTTCGAGGTCTGCTGAATCATCATCAGGAACTCGGCGTTGCTCTTGGTCTTCTTGAGACGGTCCACGAGCAATTCGATGCCCTGCTGCTGGTCGAGTGCGGCAAGCACGCGGCGCAGCTTCCACATGATCTTCAGCTCGTCGGCGCCGAGCAGGATCTCCTCACGTCGCGTACCCGAGGGGTTGACGTCGACGGCGGGGAAGATCCGGCGGTCAGCGAGCTGACGCGAGAGCCGCAGCTCCATGTTTCCGGTGCCCTTGAACTCTTCGAAGATCACTTCGTCCATCTTCGAGCCGGTCTCCACCAACGCCGTAGCCAGGATCGTCAGGGAACCGCCGTTCTCGATGTTGCGGGCGGCACCGAAGAAGCGCTTCGGCGGGTAGAGCGCCGAGGAGTCGACACCACCGGACATGATTCGTCCGCTGGCCGGGGCTGCCAGGTTGTAGGCGCGCCCCAAGCGGGTGATCGAGTCCAGCAGCACAACGACGTCGTGGCCGAGTTCGACCAAGCGCTTCGCACGTTCGATCGCCAGTTCGGCGACCGTGGTGTGGTCGTCGGCAGGGCGGTCGAAGGTGGAGGCGATGACCTCGCCCTTGACGGTGCGCTGCATGTCGGTGACCTCTTCGGGCCGTTCGTCGACAAGCACCACCATGAGGTGCGCCTCGGGGTTGTTGACCGTGATCGCGTTAGCGATGGCCTGCAGGATCAGCGTCTTACCGGCCTTGGGCGGAGAGACGATGAGGCCGCGTTGGCCCTTACCGATAGGTGCGATCAGGTCGATGATGCGCGTGGTCAAAACGTTGGAGGCAGTCTCCAACCGCAGGCGCTGCTGCGGGTAGAGCGGGGTGAGCTTGCCGAACTCGACCCGATTCTTGCTCTCCTCGGGGCTGGCCCCGTTGACGGTGTCCAGACGAACGAGCGCGTTGAACTTCTGACGCGGAGGCAGTTGCTCACCCTCGCGCAGCGCCCGGACGGCACCGGTAACAGCGTCACCCTTGCGCAGCCCGTGCTTCTTGACCATGCCCATCGGGACATAGACGTCGTTCGGACCGGCCAGGTAACCGCTGGTGCGAACGAAGGCGTAGTTGTCCAGCAATTCCAGGATGCCGGCCACGGGGACGAGCACGTCGTCCTCGGAGTAGCTCTGGTCGATGTCGGTGCTCGGCTCGTCGTAGCCGCCCTGGATGCGGCCACCGCGGCGTTTGCGGTCCCGGCTGCGCTGACGGTTACGTCGACGACCGCCACCGCGCTCGTCATCGTCACGTCCGCGGTTGTCGTCGCGGTTATCGCGTCCCCCGTTACGGTCGCGGTTGCTGCCGTTGTCGCGGTTGTCGTTGCGCTGCTCACGCTGACCGCCGTTGTCGCGGTTACCGCCGTGGTCGTGGTTGTCGTTGCGCTGCTCACGCTGACCGCCGTGGTCACGATTGTCGCTGCGCTGACCGCCGTTGTCCCGGCCACCGCCGTGGTCGCGGTTGTCGCTGCGCTGACCGCCGTTGTCCCGGCCACCGCCGTGGTCGCGGTTTTCGTTGCGCTGACCGCCGTTGTCGCGGCTGTCGTTGCGCTGTTCACGCTGACCGCCGTCGTTACGGTTGTCGCTGCGCTGCTCACGCTGACCGCCGTCGTTACGGCTAGCGCCGTTGTCGCGGTTGTCGTTGCGCTGACCACCGTTGTCGCGGCTGTCGTTGCGCTGACCGCCGTTGTCGCGGCTGTCATTGCGCTGACCGCCGTCGTTACGGCTGTCGCTGCGCTGCTCACGCTGACCGGCGTTGTCGCTGCCGTGGCCCTGACGCTGCTCGAGAGCATCAACGGCCTCGCGGGCGGACTGCTCGCGGGGCGCCTGGATGTCCGAGCGGGATTCGGATGCCGTACGCGGCTCCGGGGCCCCGGAACTGGCGGTAGCGCGACGCCTGCGTGCGGGAGGCGCACTCTGGGTCTCGGGGGCGCTCTGCTGCTGGGCAGCCGGCGGCGCACTGCTGGGTTCGGGAGCAGAGGAGGGCGCGGATGAGGCCCCGCCCTGTCGTTCACGGATGGCGGTGATGAGATCGCCCTTGCGCATCTTGGCCGTGCCGGAGATACCTAGCCCGGCGGCGACCTCCTGCAGCTCGGCAAGGCGCATTGCCGTGAGGCCACGACGTTTGGGCGCAGCGCCGGCCAGCTCGGTGGTTTCGGTCACGAAGGATCCTTCCCCTCGGCGCCGTTGGTCGGCGACGCAAGGTGGGAGTGTCAGGCCGACTGCCACGCCCAGGTAGGACGAACTCGTCGGCGACGTCGGAGCCGCAGATACCCGCACAGGGGTATTGATGCTCACCCGGATTCTGCTGGGCATTACCCACCAGAGGTGATGATCATGCGGCTAGGTGCCCGGATCGGAGAGGATGGCGACACGCCGTGACAAGCGTCGGAGCGGATTCACCCGACACGACCGGTGACGAAACGTCAGCAAATGGTCGTGCTCTCCTTGAGAGGCATTGCCAATGTAGCACGAGAGACATGCACTCCGCCGTCGGGGATTCCGGGCCGCAACACCGACCACGATTCAGGCACCAGCGGCGCAACTTCACCTGCCCGGTCGCAGGTGGTGAGCACCAGGACGCTGGGTCCTGCACCCGAGATCACGGCGGCAAAGCCTGCCGAACGCAGCGTGTCCACGAGTTCCATCGCACCCCCTAGAGAGACCCGACGTTGCTCCTGATGCAGCCATTCCCTGGTGGCAGGCAGGAGCAATTCGGGCCGAGCCGTCAACGCGAGGACCAGCAGTGCGGCTCGCGCCGAATTGAGCGCGGCGATCTCATGCGGAACCTGTTCGGGCAGCACGGCACGCGCCGTGGACGTCGACAACTGAATCTGCGGGACGAGCACGACAGGCTCGATATCGGGATGCACGTCAAGCCGTTCGCTGTGTACGCGGTGCAGCGTGTCGCCGTCCACGCGGGCGCTTTGGGAATCCACCCACGAGAGCGTCGCTGCTCCGTACACACTCGCCGAGGCATTGTCCGGATGCCCTTCCAACGCGCTGGCCAGGTCGTTCACGAACTCCAGGTCGAGCTCAACGCTCGTCCCGTCCGGGCTGCCTGGCTGCGCCGACGGCGAAGCCAGGGCCTGCGCCGCAGCAACTCCAGCCACGATCGCAGCAGCCGAACTGCCCATCCCCCGCCCCATCCGAACGACGTTGCGGCAGGTCAGGGACAAGCCTGCGGGCGCCGCGATCCCCAGTTCACGCCAAGCCCGCATCATGCTGGCCACCACCAGGTGCCGCTCGTCGGTCGGCACCCCCTGGCCGTTCACTCCGAGGTCCACGACCAGACCCGGCTCGTCCCGCACTTGCATCCGGTAGCTGTCGATCACCCCCAGCGCCAACCCGAAGGAGTCGAAGCCCGGGCCGAGGTTGGCTGCGCTGGCCGGGACGAAGACGTCGACGGCTGCACCGGGGTGCAGGGAAGCTGGGTGGTTCACTCGCCCTCCACCCGCATGACGGAGGTGACTCCGCGCACGATGTCCATCGCGGAGATCTCGTTGACCGTTGCGGCGAGCGCTTCGTCGGAGGCGGTGTGGGTGACGATGACCAGCTCGGCGCCGCCCTGGGATTGCTCGTCCTGGCGCTGGCTCACTTGTTGGCGCACCTGCTGGATGGAGACCTCGTGGGCGGCGAACGCGGTAGCCACCTGGGCGAGCACACCTGGACGGTCGTGTACTTGCAGACTGATGTAGTAGCGGGTCAGCGCCTGCCCCATGGGCAGGACCTGGAGGTCTGCGTAGGCAGATTCGCGCGGGCCGACTCCGCCACCGACCCGATGCCGGGCCACCGCGACGATGTCGCCCAGGACCGCTGAGGCCGTCGGGTCCCCGCCCGCGCCGGGGCCGTAGAACATCAACGACCCGGCAGCCCGTGCCTCGACGAAGACGGCATTGAAGGCCTCACGAACTCCGGCCAGCGGGTGCGTGCGAGGGATCATCGCGGGGTGCACCCGCACCGAAATCCCCGGCAGGCCGTCGGCGCCGGGCACACGCTCGCAGATCGCCAGCAGCTTGACCACGCAATCCATGTCGGCGGCGGCGCGCACGTCGGCCGCGGTGACTTCGCTGATGCCTTCGCGATGCACGTCGGCGGCGGTCACCCGTGAGTGGAACGCCAGGGAGGCCAGGATCGCGGCCTTGGCTGCCGCGTCGAATCCCTCCACGTCGGCAGTGGGGTCGGCCTCGGCGTAACCGAGCGCCTGCGCCTGCTGAACGGCCTCGTCGAAGCCCTGCCCGGTGGAGTCCATCTTGTCCAGCACGTAGTTCGTCGTGCCGTTGACGATGCCCAGGATTCGGGTGACGTCGTCGCCGGCCAGCGACTCACGCAGCGGGCGCAGCAACGGGATGGCCCCGGCCACCGAGGCTTCGTAGTAGAGGTCGACGCCGTGCTTCTCGGCCGCCGCGTACAGGGTGGGGCCGTCTTCGGCCAGCAGCGCCTTATTAGCCGTCACGACGCTTGCGCCGTGCTCGAACGCCCGCAGGATCAGGCTGCGGGCCGGCTCGATGCCGCCGATGACCTCCACGACGATGTCGGCGCGCGTCACCAGCTCTTCGGCGTCGGTGGTGAACAGCTCTTCAGCGACCCCGGTCTCGCTCCGGTCACGTCCGAGGCGACGCACCGCGATCCCCACGATCTCCAGTGGTCGTCCGATCCGGGCCGTGAAGTCGTCGCGTCCCAAGGTCAGGAGGCGGGCCACCGAGGTACCGACGACACCGCACCCGAGCAGGGCGACGCGCAGAGGCTTACCTTCATCTATCGCGCTCACTGCCAGTCCTTCACTCTCTGTTCGCGAATCGCCAGGGCTTTTCTATCCTGCCCGCCAAGCCGCCTTCGGCCGGGCGCGGGTCCGCATCACGGGACTGTCCATCGCCCATGATGCTGGATCCGGCCGGGCGAGGAGGATCGGCGCGGATCGAGACCTGTCGGGACATCAGTCGACGTCGAGGGCGAGGATGTCCTCCACGCTCTCTCGACGCACGATCACCCGAGCGTTGCCGTCTCGGACCGCGACCACCGGTGGGCGGGGAATGTGGTTGTACTGGTTCGACAGCGCCCGGCAGTAGGCGCCGGTGCCCGGCACCGCCAGCAGATCGCCTGGGTGCAGGTCGGCAGGCAGGTATTCGTCCATGACGACGATGTCGCCGCTTTCGCAGTGCTTGCCCACGACCCGGGCCAGCGCCGGACCGGCCTGGCTTTCCCGGTTCACGGTCGTGCATGAGTAGTCGGCCCCGTACAGCGCGGTGCGGACGTTGTCGCTCATGCCGCCGTCCACGGAGACGTAGCGCCGACGCATCCCGCCATCGAGATCGACCTCTTTGACGGTGCCGACCTCGTAGAGGGTGAATGTGCTCGACCCGACGATCGCCCGGCCGGGCTCGATGGAGATGCGAGGCATCGCAACACCAGCCGCGGCGCATTCGCGTTCCACGATGGCCGCCATCCCGGCGCCCAGGTCCGCGGCCGTGGCCGGGGTGTTCTCGCTGGTGTAAGCGATACCGAAACCACCGCCGAGGTCCAGGTGCTCCAGCACTTGGCCGTACCGCTCGGCGATGTGGGCGTGCAGCCGCAACAGACGCGCGGCGGCGACCTCGAAACCGGCGACATCGAAGATCTGGCTACCGATGTGGCTGTGCAGGCCGACGAGCTGCATCGCATCAGGCTCTGCCAGCACAGCCTGCACTGCCCTCTCGGCCTGGCCGCTGTTGAGGCTGAAGCCGAACTTCTGGTCTTCGTGCGCGGTGGCGATGTACTCGTGGGTGTGGGCTTCCACCCCGACGGTGATTCGCAGCATCACCGGCGCCACGACGCCACGGTCTCGGGCGATGGCAGCGATGCGTGCGATCTCGTCGAAGGAGTCGGCCACGATTCGCCCGACCCCGTAGGCCAGGGCGGCCTCGATCTCGGCGGCGGACTTGTTGTTGCCGTGCATCTCCACGCGCTCGCCTGGGAAGCCCACTCGTTGAGCCACGGCGAGTTCCCCGCCGCTGCACACATCGAGCATCAGGCCTTCGTCCATCACCCAGCGGGCGACCTGGGTGCACAGGAAGGCTTTACCGGCGTAGTAGACGTCCACCCCGCCACCGCGGGCTTTGAAGGGCGCGCTGAAGTCGTCGCGGAAAGCCGCGGCGCGTTGCCGGAAATCGAGCTCGTCGATGACGTAGGCGGGGGTGCCGAACTCTTGCGCGAGTGCCACCATGTCGACACCGCCGACGTTGAGACGGCCGTTTTCTCGCCGAGCTGAGACTGGCCACAGTTGGGGCAGCAGCGCGTTGACGTCACCGGGGTAGGGCAGCCATTGCGGGGGCCCGCCGTAACCGTCCGCGTGCAGGGCACCTGCCTCGTGGGCGCGCATATTCATTGTTTTTCGTCCCCGGTCGGTTGGGTGTTCACAGGCGCTCGGGGGCGCTGACGCCGAGCAGGTC
Source organism: Gephyromycinifex aptenodytis (assembly GCF_012277275.1). GTDB lineage: Bacteria > Actinomycetota > Actinomycetes > Actinomycetales > Dermatophilaceae > Gephyromycinifex > Gephyromycinifex aptenodytis. The sequence goes on along the minus strand of NZ_CP051155.1, from coordinate 3,071,342 downwards.
CAGTCCGTTGGCCAGCGTCTGACGGGTGGCGTCGTTCAGCCACAACCGGGTGCGGTGCAGGTCGCAGACCTCGTCGAGTTCGCCGTCGTTCATTGCGGGGCGAACACGGCACTGGTCGTACCACTTGTGGAACTTGGAGGCGAGGGTTTCCAGGTAGCGCGCGATGCGGTGCGGTTCCCGCAACTCGGCCGACTGGGCCACCACCCGCGGGAAGTCTCCCAGGATTGCCAACAAGGCCGCTTCGGATTCGTGGGTGAGCAGCGAGGGGTCGAAGCCGTCTTCGCGGTGCACCCCGTCTTCGTGGGCCAGCCGCGCCACATTGCAGGTGCGGGCGTGGGCGTACTGCACGTAGAACACCGGGTTGTCGTTGGTGCGGCGCGCCAGCAGATCCAGGTCGACGTCGATGTTGCTGTCGGTGCTGTTGCGGGTCAGGGAGTAGCGGGCCGCATCGACACCCACGGCTTCGACGAGGTCTTCCAGGACCACGACGGTGCCGGCACGCTTGCTCATCCGCACCGGCGCGCCGTCCTTGACGAGGTTGACCATCTGGCCGATGAGTATCTGCAGGTTCTCGTTCGGGGTGTCGCCGAACGCGGCGCACATCGCCATCATGCGCCCGACGTAGCCGTGGTGGTCGGCGCCGAGCATGATGATCTCGGTGTCGAAGCCCCGCTCGCGTTTGTCGAGGTAGTAGGCGATGTCGCCGGCGAAATAGGCCGCTTCGCCGTCGGATTTGATGACTACCCGGTCTTTGTCGTCGCCGAACTCGGTGGTCTTCAACCACACTGCGCCGTCACGTTCCTCCATCCGGCCCAGCTCGGTGAGCTTGGCGATGGCGCGCTCGACGGCACCGGAGTCGTGCAGGTTGTTCTCGTGGAAGAACACGTCGAAGTCGACACCGAAGTTGTGCAGCGACTCTTTGATCTCGCCGAACATCCGGTCGACGCCCTCGGCCCGGAAGACCTCTTGGGCTTGGTCGTCGGGTAGGTCGAGGACTCCCGGGTGGTTTTCGACGATGGTGGAGGCGATCTCGGTGATGTATCCCCCGGCGTAGCCGTCTTCAGGGGCGGGCTCTCCCTTGGCGGAGGCGAGCAGGCTGCGGGCGAACCGGTCGATCTGGGCGCCGTGGTCGTTGAAGTAGTACTCCCGGGTGACGGCGGCGCCGGCGGCTTCGAGCACGCGGGCCAGGGAGTCACCGACGGCGGCCCAGCGGGTACCGCCGAGGTGGATCGGCCCGGTGGGGTTGGCCGAGACGAATTCGAGGTTGACCCGGCGGCCGGCCAGTGCCTCTCCGCGTCCGAAGGACCTACCGGCTTCGACGATCGTTTTTGCCAGTTCACCTGCGGAGGCCGCGTCGAGGGTGATGTTGAGGAAGCCGGGGCCGGCGACGTCGACCGAGGCGATCCCGTCGATCTGCTCGAGCCGCTGCGCCAGCTTGGTGGCGAAGTCACGCGGGTTCATCGACGCTTTTTTGGCCAGCTGCATGGCGACGTTGGTCGACCAGTCCCCGTGTTCGCGACCTCTGGGTCGCTCCACTCGCACCGCCGACGGCACATCGACGGCGAACTCACCGGCGTCGACGGCCTCGAGCAGACAGGTGCGGATAGCGGCAGAGAGGTCTTCAGGAGTCACGGAACCTAGTTTACGAACCGGAACCCCGGTGCCTGACATCCGTCTCACCACGGGTGTCGGAACGCATCAGCGAGTGCTGCTAAGCTGCTCCGGTGCCAGCGACCTACGGGTCGTACTGGCCCCCGTAGCTCAGGGGATAGAGCACCGCCCTCCGGAGGCGGGGGCGCAGGTTCGAATCCTGCCGGGGGCACCAAAACAGCCGGGCCGCGCCAGCGGTCCGGTTTTTTGATGCCCACGGCAGAAAGCAACAGGGGCTCGAACGCCCGTGAGAGCCACGACGGGGGCACCAAAACAACCGGGCCGCGCCAGCGGTCCGGTTTTTTGATGCCCACGGCAGAAAACAACAGGGGCTCGAACGCTAGGGACAGACACGACCGGCGTGCCGAGGCCGCCCGATCGCGACGGCTCCTGGCACGCGGGTAGCCCCCGCGAGGTAGCAGCGCGTCCTGCCTGGGGATGCGGGTCAGCCGCGGGCGGGGCGGTGTTCGCCGCAGTTGCGAAGCCCTTCGCGGTAGGTGGGGTAGGTGAAGGTGAACCCGGTGGCCCGCAGGCGGGCGCTACTCAGCCGTTTGCCGCTGATCGGCGTGCTGGGTTCGGGCGGCCCGGGGAGCCGGAGGAGGTTCGCGGCGTAGCTCAAGACCTCGCTCGAAGGGGCCGGTTCGGTGTCGACGCCCAGGTAGAGCGGCTCGGGAGATTCGCGCTCCAGCAGGTGCACGACCGCCTCGGCGGCGTCTTCGCGATGGATGAGGTTGACCCACCGATGCTCGCCCCAACGCCCGGCGCGCACCGCATCCGTGACCCAACTGCGGTCCGGTCCGTACAGCCCCGCGAAGCGGATGACGCTGCCGTGCGGAAGTCGCTCCTGGAAGAGCTCCTCGGCTTCCAGCAGCACGGCGCCGGTGGCACTTCTCGGGTGGGAGGGGCTCTCCTCGGTGATCTCCCCCTCCCCCGAGCAAGCCGCAGAAGAGGACACGAGAACGGCATGATGTGGCAGCGCTCCACTGCGGGCCAGGCCGTCCAACGCTCGCCGCATCCCCTCCACGTAGACCTGGCGGTAGGCCTGCGGGTCGCGAGCCCCCGCGGTGAGCACCACCACGAGTTGAGTGAAGTCACCCGGCGGCAGCTGCGGGATCTCACGAGTCAGGTCCACCGCTCGGGCCAGCAGCGGCGCCGGCACCAGATGTGCGCGGCGACGCAAAGCCAGCACGGTGCGGCCGCGCGCGGCCAGGCGCAGCCCGATCCGAGCTCCGAGGTCACCGCAGCCGACGAGGAGAGTGTCAGGTCGCGTGGGCATTCTCGAACCCTAGGCGGTCCCGGTCGGTGGCGCGGCCCGCACGACCGGACATCCTCGCGGGGGCTCCTGGCCATGATCGGTGCCGTCGTGCTGCGCCGGCGCCGGGACGATCTGACATCGGTTTAGCAGGCAGGATGACGTTATGAGTTCCATCCTCCTGCTGCACTCTGCGCTAGGGCGCCGACCCGGGGTGCACGCCCTGGCCGATCAATTGCGCGCACTCGGCCACGACGTCCTAGCCCCCGATTTCTACGACGGGCAGGTGTTCCAGGATGAGGCCGGCGGCATCGCCTACCGCGACGAGGTGGGTCCCTCGCAGTTGTTGGCCCGACTGGCGGAGCCGTTGACGCAGGTCGGCGACGATGCCGTGCTGATGGGGATGTCGCTCGGTTCGGCGTTTGCCTCGCATCTGGCTATGCGCCGGCCCCGCGCGCGAGCCGTCATCCTCCTGCACTACGCAGCTGCCCCGTCGCGGCCGTGGCCGGGGCAACCGACGCAGGTTCATCGCTTCGCCCACGACCACTGGATCGACCCCGCGCAGGTGGAAGGTCTGGGCGCCGCGGTCACCGCCTCCGGTGCCAGGTTCGAGGACTGGGTGACCCCTGGCAGTGGTCACCTGTTCACCGACCCGGACCTCCCCGACTTCTCCCAGCGCGCGACGGCCCTCACCCTCGACCGGATCCAGGAGCTCCTCAGCCGCTGATGCCGCCTCACCGAGATGTTCGACCGTTCGAGACGCCCGACCAAAAAGAGGGGTCGACATCTCTACAGGTCGCTCGTCCGAGGCCGATAGGCAGTTACCGAGCACGGCAGGCACACGGTGTGGGGCACCGGCTGCGTCACCAGGGGGTAGTCATGCATCGAATCGACAACGACACCTACGTCGTCACCGGAGCCGTCTCGGGTCGCGTCTATACGATCCGCAGAGTGAATCGGGCGTACTACCGCGGCGTGTGGGACGTGTGCCCGTCCAGCAGCAAAGCCACCTACGGCACTTTTGCGACCCTTCCCGGTGCACGCCGCTGGGCACAGTCCAACTAGGGCTGCGCCGCCTCGACACCGGCGTGACCATCTGAGCGCTTCAGGTGATCCCAGGCCCGAGCCTGCGCCGCCCTGCGACCGGCATTCAGACCCGCAGACAGATCACTTCGGTCAGAACCGGAGTCGAGGCGCTGCCCGTTGTACCCTTGGCCAGTACGTCCTCGCGACGTCCGGAACGGCGCGCGGCCGCGAAGGTGCGGGCCGCTAGGTGCGTCGTTCGACGGCCACCCGCGGGGAGAGTCGTCATCGTCGACGTGCGGAAGAGGCAGATTACCTGTGGACGAGCAGCCCTCGAAGAGCGATCCCCTGGCGGCCTTCGGACCGAACCAGTGGCTGGTCGACGAGCTGTACGAGCAATACCTGGATGACAAACACTCGGTTGACAAGGCCTGGTGGGAGTTCTTCGCCGACTACAAGCCTGGCCGACCAGGCACCTCCGAGGCCTCAGCGCCCAAACCAGCCGCTGTCTCCTCGGACAAGGACGAAAAGGGCTCTGCCGAGGTGAAGTCCAGCCCCGCCAAGGAAAGTGACGCGCGCGAGCGCGACGTGGCTTCCACAGGTGAACCGGCACAGAAGAAGCCCCAGAGCACCCAGAACGCGGACTCTGCCCCCGGTGGAACCTCAGCCAAGGGCGGTTCCGGATCGCAACCGACCACCGAGACCGGTGACCGCACCCCCGCGAAGCAATCCGCTGACGTTGATGACAAGAAGGCAGACACCGGCGCCGAGTCCAAGGCCGCCAGCGCCGGAAGTCACGAAACCTCACCGGCATCGCCGGAGGCAGGCTCGGGCAGCGAGCATGGCGAGCCGGTGGCACGCCAGATGCCGACTGCACGGGACGCACCCTCGACCCGCGCCACGGTGATCAAGGACGAAGGTGCGGTCAAGCAGTTGAAGGGCCCGGCCGCCCGCATCGTGACCAACATGGACGCGAGCTTGACCGTCCCGACCGCCACGAGTGTCCGGTCGATGCCGGCCAAGGCGCTGATCGACAACCGGATCGCGATCAACGAGCACCTGCGCCGTAACCGCGGTGGCAAGGTCTCCTTCACCCACATGATCGGTTACGCGATCGTCAAGGCCCTGGTGGCCATGCCGGAGATGAACTACTGCTTCGGGGACAAGGACGGCAAACCGGCCGTCATCCAGCCGGCCCACATCAATTTCGGCCTGGCGATCGACCTTCCCAAGCCCGATGGTTCCCGTTCCCTGGTGGTCCCCTCGGTGAAGGCCGCTGAGCAGCTCGACTTCTTCGGCTTCTGGAACGCGTACGAGGACATCGTTCGCAGGGCGCGCGACAACAAGCTCACCGTCGAAGACTTCCAGGGCACCACGATCTCGTTGACCAACCCGGGCACCATCGGCACCGTGCACTCCGTGCCGCGTCTGATGAAGGGCCAGGGAACGATCATCGGCGTGGGCGCCATGGAGTACCCGGCCGAGTGGCAGGGCGCCAGCGCGGAGACGCTGTCCCGGCAGGCCATCAGCAAGATCATGACCCTGACCAGCACCTATGATCACCGCATCATCCAGGGCGCGGCCTCGGGTGACTTCCTGCGACTCATCCACAGCTACCTGCTGGGCGAGCACGACTTCTACGACGAGATCTACGAATCGTTGCGGATTCCGTATGAGCCCATCCGGTGGAGCAGGGATGTCTCGACGATCCACGACGACGACCTGGCGAAGTCGGCCAGGGTGCAGCAGCTCATCCACGCCTACCGCGTGCGCGGCCACCTGCTGGCTGACACCGACCCCCTGGAGTACCGCCAGCGTCGTCACCCCGACCTGCAGCTGTCCACGCACGGCCTGACCATCTGGGACCTCGACCGTGAGTTCCCCACCGATGGTTTCGGCGGCAAGCCGATGGCGACCCTGCGCGAGATGCTCGGCATCCTGCAGGACAGCTACTGCCGCACCGTGGGCGTGGAATACATGCACATCCAGGACCCCGAGCAGCGGCATTGGATGCAGAAGCGCAGCGAGGTCCGCCAGGAGAAGATCAGCCGGGATGAGCAGATGCGCATCCTGCGCCGTCTCAACGCGGCAGAGGCCTTCGAGACCTTCTTGCAGACGAAGTTCGTCGGGCAGAAGCGGTTCAGCCTCGAGGGCGGCGAGTCCGTTATCGCCGCGCTGGACGAGGTTCTCGTCTGCGCGGCCGAGGACGGCATGGATGAGGTCTGCATCGGCATGCCGCACCGTGGCCGTCTCAACGTGCTGGCCAACATCGCCGGTAAGTCCTACGGACAGATCTTCCGTGAGTTCGAGGGCAAGCAGGACCCGCGCAGCGTCCAGGGCTCTGGCGACGTGAAGTACCACCTCGGCACCGAGGGGGAGTTCACCAGCGAGGACGGCAAGAAGACCAAGGTCTACCTGGCCGCGAACCCGAGTCACCTGGAGGCCGTCAACCCGGTCCTGGAGGGCATCGTGCGGGCCAAGCAGGACCGCTTGGACCTGCACGGCGAAGCTTTCACCGTGTTGCCGCTGCTGATGCACGGTGACGCGGCCTTCGCCGGCCAGGGTGTCGTGCTGGAAACCCTGCAGCTTTCCCAGCTGCGCGGTTACCGCACCGGCGGGACCATCCACATCATCGTCAACAACCAGGTCGGCTTCACCACTGCCCCGGGAAGCTCCCGCTCCTCGGTGTACTGCTCGGACTTGGCTCGCACCATTCAGGCGCCGATCATCCACGTCAACGGCGACGACCCCGAAGCCGTGGTCCGAGTGGCTCGCCTGGCCTACGACTACCGGCAGAAGTTCGCCAAGGACATTGTCATCGACATGGTGTGTTACCGGCGCCGTGGCCACAACGAGGGCGATGACCCCTCGATGACCCAGCCGCTCATGTACCACCTGATCGAGGCCAAGCGCAGCGTTCGAAAGCTGTACACCGAGGCCCTCATCGGTCGTGGCGACATCACCCCCGAAGACGCCGAGACCGCGATGCGGGACTACCAGGGGCGCCTTGAGCAGGTGTTCGTGGAGACCAAGGAAGCGGCCAAGCAAGACGCCAAGGGCCAAAGCGGGACCGCCGGTCTGGAACGCCCGGAGGCTCAGGAGAAGGACGACCGCACTCCGAGCCGCAAGTTCTCCACCGCGATCGACAAGGAGCTTCTGGAGCGTCTCGGTGACGCCTGGACGAAGTACCCCGAGGGGTTCAACGTCCACAAGAAGTTGCAGAAGATGCTGGAGAAGCGCACGGTGATGACCCGCGAGGGCGGCGTCGACTGGGCGATGGGCGAGCTCTTGGCCTTCGGTTCGCTGCTGACCGAAGGCACCCCGGTGCGGGTGGCCGGTCAGGACAGCCGTCGTGGCACGTTCACCCAACGCCACGCAGTGCTCATCGATCGCACCACCGCCGAGGAGTGGACGCCGCTGCTGTACCTGGGTGACCAGGCGCGGTTCTGGATCTATGACTCGCTGCTCAGCGAGTTCGCCGCCATGGGCTTCGAATACGGCTACTCGGTGGAGCGCCCCGACGCGTTGGTCTGCTGGGAGGCGCAGTTCGGTGACTTCGCCAACGGCGCGCAGAGCATCATCGACGAATTCATCAGCTCCAGCGAACAGAAGTGGAACCAGCGCAGTTCGGTCGTGCTGCTCCTGCCCCACGGCTATGAGGGTCAGGGGCCGGACCACAGCTCGGCTCGGATTGAGCGCTACCTGCAGTTGTGCGCCCAGGACAACATGACAGTGGCCTATCCGAGTACCCCGGCGAGCTACTTCCACCTGCTGCGTCGACAGGCTTATGCACGTCCGCGTAAGCCGCTCATCGTCTTCACACCGAAGCAGTTGTTGCGGTTGAAGGCAGCCACGAGTCCGGTCGAGGCCTTCACCGAGGGCTCGTTCCAGCCGGTGCTGGCAGACCACGCTTCGCCGTCTCCGCAGACGGTCCAACGGGTGCTGCTCGCTTCCAGTCGGGTGGTGTACGACCTCGAGGCTGAGCGTGAGAAGCGCGAAGACTCCACGACGGCGATCTTGCGGGTCGAACAGCTCTACCCGCTGCCTGCGGAGGAGATCGCAGAGGCGGTCAAGAAGTACCCGAACGCGGAGCTCATGTGGGTGCAGGACGAGCCCCGCAACCAGGGTGCGTGGCCTTTCATGGCGCTCAACCTGCCGGCGGCGTTGTCGGCGCTGGGTGAAGACCGTCCGTTGACGGTCGTCTCGCGGCCTGAGTCGGCAGCTCCGTCGACCGGTTCCAGCAAGGTGCACGCGGTCGAGCAGGAAGAACTGATGAATCAGGCCTTCGCTCGCTGACCCCAGCCCTCGATGCCCCTGCGCCTCCGGCCGTTTCGTGCCGGGAGCGCAGGGGCATCGCTGTGTCTGCATCCGTCGCGGCCGTCGCTGCCGGGGGCTCCACCGGGATCGCGTGGCTTCTTGAGGCGCCCGACCTTCTGGGATTGGGCAACCAGTGGTCAGGGAAACCTCGCCGGAAAGACACGAGCGGGTCTCGGTAGGCACACCCATCGCGGGGATGGGCGGCTGCGCCCGGCCGATAGGGCACAATGACCATCGTGTACTTCACCGACCGCGGCATCGAGGAATTGCAGAAGCGACGCGGCGATGAGGAGGTAACACTGGACTGGCTCGCCGAGCAGCTTCGAACGTTCGTCGACCTCCAACCCGAGTTCGAGACCCCGATCGAGCGTCTGGCCACGTGGCTGGCGCGCCTCGACGACGACGAGGACTGAGCATCCGTGACTGACGACTACGAGTCCACCGACTACGCCGACGACGGCATCCCCACGACGTTCACTCCGAGCGCTGACGCTATGGCCCATGAGGGCCCACGCGACGTCGGCATCGTCTTCATCGGCGATGGCTTCGTCTCGGGGTACGGCGATCCGAAGGGTCTGGGCTGGGTGTCGCGGGTGATGGGCCGCACCGCCCACCCCGACCTTGACGTGTCTGCCTACAACCTTGGGGTGCGCGGCGATTCCTCCGCCGACGTCCTGGAGCGGTGGAAGGCGGAGGGGCTCGTTCGCTGGCAGGAACGCCGAGAGCGGCGCCTGGTGGTCGGTGTCGGCCTCTTCGATGTCGTCAACGGTCTGTCCACGGCCCGTTCGCGTCTCAACCTGGCCAACGTGTTGGATGACGCAACCGCTCGCGGGATCTCTCCCTTCGTCGTCGGTCCGCCCCCGACTTTGGACCCCACCACCAACGAGCGGTTGGAGATCATCGTCGAAGCCCAGGCAGACGTCTGCGCCCGGCGCTCGGTGCCTTTCGTCGACTGTTACTACCCGCTGGCCGAGCACGATCAATGGATGGGCGAATTGGGCGCTTCCCGCGATCAGCGCCACCCGGGTCAGGCCGGCTACGGCCTGCTGGCGTGGTTGGTGTTGCACGGCGGCTGGGAGCACTGGCTGCAGATCGCTCCCTGATCCGGTTGCACCCGTGCAGGGTTGCCCTCCGGTAATACGCGATATAGCGTGACTTTCATCAGTCACGCTATATCGCGTTTTCGCGGAGGTAGGCATGGACGTCCAGATCGATCACCCCACTCGCAAGACTCTCGGCGAGCCCGGGCAGCAGGTGCGGTCGGTGTCGGTGGCGTTGCCCGCGGGCTCGCTCGACGTCGTGACCCACGCTGATCCGAACTCGGCAATCCTGGAGGTGGACGAGGTGGGCGGGGCTCCCATCACCGTCTCCTTCGAGCAAGGCGTCCTCAAAATCGAGCAGTACAAGGACGCCAACGGCCAGGTCTGGGGCCCCTTGAAGGGGATCCTCGGCGCGACAGTGGGGGCAGCCTTCGGCGGTGGGCAGGCCGGGGTCACCAGCCGGGTGACACTCACGCTGCCGCGCGCGGCGAAACTGTCGGTCAAGACCGTCACCGCGGACGTGCTCGTCGGCGGCTTGGACGGCAGCGTGAGTGCTTACGGAGTCTCCGGGTCGCTGACCTTGGACCGGCTGGCGGGCAGCCTGGACGTCAACCTCGTCAGCGGTGATCTTGAGGCGGCATCCTGCTCCGGGGAGTTGAAAGCCAAGACGGTTTCTGGGCGAATCACGGTGCAGGACTCCCCGCTGCGCAGCATCAAGCTCAACAGTGTCTCCGGCGCTGCGATCATCGACCTGAGCTCCGGACGCTGCCTGATCACGGCGAACGCCGTCTCCGGGGATCTGACGATCCGGATGCCCGCCGCTGCCGGCTATGACGCCACCGTGACCTCGACCTCCGGCCATGTCGTCATCGACGGGCAAACGTTGCATTCCGAAGACGGCAAACGCGGCGGGCACACCCACGAGGGTGATCGCTCGGTGGCCATCAAGGCCCGCACCGTCTCCGGCAACGTCGTCGTCCTTCGCGAAGATCCACCGCCCTCGGCCGGCCCCGGCCCGGTGGTGGCCCAGCCGCATCCCGACATAGATGACGTGCAGGATGTTCGCCCGCAGACCCCCGACAGCGATGAGGAGATCTGATGCAGGTCTTCGAACACGGACAACTACGCCTGTACCTGCTCTCGATCCTGGCGCACGGGCCCAGGCACGGCTACGACATCATCCGCGCCCTGGAAGACCGGTTCGAGGGGCTTTACTCCCCCAGCGCCGGCACCGTCTACCCCCGGCTGGCCAAACTGGAAGAAGAGGGACTCGTCGAACGCCTCGACGAGGGCCGCAAGGCCAGCTACCGCATCACCGATGCCGGGCGTAGCGAGGTGCAGCGGCGGGCGCAGGAGATCGCCGATCTGGATGCCAGCCTGGACGCCTCCGCCCAACGTCTCGCGCAGGATGTGCGCCAGCGCGTCCGCACCGGGGCAGCCGACCTACGCACCCAACTGGCGGCAGCGGCGCAGGCCGCCCGCGCCCAGGCCAGTGCGGAGTCTCCAGCGCAGGCCGCTGCTACGGCGTCATCCTCGGCATCGGGGACCGAGCCCTCCACCGAACCTGGCGACGTCTGGGCCCGGGTCACCGACTCCGTGGCCGACTCACTGGGCGGTGTCCGCGCAGGCGCACACCCGCTGGCCGATGTGGAAGGCCTGCTACGGGCCTTCGGCGGGGGTAAGTTCCCCGACACCGACGTGGTGGCGCAGGCCCTGCGCCGGATGGGGATGACCCGGCCGCCGGAGTCCAGCTCGGCGCATGGCAAGCCCGCGCAAGCCACCGCGGCCGAGCCCGAGCCGGTCGCGGACCTGGACGAGGAGATCATCGAGGCCGAGATCGTCACCGAGACGGCATCCAGCGGCGACTCCACGCATGAGGGCACTCGACATGAGGGTTTCCCCAGCCCGCAGCAGGTCCGCGAGATCGTCGAGATCCTCAAGGATGCGGGCACCCGGATTCAGGCCGTGCTCAAGGAGCCTCGCAGCTGAGGACTCGGGGCGCGGGCTTGGACGACCCCTCCGGGCCCTGCCGATTTGCTCCGATCCGCGCGCAGGGTCTGCCCAGGCACAGTTGAGGAGCTACTTTGCCCCCTCGGACAACGCCGGCAGCGATGGCGCAGCAGGGCCCCTGGCCTGCACTGGGGACGGGCACCTGGCGTGCACTGGTGACGGGCGCCTGGAGCGGGTCGTGGCGAGCCACCCCGGCCGGCACCCACCACCACTGAAAGCGAGCCCTGGCAGTGCATATGCGCTGCCAGGGCTCGCTTCGCGTGGCGCAGGGCCTCGATCAGGCGGTGAAGACCACCTTGCCGAAGGCCTGCCCCGAGTGCAGGCGCGCAAAACCCTCGCGCGCACCCGACAGCGGCATCACCGTGTCGATGACGGGCTCGATACCGCGGCTCACCACCAATTGGGTGAGGCGCTGAAGCTCGTGCAGGTTGCCCATCGTGGAGCCGATGACACGCAACTGCCGGAAGAAGATCTTGGTCAGTTCCGCCTTCTGCGGCGCGTCACCGGAGGTGGCCCCGGAGATGACGATCGCACCGCCTGGGCGCAGCACATTCACCGAGTGCGACCAGGTCGCTGCGCCGACGGTCTCCATCACCGCGTCGCACTTCTCCGGCAGCCGGGCACCGGATTCGAAGACCGCTTCAGCGCCGAGCTTGAGCGCCTGGGCGCGCTTGCCTTCGTCGCGGCTGGTCACCCAGATCCGCAGACCCGCGGCCGCGCCGAGTTGGATGAGCGCCGTGGCAACGCCCCCGCCTGCTCCCTGCACCAGAACCAGCGAGCCGGGCGTGACATCGGCTGCCACGAAGAGCATCCGGTAGGCGGTCAGCCACGCGGTCGGTAGCGCGGCCGCCGTCTCGAAGGACATCCCCGCCGGTTTGGGGACCAGGTTGGCGCTGGGAACGAGCACCTTCTCGGCGAAGGTGCCGTCGTAGACCTCGGAGAACAGTGAGCGTTTCGGGTCCAGGGTTTCATCTCCCTGCCACCCTGGTGAAGCGATGACGCTGTGCAGGATGACCTCGCGGCCCTGCTCATCGACACCGGCGCCATCGCAGCCGAGAACCATCGGCAATCGATCGGCAGGCAAACCCACGCCCATCAGCGACCACAAGTCGTGGTGGTTCAGGGTGGCCGCTTTCAAAGTGACCAATGACCAGCCCTCGCGAGGCTCTGGCTCAGGACGCTCCCCGACGACCAAGCCGGACAGCGGATCGGTACGGGACTGAGACTGCGCGTAGACAGCAAGCATGTGGCCCACGGTAGCGGCGGGAGACGCCCTTGCTGCGTCCGTGGCGTCGTCACTTCTCATCCGGAGGCCACATCCCAGGAGCGCTTGCCGCGCCACCGGGCAAGCCGCGTGCGACCTACGGCCTCGCCTTGTGTACGGAGCTCGGCACCCACCTCCCAGGTCCGTTACCCATCGTCTCGACAACCGAGTCCTACCGCGCGGCGTCGATAGCCACCGGATTCAGCGACTACCCTGGCAGTTAACGCAATTCGACGAATCGGCCCGGGCTGGGGTCGGCTCGCCCATGCGCATTGACGCCAGGTCGGGGGATGACCTGGCCCGTCTTGCGGCTGGCGAGCGGGGAGGGCGATGCAGGTGGATACGGTCGCAGCACAGCGACAAGGCTGGCAACGAGCCGGTTGGGCTGCTGTCGACGTCTTGTGCTGGATCATCGGCATGCTCTCCACGGTGTGGTTGAGGTACGACTTCACCTTCCCCGAGGGTGCGCTCGCGTTGACCCTGATCGCCGGCGCCGGGGCTGCGGCTGTGCAGCTGTTTCTCGGGGCGATGATCGGGCCGTACCGCGTCAGCCATGATCGGGGTTCCTACGAAGAAACCTCGGACCTGGCCCGCACCACGCTCCTGACGACCGCCATCGCCTTTATCCTCATCGCGTTACTTCGCCCCGATGACCTGCCCCGCTCCTCCGCTGTAACCGGCGGTTCACTGGCGTTGTTGGGCATGCTTGCTTTCCGGCTGCTGGGCCGATCCACGACGAACCGTGCAGCACGGGGCCGGCCCGGTTCACACCGGGCTTTGGTATTCGGTGCCGGTAATGCGGGACGCCGGCTGGTCCGTAGTGCTCTTCGTGAAGACGACAGCCATATCCTGCCCGTCGCCATCCTTGATGATGACCCAGCCAAAGCGCGGCTACGCATCGAAGGCGTCCCAGTTCGCGGAGGTAGGCGAGATGTCGCCCGGGTGGCCGAACAGTTCGGCGCTTCAGTCATGGTGCTGGCGGCGCCCAGCGCTGATCCGGAGGTGACCCGGGAGGTCTCCCAGCAGGCGGTGGACGCAGGACTGAGTGTGAAGGTGCTGCCCTCGCTGTCGGAATTGATCGGCGATGACGCCTGTACCGATGCCCTGCGTGATCTGGATCTGGCCGATCTCCTCGGGCGTCGCCCGATCCATCTCGACACCCAGGCGATCTCGCGAGACCTCGCCGGTAAGCGTGTCCTCGTCACAGGCGCGGGCGGTTCCATCGGTTCGGAGTTGTGCCGCCAGATCGCCCGTTTCGGCCCAGAACGACTGTTGCTTCTTGATCGTGACGAGTCGGCGCTGCAAGCCACGCAGTTGTCCATGACCGGCGATGGACTGCTCGATGATGACGATGCGTTGCTGGTTGACATTCGCGATGAGGCCGCGCTGCATGCCGTCTTCGCACGGACCCGACCCGAGGTTGTCTTCCACGCCGCCGCCCTCAAACATCTGCCTTTGTTGGAGAGGTTCCCAACGGAGGCATGGAAGACCAACGTGCTCGGCACACGCAATGTGCTGCGTGCGGCATCGGCCTGCGGTGTCGGGGTCTTCGTAAACGTATCGACTGACAAGGCTGCAGATCCGACCTCATGTCTGGGATACAGCAAACGATTGACCGAGCGTTTGACGGCCGAGTTCGCACATGCCGGCCGGGGCCGCTTTGTGAGCGTGCGGTTCGGCAACGTGCTGGGCTCTCGGGGCAGCGTTGTGCATGCGTTCAGTGCCCAGATCGAGCGTGGAGGGCCGGTGACAGTGACCGACCCCGAGGTGAAGCGGTACTTCATGCTGATCCCGGAAGCTTGCCAACTCGTCCTGGAGGCCGCCGCCGTAGGCGCCGACGGTGAGGTGCTCGTCCTTGATATGGGCGAGCAGGTTCTCATCAAGGACGTCGCCACTACCCTTATCCGGCTCTCAGGTCGGGTCGGCATAGAGATCGTCTACACCGGTCTGCGCCCCGGCGAAAAGCTGGGAGAAGATTTGTTTTCCGACCGCGAACACCGGCGCGAGACCATCCACCCGCTCGTGGGTGCTGTCGCGGTCCCACCACTTCGCGTCCAAGACGTCGAGTGTCACCAGTTTGAGCAGGAGCAAGAGGCGCTTGACTGGATGCGGCGAGCCGCGTGCAGTGACGGTGAGACGGTGCCGACCCCAGTACTGACGCGGGCCGAGGCGTCACAAGAACATGAGGTGCAGTGATGGATGAGCCCATTCTTCTTTCCCAGGCACACGTGACTCAGGTGGAAGAGGAGTATGTGCTGGCCTCGCTGCGTTCGGGCTGGGTGGCTCCGCTGGGCCCGGATGTCGACGCATTCGAGGAAGAGGTTGCCGCTCGGGTCGGGGGTGGGGTGGCAGCCCTGGCGCTCTCTAGCGGGACCGCCGCTCTACACCTAGCGCTTCTCGGGATCGGGGCTGGCCCGGGTTCGTGCGTCCTCGTACCGACGATGACTTTCGTGGCTTCCGCCAACGCAGTGGCCTACACCGGGGCACAGCCCGTTTTCGTTGACGCCGCGGCAGATGCCAACCTCGATGTCGACCTGATGATCGAGGCGGTCGATTCGCTGCAACGAGAAGGGCAGCCGATCGCAGCGGTCATGAGCGTCGACCTTTTCGGGCGGTGTTGCGACTACGAACGGCTCGCCCCTGAACTCGAGACTCGTGGGATCCCATTGATCGAGGACGCCGCAGAGGCGCTAGGCGCACGGACCGTCGGCGGAGCTGCTGGCTCGTTCGGTCGCGCTGCCGGGTTGTCCTTCAATGGCAATAAAATCATGACTACCTCCGGCGGTGGAATGCTGCTCTCCAGCGACCACGACCTGCTGGATCGGGCCCGCTATCTGGCTACCCAGGCTCGCCAACCGGTGGCGTGGTACGAGCACACCGATATCGGCTACAACTACCGACTTTCCAGCGTCCTAGCAGCGTTAGGCCGTGCCCAGTTGTCACGACTGGATTCGATGATTGCGCGTCGACGCGCCATCCGTGAGCAGTACGCCAGCGTCGTGGCGGAATTCGAGGGCATCCGGATTCTCGGGCGGGGTGAACACGATGATCCCAGCGACGCCAGTGACAACTGTTGGTTGACCTGCCTGCTGCTGGATGAGGGAGCGCCCGCGAGCGCAGATGAGGTCCTTACGGCGCTAGCGGCGCGGAAGATCGAGGCACGCCCACTGTGGAAGCCGATGCACCTGCAGCCGGTCTTCGCTACGGCTCGTTCCTTCCTCACCGGAACCAGCGAGGGTCTCTTCGCCAGGGGGTTGACGCTCCCGAGTGGGTCAGCGCTTACGGACGCGCAGGTGGAGCGAGTGTGTGACACCCTGCGGGCCGCGCTACGGCGGGAGCAGAGATGACGACTCGTTGGTATCGCTTCAACAAACGAGCTCTCGATCTGGCAGTGGCGGCGCCGTTGGCGCTGCTGAGCCTGCCCGTGCAGGCCGTGGTGGCGCTCGCCGTCGGGCTCCGCTTGGGCCGTCCCATTCTGTTCCGTCAGGTCAGGCCAGGACTGCACGCCCAGCCCTTCACACTGCTGAAGTTTCGGACAATGCACCATCTCGATCCGGCCCGAGGGCGTGTCGATGACGCTTCGCGGCTCGACGGTTTCGGCGCCTGGTTGCGAGCGAGCAGTTTGGACGAGCTCCCCTCGCTGTGGAACGTGGTGCGCGGGGACCTCAGTCTGGTCGGCCCACGCCCCCTGTTGGTCAGCTATCTGCAGCGCTACTCCCCCGAGCAAGCTCGACGCCACGACGTCCCGCCTGGTCTGACCGGCTTGGCACAGGTGAACGGTCGCAACGCCACGACGTGGGAAGAGCGCCTGCGCTGGGATGTCGCGTACGTCGATCGGGCCTGTATGCGTCTCGATCTGCACATCCTGGCCCGTACCGTCGGGATCGTGCTGAGTCGTCACGGGGTCAATGCCCCAGGCGAGGCCACGATGCCGGAGTTTCAGCCACAACCATGCGAGGTAGCACCGGTTCGCATCGGCGCCGTCCAGGAGGTTTCGTGATGACCAACCCTTCCACGCCCGAATCCCGCGCTCTGGTGCCACTGGTCATCGTGGGTTGCGGTGGTTTCGGCCGTGAAGTTCACGACGTGATCGACGCGGTGAACTCGCACAGCCCGACCTACGACCTGCTGGGTTACGTCGATGACAACCCCGCATCCGAGAACCTGAGCCGGGTGCATGCCCGGGGCTCCCGGGTCCTGGGGGACCTCGGGTGGTTGGCGAACGCGGCGCCGAGGGTCCAGTACCTCATCGGCATCGGCAGCCCAGCGGTGAAGGCGAAGATCGATGCCCGAATGGGAGAACGCAAAACCCCGAAGGTGGTGCATCCGCGGGCCACTCTGGGGTTTGATGTGCGACTGTCCCCTGGCACAGTGATCTGCGCCGGCAGCGTCCTGACGACCAACATCACTCTTGGGCGACATGTTCACGTCAACCTGCTGTGCAGCATCGGCCACGACAGCACGATCGGGGATCACGCCTCGATAAACCCCTTGGTCGCCGTCTCGGGTGATGTCCAGGTGGGTGCACGGGTGATGTTGGGGACGCACTCGGCCATCCTGCAAGGGCTCACCCTGGGTGACGATTCCGTCGTCGGAGGCGCTGCGCTGGTGGTTAAGGATGTCGCGGCGGGGTCCGTGGTGAAAGGCGTGCCTGCGCGGTGAAGATTCGGCTCGTCACCCAGTGGTACCCGCCAGAACCGGCAGGTGTCCCGGCAGGCCTTGCCCACGGGCTGGCGTCGCGCGGGCATTCTGTCGACGTCTTGACTGGATTTCCCAACTACCCCACCGGACGACTGCACCCCGGCTACCCCCTTCGTCCCTACCGTCACGATGTTGATGACACCGGGCCGGGGCAGATCGACGTGCACCGGGCGCCGCTGTATCCCAGCCACGACACGAACGCTTTCTCACGACTGGCTAATTACGGCTCCTTCGCGCTCTCCAGCACCGTGGTGTCAGCGACCCGGCTGGCTCGTGCCGACGTGTGGTTGACGTACTCCTCCCCCGCCACTGCGACGTTGCCGGCTTTGGTCAGCGGCGGGATCGACAGTCTGCGAAAGCGTTTGGGGATGGCAACCGAACCCAGCGCTCATGCGCAGATCATCCAGGATCTATGGCCGGACAGCGTTATGGATTCCGGTTTCGTCGGCCACCCCCAGCTCGCCCAGTTGATGCAGGACAGTCTGGACCGCTTCTGTCGCTACGGATACCGCCATAGCGACGCCATCGGCGTCATTTCGCCCGGGATGCGCACCGTGCTACGGCAACGCGGCGTCCCGGATGAGCTGATCGTCGACACTCCGAACTGGGTTTCCACGCCTCGGGGGGCGTTCCTGCCCGAGGAACAAAAGCGTGCAGAACGCGCCCGTCTGCGCCTGCCGCTGGCGGGGCGCCTGTTCATGTACGCCGGGAATCTCGGGGAGTTGCAGGCGCTGCCCTTGCTGATCGATGGGTTTGCAGCAGTCCCTGATGCTCAACTGGTGCTTCTCGGGCCTGGTGTGATGACCGAGCGGATCGCAGCGCGGATCGCTGCGCAGCGGCTCAGCAACGTGACGCTGGTGCCGGCGCAACCACCGGAGAAGGTCGCGGACTATCTCAGTGCCGCCGACGTCTTGGTGGTGTCCTTGGCCGATACCCCCCTGCTGCGCGTGACCATGCCGAGCAAGGTGGCAGGATCGCTGGCCGCGGCGCGGCCGCTACTGGGACACGCCTGCGGGGACTCGGCCGAGGTGATCGCTGCCGCTGGCGCGGGCCTGGTCGCGGCCCCCGGCGACGCGGTGGCGCTAGTCGCGGCGATCCGGGAAATGACGTCATGGAGCGAAGAAGAGTTGCACCGCCGAGGAGAGTCCGCGCGCTCGTGGTACGAAGAAAACCTCGGCGAGAATCGCTGCATCGACGGGCACGAGAAACTTGTCGAGTTGGCGTTGCAAAATGCCCAGAATCGGCGCAAGACCAACCGCAGTAATTACCCGTGAGGACCTATTCGTGATTCCCGAACTAGACGGCGCACGCGTTGCAATCACCGGAGGAACCGGCTCTTTTGGCTCAACGATGGCACGCCATCTTCTGGCGGGCGACGTAGCGGCGGTGCATATCCTGTCTCGGGACGAGGCGAAGCAGGACGATCTACGCCGCCTCCTAGCCGACTCCCGGACCAAGTTCTTCCTCGGGGATGTGCGGGATGCTGACAGCACTCTGGCCGCCCTCCGGGGTGTCGATCATGTTTTTCATGCCGCGGCCCTCAAACAGGTCCCTTCATGCGAATTCTTCCCGCAGCAAGCAGTGAAGACCAATGTGACGGGCAGCAACAATGTCATCGAAGCGGCACATCAGGTCGGGGCCACCTCCGTCGTATGCCTGTCCACCGACAAGGCTGTCTACCCGGTCAACGCCATGGGGATGAGCAAGGCGCTCATGGAGAAAACCGCCCAAGCCTTCGCGCGCAACAACCCGGCATCGCCGACGACCGTCTCCATCACTCGGTACGGCAACGTCATGTATTCCCGGGGTTCAGTGATCCCCTTGTTCGTGCGCCAGCTGATGCAGGGCAACTCGCTGACGATCACCGACCCGGAGATGACTCGGTTCCTCATGTCTTTAGAGGAATCGGTCTCTTTGGTCGCCTACGCCTTCACACACGCCCAGTCCGGCGACTTGTTCGTGCGTAAGGCACCTGCGGCCACCGTGATCGACCTCGCCTACGCCGTCGCGCGCATCATGGGCATCGCGCACCCCGAGGTGCAGGTCATCGGCACCAGGCACGGTGAGAAGCAACATGAAACGCTGCTCTCTCGCGAGGAGATGGCTTTCGCGGAGAACAAGGGCGACTACTACCGGGTGCCGCTGGATGCTCGTTCGTTGGAATACGAGCTGTACTTCGAGGAGGGAAACAAGACTTCTTCCCGAATGGTGGATTACACGTCTGAGAATACGGAGCGTCTCGATATCGATTCCACCGTCGACCTGCTCATGACACTGCCCGAGATGCAGACCCTGCGAAAGGCTCGTTCGTGAAGATCGTTCTGACCGGAGCCGGTGGCTTCCTCGGCTGGCACACCAGGGTGCGCCTGATCGAAGAGTCTGACATCGAGGTCGTCCCGATTACCCGACAGACCTGGAGCGACTTGCCGACCGCGCTGGCCGGCGCCGACGTCGTCCTGCATCTGGCCGGCATCAACCGTGGCCCGGACTGCGATCTCGCAGAGGGCAACCTCGCGCTAGCACGCGGCCTCGTTGCGGCGATGCAAGAGCTGCCGCAGCCGCCGGCTGTCGTTTACGCCGGCAGCAACTACGCGGACGTCGACCACCCGGGCTCCAACACCCCATACGGGCGCGGCAAGCGAGCTGCCGCCGAGCTTTTGCTCGATTTCGCCGCCGGTGCCGGGACACGCGCGGTGGATGTGAGGTTCTGTGGGCTCTTCGGCGAGCACGGCACGCCGGACTACAACTCCTTCGTCGCCACGTTCGCCCACCGGGTCGCAGCCGGCCAGCAGCCACCCGTCCACGGCGACCGGGAGCTGCCCCTACTGCACGTGCAGGACGCCGCACAGATCCTGCTGGATGCCGTCCGCGACTCCCGCCTGCACGGCGTGGTGCGTCCCGCCGGCTCGCCCAGGCTCATCTCCCAGATCGCCCGGCGTCTGCAGCACTTTCACGACGTGTACCTGCCCAGCGGCGATATCCCGGCCTTCGAAGACAGTGTGGATGTCGCCTTGTTCAACACCCTGCGCGCCGCTCTGTGGCCGCAGACCTATCCCTTGCACCCGAGGCCACATAGCGACGCCCGCGGCACGCTCGTGGAATCCGTGCGCGTGCACGGTGGGACCGGGCAGACCTTCGTCTCTACGACGAACCCTGGTTTTGTGCGCGGAAACCACTACCACCGCAGCAAGATTGAACGTTTTCAAGTCGTGAGCGGAACGGGCCTCATTCGACTTCGCCGACTGCTGCACGACGACATCCTGGAATTTCAGGTGAGCGGCGAAAAACCGGCCGTGATCGACATGCCGACTTTGTGGACCCACTCGATAGAGAATGTCGGTACCGGCCCCCTCACGACTCTGTTCTGGTCCGATCAACTCCTCGACCCGGAGCATCCGGACACCTATCCCCACCCTGTGATCCCCCAGCCGTAGAGGAAAACATGAACGGCACTACGACGTCGACGGCTCCCTCCACCCGCGTGATGACCATCGTCGGTACCCGTCCCGAGATCATTCGGCTCTCCCGAGTGATCGACCGCCTTGATCGCACGGTGGACCACGTCCTGGTGCACACCGGACAGAACTATGACTACGAACTGAACGGGATCTTCTTCGACCAGTTGGGTATCCGGCGGCCCGACCATTTCTTGGAGGTCGACACCTCCAGTTTGGGGCGGGTGCTGGGTGAGACGCTGATCAAGACCGAGAACGTGCTGACCCAGGTGGCGCCGGACGCGGTCCTCATCTTGGGCGACACGAACTCGGCGATCGCCTCCCTGATGGCCAAACGGATGCGGATTCCCGTCTACCACATGGAAGCCGGCAACCGCTGTTTCGATCCGAATGTGCCGGAGGAGACGAACCGGCGGATGGTCGATCACGTCGCCGACTACAACCTCGTCTACACCGAGCATGCTCGACGCAACCTGCTTGCCGAGGGCATCCATCCCCAGCGCATCTTGCTGACCGGTTCGCCGATGAAGGAGGTGCTCGACCACCACGCCGACGCCTTCGCCGCCAGCACGGCACCGGCCGACCTGGGCCTGGACCCGCAGGGCTACCTGCTGGTGTCGGCGCACCGCGAAGAGAACGTGGATGACCCGGAGCGACTGTCCGCGCTGCTGCGTTGCCTGGTGGCGGCCCGTGACGCCTTCGAGGTTCCGGTTTTGGTCTCGACCCACCCCCGCACCCGTAAACGGCTCGATCTGCTCGCTGCTCGTCCGGGCGCCCAAGAGATCGATCTGCGGGGCATCACCTTCCACCCGCCGTTGGGGTTCATCGACTACGTGCGGTTGCAGACCGACGCGCTCTGCGTGCTCTCCGACAGCGGCACAATCAGCGAGGAGTCCTCGCTGCTGGGTTTCCCGGCGGTGACCCTGCGGGACTCCATCGAGCGCCCGGAGGCGCTGGACACCGGCGCAATCATCATGACCGGGCTGGACCCGGTGAACGTCGTCGAGGCCATCACCGAGACGGTCCGCACCGCCCAGGACGAGCGCGACCGGCCCGGCACTCGGGTACCGGCCGATTACGCCATCGACAACTGCTCCCAGCGCGCGGTGCGCTTCATCCTGTCCACGCACCGGCGCCACGAGCAGTGGTCGGGCCTGCGGCAACGCCCGTAAGGAAACCCGTGCGCGTTCTCGTCTTCGTGCCGTACTACCCGCCTGCCTTCCGTGGCGGCGGTCCGATCCGCACCGTCTCGGCGATGGTCGCCGCGCACGGCGACCGACATGACTTTCGGGTCCTGACCCGCGACGGCGATTGGGGCACGACGCAGCGACTCGGTGTCCCGGCCGATCAGTGGGTACCCAGCGGTCGGGCGATGGTGTGGTATCGCAGCCCCGGCCTGCGCGGTCTGCTCACAGCGCTGCGGCAGGCTCGCCGGCTGGCCCCTGAGGTGCTGTATCTGAACAGCGTGTTCGCCCCCGCCGAGACGCTGCTTCCGCTGTTGTTGCACCGGCTGCGGCTGCTGCCTGCCGGGCAGGTGGTACTGGCGCCGCGCGGGGAGTTGGGGGCGGGCGCGTTGGCCTTGAAGTCCGCGAAGAAACGGGCCCTGTTCGGGGTGAGTCGGCTGTGCGGGCTGCATTCCGACCTGGTCTGGCATGCCTCCACCGTTCGCGAGGCCGACGAGATCCGACGTGCAGCGCCGGTGCGCGGGACCCCCCGGGTGGTGGTGGCGCAGAACGAATCTCCGCTGCCTAACCGGGCGCTGCGCGAGCGACCCGCTCCCGGTGAACGCCTCCGGGTGGTGTTCTTGTCCCGCATCTCCCCCAAGAAGGGGCTGGACATCCTGTTGGCGGCGTTGAGTTCGTCGGCGGCGATCCCGCCGCTGGATGTGAGTGTTTACGGCTCCACCGACGATCCGGACTACCTGCAGCAGTGCCACCGGTTGGCGGATCGGGCTCGCGAGCAAGGCCACCAGGTGCGTTTCGCCGGAACCGTGGACCCGAGCGCGGTTCTGGCCGTCTTCGCAGCCCACGACCTGTTCGCCTTCCCGACCGCGAACGAGAACTTCGGGCACGCGATTGTCGAGGCGCTGTGCGCCGGCTGTCCGGTGGCACTACCCGACACGACCCCGTGGACACCAACCCTGGACCGCGGGGCGGGCATCCTGGTCGCTTCCCGAGAGCCGGACGACTGGGCCCGGATGCTTGCGCAGCTGGCCGCCGAGGGCCCCCCGCAACGGGCGGCCCGTAGCCGCGCCGCAGCAGAGGTCTACAACCGTTGGCAGGACTCTCGCGAGCGCGACAGCGTCTTCGATCGGTTGTGAGCGACCGCAAGCGGGCCACCCACGACAGACTCGCCCACGGCCTGCCGCGCACGCCTTACCGCTTTAATGCCGCCCGCACCCACGCGATGTCCGGCAGGTGTGTGGCCGCCCACACTGCGACGAAACCCGCGGCTGCCAACAGCGCCTGCCACCACGGTGCGTCGTGCAGCAGCACTGGCGCGCCCGCGATGATGATGATCGCGAACAGCAGCAACGCCACCGGCATCGCCCAGCTCAGCCGCCACCGCCACCAGGCCTCCCCCACCGCGTAGCCCGCGATGAGGAACACTCCTGCTGCATAGCCGACGGCTACTGCTGGCACGCCGTAGGTGGGCACCAGGAGCAGCCACAAAACGGCGGCCACTGCGAGCCCGGCGAAGCTCACGGCCGCCATCCGGGCGATGCCGGTACCGGTGGCCCCGGTGATGGCGTTGACGCACGGCACCCCCGCCACGTTGGCCAGCACGGCCAGCAGCAAGATAGGCAGCAGCTTTGCTGTGAGGTCGAATTGCGCGCCCCACACCAGCGCTACCAGCGGGCGCGCCAGCAGCGCCATCACTCCGACAGCCGGGACCACCAGTAGCACCACCCCACGGAACCCCCGATCGAGCTGGCGCGAGACCCCCGCATGGTCTCCGCGCCCGGCAGCCTCCGACAGCGATGGATAGAGCACCAAGCTGAGCGCCCCGGAGGCCAGCGTCAGCGGCAACGCCAACGAGGAGGCAGCCGAGTACTGCCCCGCCCCGGCAGCTTGGCCCGCGGCGCGGCTGGCCAGCAGCGAGAACTGGATGAGGCCGGCGCTGGCGATGGTTCCCATCGAACCGAAGAGGACGAACCGATCCAGTTCGCGGCGCAACTGCGGGTCTGCCGCGCCGTGCACCCGCCATGGCCAACACAGCGCGCTCAATGCCAGATAGGCCAGCGCCGGGGGCAGCAACAGCGCCACCCCGCGCACCCCCGACATCAAGGCCAGAACCAGACCGAGCAGCCCGGCAAGGCTGCAGGCGATGTCAAGCACGACCACCCGCCGAACGGCGCCGAGCCCGTAATGCACCCCCCGGGTGTAGGCCTGCCCGGCCAGGCCTGCGCAGGCCGCACCGACGGTGCACCCGGCGAGGGCGTCACCGAGGGAGAGGTTGCCCAGCCCGCCCTCGAGGAACAGCCAGATCGGGACGCAGGCCAACGCCAGCACCAGCCCGGCCCGCAGCACGCGGCGGCCCAGGTGATCCAGCACCCCGTGCAGTTCGTCACGGTCGGCGCGCCCGCGTGCCCGTGCCACGAACCGGGAGGCGGCCTGGCCGCTGGTGCTCGGCCACAACAGGATGAGCATCTGCGCGATGGCCAGCCCGGTCGCGAAGACACCGAGTTCAGCCGGCCCGGCGAGCCGTCCGACAGCGAAAGTCAGAGCGAATCGCACCAGCCCCTGCGCGGCCAACCCGATGATGCTGTCGAGCCCGCGGCCCCCCAGCGAACCGGTGGGTGCGGCATCGACGTCCAGCGTTCGCCACCGCCGCCTCACGACATGGCGCCTTCGAGGACGGCCAGTTCTCGGCCTGCGACCTCGCCCCAGCCGCAGCGTGCGACATGGGCCAGCATCCGGTCGCGGGTAGGCGGCTCATCCATCAGGGCCTGCAGGACGTCGGCGAAGGCCTGTCCTTCCTGGGCCGGGGACGCCTCAGGCGGGAAGTTCACCAGATGGGCGGGGTCGAGCACCGCTTCCACGAGTCCGCCCACCGCCGTGGCAATCACCGGGGTGGCGCAGGCATAGCTCTCGGACACCACACAGCCCCAGCCCTCTTCGCGGCTCGGCACGATCAAGGCACTCGCCTGGCGCATCGCCTGCGCCACCTGGGGCGCATCCAGGCGTCCATGCAGTCTCAACCCCGGGACGCCGCGCAGTCGGGTTTCCAGCGCCCCGGAGCCGAGGACGTCCATGCTGGAACCCGGGTAGCGCTCCCGCACAGCAGACAGGATGGCGGGGAGCCGGTCGGCACCCTTGACCGGCAGTAGATTTCCCACAAACAGCAACCGCAGCGGCCCTGGCACTTGCGCGCTGTGGGCCTGCCTCGGGGTGAACACCGACAGGTCGACCCCGTTGGGGATGACGTGGCTGTGGGCGCGTGGCGCACCGGCGGCCAGGGCCCGGCTGCGCAGCGCCTCGCTGACATACGTGGTGGCCGCAGCTGCTTCCAAAGTGGCGGTGAAGGCGGGGGCCACCCGCGGCATCACCTGGGTGACGTCGCTGCCGTGCATCGAGACCACGAACGGGATACCGAGGTTCTGCGCGGCTCTGCGAGCAACCTCACCGGCGGGCAATGTATACATCCCGTGCGCATGAATGATGTCGAATTGCCCGGAGCGCACCTGGGGCAGGTCCGCCAGGGCCGCAGTCGCTCTGGCGATTCCCGCAGCCGGTGTGCGCCCGAGCCGCCCAGCTGCCACTTCCAGCGCGCCCCATCGTGTTGTCGCGGAAAGGAACTCACGGCCATCGCGGCCATCGTCCAAGGCGAGCGCGGCGTTGTCATGCGCCCCGGCCAGCCGCCGAGGGAGTCCCAGCTCAGGGCCGTACTCAGGCACCAGCGCCACCGCGACGACCGACGCGCCAGCGGCCCGCAGCGCCCGCACGCGGGCGCTGATGTACGCAGCGCCGCTGGGCGAGTGCACGGAGGGGTAACTGTTCGTCACCAGCAGGATCCGCACGTGACCTCCGATGGCACCAGGCCCTGGTCAGGCCGCGTATCTACAGCTCCGCCAGGTTAACTCACCGCCCACCGGTAGCCTGCGTACGTCGGGGACCGGCACCGCAGGAGCGCCGCGAAAGCGCCCGGCCTCGGCTGGAATCCACACCGCACACCGTGGCATATTCACTGGTCGATCGTCCTGAACGAATTGGGCTCGGCAACACGCTCCGAGTAAGGTAGATCGGCGGCCCTCATGTGGGCCGCACGTCATGCAGTCTGACGAGGGGGAAGACAAAGTGGCCACTTCGGCCGATAGCAATCGTGATCCGTGGGGGCGATCACTGACAGCGACCTTGCGTCGCTGGTGGTGGTTGCCGCTCGTCCTGGCCTTGGTCGGTGCGCTTCTGGGGGGAATCGCAGGCAAGGCCGCACCGAAAACCGCTGAAGCCACGCTGAAGGTCCAGACGACCGCGGCCGAAGGCGCCGGCCTGGCCGAAGCCGTGCAGAGCGCGGTCATGGAAGCCGGGACCCGTGAGGTCTACCAGGACGCCGCCGCCAAAGCCGGCGTCACCGCCAAGGACCTGCGCAAGGACAGCACCATCGTCAACGTGTTGCAGTCCTCGGTGCTTTCCGTGAAGGTCACCAGCTCCACGGCCGAGAAGGCCGCGGCCGAGGCAAACGCGCTCGCCGAGGCCGCCGTCGCCCGCAGCACTCAGCGCCTCAGCGACGAACTTGAGACACTCACTCAGACCACGGGCAAGCTCATCCGCGAGGACACCCTGTCGGTGCGTGCTGCAGAAGAGCAGCGTGTGATGCGTCTGGGTGGCTCACTGGCTGATTCTCAGGCCCAGTTGTTGACCCAGTCCCGCCGCCTCACCCTGCTGCAGGCCGCCGAGGCCGACCAGGTGCAGAGCGTCTCGGTCGGGATGATGGCCGCGATGGGTCTGCTGGGTGGTCTGCTTGCCGGTGTCGCGCTCGCGCTGCTGTTCGGTGGGCGTCGCGGCAAGATGGGCAGCATCGCCGAGATGCGCCGCCTCTACCCGGACGTCGAATTCGTTCCGGCACGCGAACTGCCCACCGTGATGAGCATGGAGGCGGCTACGGCCGACTGTGTGGTCCTCACCGGTGTGCGGGCTCCTGCGGGTGCGGTTCGTGGGTTGGTGGAGCCGGTCACTGCCGGGATCCGCGCTACTGGACGGGACGTCGCGGTCACCGACGATGTGGCCCGGTTGGGTCAGCAGAGCATGGGCCACGACGGCACCCCGAGCGTGACTGTGCTGCAGACGCCGATGAGCAACGCCGTCATCAAGCGCGCCGCGCGCGATGACCGTGCGGTCCTGTTCACGTTGGTGCGTCCGCACAAGACCCGATTCGAGTGGCTCGATGAGCACATCCACCAGTTCGGTGCCCGTTCCTACGTCGTCGTCGACGGCTGATTTGATGACCTCCCGCCCTGGCGGGAAGCGTGTGGAGGTAGCGAAGAGCCACGCACCGGACGGGGTGCGGTGGGTGTGTTGGCTCTTCGTTCTCAACATCCTCCTCCAGCGCATCTCGCTGCCGTCGATCTCCATCCCGTTCACCGTTCCGATCACGGTGATCTGGTGTTTCCTCGCCTGGCGACGCGGTGTCGTCGTCCTGGAGGGGCGCCGGCTCATGCTGTGGCTCATCGCCTCCACAGCCTCTGCCTTCGTCGTCCTGCCTCAGGTGCTGTTCGTCCACCGGCCGTATATCAGCGTCAACAGCTGGGCCTTCTGGATGACCATGTGGTTCCCGGTGGTGTTCATGATGGCCGACCGCTCCGGGGAGTCCTACCACCGCATGCTGCGGGCCGTCACGACCATCGGGTTGTGGCTGAGCACGCTGTCGGTCATCTTCGTGGTGACCCAGTTCGCGGGCCTGCGATACCGCGACTACGTCGGTGAGTACGTGCCGTCCGCCTGGCAGGTGGACGGGTTCGCGACGAGCTACCCGATCGTGTGGGACAGCTGGCTGTACAAATCCAACGGCTGGATCATGCTCGAACCTTCGTTCATGTCCTTCACGCTGGGCGTGTGCGTCATGGTGGCGTTGCTGTCGCGAGCCCGCCCGTGGAAGGTCATCTGGCTCGGAATGGGCATGCTGGCCACGGTCGCGGGCTCCGGGTTCGCCATCGTCGTCGTAGGGGTGCTGGTGATGCTCCTGGGCGGTCAGCGGCGCCTCATCCGTCCCTACATCGTTCCGGGCGCGTTGCTGGCGCTGGTGGCGATCCCGACGGCTATCGGGCAGGTCTTCCTGACCCGTGTCACCGAGGTCAGTGACTCCAACTCCTCGGCGGCGCTGCGCAGCATCGAGCCCTACCTGTACCTCATTCCGCGCTGGATCTACGACCCGGCCAAGGTCTGGTTCGGCGCCGGCGCCGGTTCATCCCGTCAGGTTGTGGAGGGAAGCGGCACGCTGGGGCTGATCGCGCCCACCGTCGGGAAGATGTACTTCGACTACGGGATCATCGCCGGATCGCTGTTGCTGGCGCTGGCCGTGGTGCCGTTCCTGCGTTCCCACGAACGCACCTTGAGCGTGGCGATCCTGGCCCAGTTCTTCCTGCTGCAACCGCCGTCACAGCCGCTCATCGTGCCCGCCTTCCTGGTGGTCACGCTCTGGGCTCCGGCCCCGCTGTCCTACCGGCGTGCCGGGCATGTGGGTGAAGCGCAAGAACCACCGCCCGAGCCAGCTGAATCGGCAGTCCCCGCGCAACCGAGGGTGCCGATGCCTTCAACTGTGGCGCCACCGGCCGACGGGAACACCGGAGCAACCGCCGCACCAAGAATCCTGAGGGCGAACGACGATGCATGACGAACTGATCAGTGTCTTGATGCCCGTGCTGAACGAGGAGGCCTCCGTGCTGGGGGCGATTCGTTCGGCGTTGAGCCAGGAGCGGGTCAACGTCGAGGTGCTCGTCATCGACGGGCGCTCCAGCGACCGCACCCGCGCCGTGGTGCAGGAGTTGGCCGCACAGGAGCCGCGGGTGCGACTGCTGGACAACCCGAAGGTCATCATCCCCGCCGCGCTGAACGTGGGCCTGGCTGCCGCCAGGGGGCAGTATGTTGCCCGGATCGACGGGCACGCTTCGGTCAGTTCGGACTACCTGGCGCGAGCGCTGGAGCATTTGCGCGCTGACGCCCAGTTGGCTGCCGTCGGTGGCATCCGGGAGGGTGTGGGGCGCACCCCGACCGGGCGCGCGGTTGCGTTGGCGCTTTCGAGCCCCTTCGGGGTGGGCGACTCGGTCAACCACTTCGGCACCGAGTTCTGCCTGACCGACCACGCCTCGTTCGGGGTCTACCGGGCCGAGGTGGCCCGCGCCGTGAACGGTTGGGACGAGAACCTGCTCGTGAACGAAGACGTCGATTTCGACCACCGCATTCTGGGCCTGGGCCACCACATCGCCTTCGACCCGGCGATGCACATCTACTGGCATGTGCGTGAAAGCGTGCCCGACCTGTTCCGTCAGTACCGCCGCTACGGGCGCGGAAAGGCGGGCATGGTTCGCAAGAACGGCCGCGCGGCCATCCGGGCCCGTCACCTGGCCGCGCCGGTCGCCGTGGTCGGCACCGCCGCGCTGGCGCTCGGTTCGGTGAAGTTCCCTCGCCTTGCCGCGGCCGCCTACTCCCCCTACCTGTTCGGGGTGGGCGCCGCCACAGCCAAAGCGGTCCGCGAAGACACCTCAGGGGAGCGACTCAACGTTGCAGCGCTGCCGGGCGCCTTCGCCGCCATGCATTACGGCTGGGGCCTGGGGTTCTTGGAAGGGATCCTGCTCGGCCGCACCCCGGCTCGGGCCAGCGGTTCCGGGCAGAGCCTTCCCAACGGCTGACGGGCCGCCCCGCCCGGCTACGCGACAGCGGCCGCAGCGGACACTCGCACTCACCAAGGAGCCGGTCGGCTACCCCAGCGGGGCGGCCGACCGGCTCCGTCGTTGCGCTCAGTTCTCCTGGAGCCGAAGCCGCTCACCGTCCTGGATGTACATCTCCTGGGTCTGCGGGCAGCGCCAGCGGCCTTCCCCGGCATCCTCCAGCGGCACCCCGGCGCGCCCCACCCAGCGCACCCGCTTAGCGGGCACTCCGGCCACCAGCGCGTAGTCCGGCACGTCGGCGATGACGACGGACCCGGCGGCCACCAGGGCCCACTGACCGATCGTGACCGGCGCCACGCATACGGCGCGTGCCCCGATGGAGCTGCCGGTGCGGCAGGTGACCCCTACCGCCTCCCAATCGTCGCCCCGTTTGAGGGAGCCATCGGGGCTGATGGAACGCGGATAGTGGTCGTTGGTGAAGACTGCGGCCGGTCCGACGAACACGCCGTCCTCCAGTACCGCAGGCTCGTAGACGAGGGCATAGTTCTGCAGCTTGCAGTTGTCGCCCATTCGAACTCCGGTGCCCACGTATGCGCCCCGGCCGATAATGCAGTTCTGGCCGAGCACTGCCTGCTCGCGCACCTGGGCAAGGTGCCAGACGGAACTGCCGTCACCGATTTCGGCCTGATCCGAGACGTCGGCGCTGGGCTGGATTCGTACGGTCACGGTGTGCCTTTCCATGCGACGGGGCACCGTTGCGGCAATCCCCTGGATCGGCATAACGATAGGCGTCCACGCTGCGGCGACGTCACCCGACTGAGCAGGTCGGCTGCGTTAATCTGCAGGAAGCTGTCCGACACGAGGCGCTTGAGCGCCAGCAGGAGGATCCGTGAGCCCCACCGCAACACGTGCGCCACACGTGCTCTATGTCGCCTGGGGCTTTCCCCCTTCCCGAGGCGGTGGCGTCTATCGAGCGCTCGCCACCGCGAACGCGTTCGCCCGGGCCGGTTACCGGGTCACGGTGCTGACCGCGACTCGTGAGACGTTCATCAAGTTCACCGGCGCCGACTACTCCCTGGAGGAGCAGGTCGACCCGGCTGTGGAGATCGTGCGGATCCCCTTCGCCTGGCCGGCGATGGAGACCGATGTACGCAAATGGTCTGCGACCCGAGCGCTGGCTCCCCGACTCTGGCGCAAGCAACTGGCCAAGAGCGACGTAAAAGACTTCCCGGAGCGCAACTATGGCCCGTGGCGGCGCCCCCTGGAGCAGGCCGCGCGGGAGATCCACGCCCGCAACCCAGTCGATCTGACGGTGGCCACCGCCAACCCCAACGTCGACTTCATGGCCGCCGACGTCCTCAACCGCGAATTCGGCGTGCCCTACGTGATGGACTATCGCGACGCCTGGATGCTCAACGTCTTCGACGGCGACCTGCTGCATGAGGAAGGCGGGCGCGAAGATCTGCTGGAACGGGACCTGCTCAACCGCTCCCGGGAGGTGTGGTTCGTCAACGAGCCGATCCGCGCCTGGCACGCCAAGCGTCACCCGCACCTAGCCGAGCGGATGCACGTCGTCGCCAACGGTTACGACCCGGAGTTCGCCCCGGACCCGCAGCTGCAGGCGCCCCCGGAGTACCGACCGTTGACCTTCGGCTACATCGGCACCGCCTCCCCCAAGGTCCCGCTGGAGCCGTTCGCCGAAGGATGGCGACTGGCCCGTTCCCGGGGCGGAAGTCTGGAGGCCGCCCGCGCCCAGCTGTGGGGTTACCTGGGGTTCTACTCCACCCCCAGCCCGGTGCTGTTGCGACTGCTGGACGACTACGCACAAGACGGGCTCTCCTATGAGGGCCCGGTGCCCAAAACCGAAGTGAAGATGCGTTACGGCACCTTCGACGTGGCTCTGCTCATCCTCGGTACCGGCTTGTACGTCACCAGCGGCAAGGTCTTCGAGTACACCGCCAGCGCCCTACCGATCGTTGCGGTGCATGACCCGAACAACGCCGCCACCGACGTGCTGCGCGACTACCCGCTGTGGTTCCCGGTCGCCGACCTGGAGCCGGAATCCATCGCGGTCGCCCTGCAGGCTGCCGGCGACGCGGCCCGCAACGCTGACCAGGCGACCCGCGAGGCCTGCCGCGAATTCTCGCTGCGTTACTCCCGTGACATTCAGCTCGCGCCCCGCGTGCAGGCTTTGCGCGACGGGTTGACCGGGGCGAACGCACCGACCCAAGGAGCCACCTCGTGAAGATCGTCTTCATGGACACCGGTCGCGGCACTCACCGCGGCGCCATTGACATGTGGCGCGCCAAGTTGGCCTTGGAGCCGCAGGACACGGTGAGCATGCTGTCGTGGAACGTCCCGCGCGAACCGCTGCCGATCACCGAGCACCTCGTCTTCGGCCCCAAGCTGCGCCCGTTGCGCTCCGAACCGCGCCGCTGCCGGACCGCGTTCGGGCTCTTCGACGACTCCGAGGTGAGCCTTTCGGAGATTCGTCTCGCCGAACAGGTCCCCCAGGAGACGGCCTCTCCGCGCGAACCAGGCCTGGCTGAAGAGGAATTGGCGACCCAGCTCACCGAGCAGAACGCCGACGAGAAGGCCACCGGCCGCCCCGAGGAGGCTGCCGAAGAAAGCGTCGAGGCCGAGAGCACTGAGGCGGCCGCGCTGCCTTCGGCCGAAGGCAGCCCGACCTCGCCAGAGGAACCGGACAAGCCGGTCGACCCGGTCGAGGAGTTCCTCGTCCTCGATGGCGAGGATTTCCTGGGCGACGAGGAGTTCGATGAGGCGGTGTTGGCCCGCAGACAACGCAACCGCACCGCCGCCATGCCGGTCTACCACCCCGCTCGACTGCGGCAGGCCGCCAAGTGGCGGGTGAACAAGGCCCGGCTGCTGGGTAAGCGTGCGCAGTCCAAACTGCGCCGTGAGTTGAAGAGCAGCAACGCGATGCCGGTCCAGGTCGCGGCCCGACTGGCCAGCGACGGCGTCTCGGCGCAGTTCGCGGCTGCCGCGGCTCGCTCCCGGCACGCCAAGCGGGTCTTCGCTGAAGCCGATGTCGTCGTGCCGTTGGATTACCGCTCGCAGCGCGCGGCGTGGGTGTTGGCCCAGCAGGTACCCGGCCCGGACGTGATCGTCGGCCTACCTGCCGCCGCGCGCGTCATCGCTGATCGGCGCGCCGAGAAGGGCTGAGCCCCCCTGAGGACGGACTGGCCCCTACCGATCCGCATCGGTAGGGGCCGTTCGCGTAACGCTCGGGGCGCGGCCGGTCAGCCGTGCACGGCGAAGTGCTCGGCCAGCACACTGGCCGAGTAACGCCCGTCGTGCAGAGTGCGCACGAAACGCTGTCCTGCCTGGGCTGCCGCACGGCCCTGCTCCCGATCGGCCACGAGGCGGCGCAGCACCGACTCCATCTCATCCGGGGCCGCCTGCACGATCGGCAGCGGCTCCCCAGCCAGCGCGGCGGCGCGTTCCCGCACCACCTGGCTGACGTGGCTGACGACGACGCGCCCGGCGGCCATCGCCTCACAGGCCGCCACCCCGTAGATGCCCAAGGTGGCCTGGTCGATGAGGATGTCGGCCTCGTGCAGGAACCCGGGCATCTCGCTCGGCGCGACCCCTTCGATATGGCGGAAGTCGATCAGCCCTTCCTGCACCAGCGGTTCCACCGCGGCCTCGATGAGGGTGGTGCCCTTCAGGGAGGCGCGGCTGGGGGCGTGCAGCACCACCGGCACTTCACGTTCCAGGATGTGCTCGCTCGGCGGCGCCCACCGCTGGATGTCCACGACGACCGGCAGCAGGATGGCGCCGGGGACGTCGTCGAGCAGGTCCGGGGTGGAGACGAAGACCGGCCCCCCGTTCTCCTGGAACTGTTCGATCTTGGGCATGAGGGCATCCCGCTGGCGCTGCAGCCGTTCGGTGAGCTCCTCTTCGGGGTCACCGAAGGGCGACCAGGGTGATGTCGTGGCGTGCCGGGCGGGGTCGCGCGCCTCGGAGCCGTGCAGGAGCAGCCCGACCCGGATACCGACGGCGGTGAGCACATCAGCGTCACCGACGAAGTCCTTACCGTGACGCAATCCGAACAGCGGACGCCCGGCTTCTAGGAGCGCGTGAGTCCAGTTGTCCAGGGCGCGGGCCTCGAACGCTTGGGCCCAGCGGGCGCTGGTGCGGTAGGTGCCGGGCGGGACGATCTCATCGGCCGGGTACTGCAGCGGCCCGCCCCGGTTGACCACGACAACTTCGGTGTCGACACCGGGGATGTTGTCTTCGGCGGCTTTGGCCCACGCCCAGGCCTGACCGGCCATGTTGGCTGGGCCGATGCCGATCACGGAGGGCCGGTCGTCGCGGTGAGCCGGGTGTTCCGACAGGCCCTCCAGCGTGGAGGAGCGCGCCGGTTCGAGGACGGCGTCATCTCCCAACAGTCGGCGGTACAGGCCGCGCAGGGCCTCCTCTTGGCGCTCCCAGGCGAACGGGATGAGCAGTTCCGGGTTGGCCCGGATGCCCTCGCGGATCTGCCCCGCCCGGGCCAGCACCTGGGTGGCGGCCTCGGCGAAGGACTGCGGGTCGGCGGCGACGTGAACGGCGCCGACGTCGTGCTGGCGCACGAACTCCGCCTGGGCTTTGCAGTCCGAGACCAGGCAGGGCAGCCCGGCGTAGAGGTACTCGAAAAGCTTGTTGGCCAGGGCGAACTCGTGGCTGCCGAAGTGGCGCAACGGGATGATGCCCACATCGGCGGAGGCGACGAAGGAGGTGACCTCGTCGGGGCGCACCGGGTCCAGCAGGTGCAACCGGTCGCCGACCCCGAGCTCTTCGGCGCGGGCGGCCAGGGTGTTGGCCGTCATGACCTTGCGGTGCGGCACGCACACCACGGCCAGGTGCACCCCCGGCAGGGACGGCAGCGCCTCCACGGCCGTGTCGATGCCGCGGGCGTGGGTCACCCCGCCGCTGTAGACGAGCAACGGGACCTCATCAGCCAATCCGCAGGCCGCCCGGATCCCAACCTCGACCTGGCGAGTACCTTCCCCCAGCACCGGGGAGTTCATCACCACTGTCGGAGTGGCGGGTAGCTCGTACCGACGCTGCAGTTCTTCAGCCAGCGGTTCGGTGACAGTCACCACCGCGTCTGCGGTGCGCACGTACTCCTGCTCCAGGTCCAGGTAGGCCGCAACTTTGCGTTTGGTGCGCGGGGGGTAGAGCGAGAGACCGGCGACGAACTCATGCGCGTCGTACACCCAGCGCGCCTGCTTGCCCTTAGCGCGCCGGCGCGCCACCGCACGGCTGGCGATGCCGACCACATGCACATCGTGGGCGTGGATGATGTCCCACTCCATCGAATCGATGACCGGCGCGAAAGCCAACTCGTAGTCATCCATCTCCGGCAGGATCGTGCGCCAACTGGCCGCGAAGCTCTGCTGGGAGATCCAGTCGGCCAGGTCGGCCCGCCATTGCAATTCCTTCTTGCCCACGCGCCAATCGACGGCGTGACGCACCCGCGCTACCTCTTTGGAGACCTGAGCCATCCGGGCGCGCACCTGGCGGTCCCGGCCCCCGAGCTCCGCGGCTTCCTTGGCGCGCACGTTCGCGCGCAACTCGATGAGTCGCTTCTGGGCCGGGTCCGGCCCGAAGGTGAGGTGTCGTTGCCGCCGCGCGGTCTCGGTTCGGCGCCGCTGATCGCGTAGCCGCCACGAGACGGGCACCCGCAGGATGCGGACTGGGCCGAGCCGGCTCTCCTCCCGCCGCCCGGCCGAGCCGTAGCCGAGGATCGTCACCTCGAGCCCGCCGTCGGCGAGCGCGAGGGCGGTCTTCAGGACACGGGTGTCATGGCGGATGTCATTGGCGACCATCATCAGCACGCGAGTAGGCACGCTGGCATCCTAAAGGCCGGGGCTGGGCATACCCCGCTGCCGCACCACAGCGGCGGCTCCAGCATCTGGGCACACGCACCGGTTAGGCTCACTCGTTGTGCAGCCCATGGAAATTCGCTCATCCTCCGCTTCGCGGTCGGCGCGTCGAGCCGGGTTGATGGCACTGGCTGCGCTGGTGGCGACGATCCCCTTAGGGGGATTGGTCACCATCCCGCTCGCGCGTGCCGAGATCCTGTGGCCCATCTACTACGGCCTGGGGGTGCTGGCGCTGGCGCTGCTGTGGCGTAGCGGGCTGTGGCGCTGCCTGGAGGGGGTGCTGTTCTTCGCGTTTTGGGCGGTTCTGGCGTCGTGGTCCGGTTTCGCGCTGCGCATCAGTCCGGATCCGGCTCTGGGCGCCTTAGAGCTGCGCGCGCTCTTCGCGTGCGCCATTGTCTCCACCTTCGTCGTCGTGGCCTGCCGGGGTAGCCAGTCCGGGGTGTGGGCGTTGCGTGCTGGGTGGCTGCTCGGCATGGGCGCCACCTGCGTGATCGGGATCTGGGAGATCCTCACCCGCCAGCATCTGTGGGTGACGGCGGCCAAACCCTGGCCGTTCGGGCCAGGGACGGTGCCGGCAGCCACCTTCATCAATCCGAACAACTTCAGCGTGGCTCTCATCGGGATGCTGGTGGCTGCGCTGGCCACCTTCGCTTCGACGCGCCAGACGGGTCTGAAGCTGCTGGCCGTCGTGTCGGGCGCGGTCGCGGTGGTGTTGGTGGCCTTCACCGAGAGCCGGGCGGGCTTGCTCGGGTTGTTCGTCGTGTTCGCGCTGGAGGCCTACCGTCGGCTCACCGACGCCGCGCAGGGATCCTCCCCGGTATCGGTACTGCGGTCGCGGCTGAACGCGCGCCGAGGCGCAACCGTGGGTGTGCTGGCTGCAGCTGCCGCCGTGGTCGTGACTACCTTCACCGTTCCGGCACTAGCCGTGCGCAACCCGCTTCGCACGATGCTCACCGACGCCTTCGCCGAAGAGACGATCCGCTCGGATTCGCTGCGGATCAACCTCATCACGACAGCGCTGGGCTACCTGCGTGACTCGCACTGGTTGGGCACCGGAGCTGGCTCCTTCGAGCCGATCCTGTGGAACGACCCGAACTCCGGAATCGATGTGGACACCAACCTGCACAATGCCTTCGTGGAGTTGCTCAGCCAATACGGGGTCATCGTGTTCCTCCCGTTGGCGGCGTTGCTGCTGGCGCTGGCCTGGCGTGCAGCGCGGACTGTTGTTGTTTCCAGCGCAGAGGGTTCGCCCAACGAGCCGGATCCGATCGCCGCTATGGTCCACACCCAAAGCGGCGCCGCCACCAAGGCTGTCCTGGCGAGCGAGGCCCTGACCTCCTCGGTCGTGGGTGCCGGGGTGAGCACCGCGCATACCGCATTCGGGGTACCGCTGGCGCACGAGCTGCCGACCACTGCGGTGGCTGGTTCGCCGCAACTGCCCGCCGAGCCTGCGTCGCAGCGCGCCCTCCCGGCCCGGCGCCGCGTCCTCGGGACGGAACTGCTGGGTTACCTGGCCGCCTACGTCCTGCTGGGGATCACCGCCAGTTCGGCGCTTGCTCAGCAGATCTGGTGGCTGATGCTGGCCTCCTGCCTCACCTGCGCCTGGCAGTTGCACCGCGCCCGCTCGCACTAGCTGCGCCGCCGATTTCGCACGTCAGACACAGCCCGTGCTGCCCCCCGGCACGCGGGTTCCCGGCCACGCCCGCAGCACGCTCCGGCAGTGTCTTTCCGGCCGCCCAGACACGCTCGCGTCGGCCCTGTCGGCCGGCCCCCTCTCAGTGGAAGGTGCTTAGACAGCACTGCGGCGGGGCCGATGTCCTCGGCCCCGCCGCAGCGGTGATGTCGATCGGGTATTGCTGGTGGAAACCTCAGCTGGTGAGGAACCCGCGCAGCGCGTCGGCAGAGCGACGGCCGTCGTGCACCTGGGCCACGAACTGCCGCCCGGCCTCGGCGCGGGCGCGAGCCCCGTCCCGGTCAGCGAGCAAGCCGCGCAGCACCTCCACGATGCTCTCGGGGGTGGCTTCCACGATGGGTAGCTCCATCCCGGTTCCGGTCTGCACCCGCTCACGCACCGAATCGGTGTTGTGCCCGAGCACCACCCGCCCGGCCGCCATCGCCTCACAGGCGGCGACGCCGTAGCTTCCGAGCGCGAACTGGTCCAGCACGATGTCTGCGTCGCGGTAGGCCAGCGGCATCTGGCTGGGCAGCATGTCCCGCAACCGTCGGTACTCGATGACGCCTTCAGCGTCCAGGCGTTCCATCAACGGGTCGATCAGTGTCGATCCCTTGATGCGCCCGCTGCTCGGCGCGTGCACCACCACGGGGCGTTCCCGCTGCAGGATCTGACCCTCCAGCGCCCACTTCTGCGGGTCGACGACGACCGGGCACCAGGTGGCATCAGGCAGCATGTCCAGCAGGTCTGGGGTCGATACGAAAACCGGCCCGTCGAAGCGGCGCAGCCGGGCCACCACGGCGCGGGCGTTCTGCTCGTAGGTGGGAATGAGGTCCCAGGTGGTGTCGTGGAAGGGCGACCACGGGGTCGTCTCCTGGTGGATGCTCGGGACGCGCACCTCGGTGCCGTGCACGATGTGCGCCAGGTGCAGACCCGCCTCGCGCATCGTGTCTTCCTCGGCTTCGGAGCGCGCGGCCGGGACCCGGCCGGTGACCGGGCGGGCCGCTTCGATGAGCACGTGGGTGTACAAGTCGATGAGGTAGCGCTCCTGGCGCATGCACCACACCGGCATCCGGTTGTACGGGTGCGGTTCGATCTCGTAGTCGGTGGGGAACAGCAACCGCTCCCGGCGCCGGACTCCCATCGAGCGGGCACTGACCCCGTCCACATGTGCTTGCGCGGCCTGGGCCCAGGCGTGGCCTTGTCCGGCGAAGTTCGACGGTCCTACCCACAACCGGATCGGTGCGTCTCGGTCGGGTTCGGGGCGCATCGGCAGCGTCGGCGGTGGCGACCACGGCTCGACCTCGCTGGTGCGGGCGAGCTCTCCACCGGTGAAGGCCGAGAGCACCTTTGCGCTGAACGTCCCGTCGTGTAGGGCCCGTACGAACTCCGGCCCGCGCGCGGCGATCTCGCGAGCGCGTTCCGGGTTCTCCACGAGGTCGCGGATCACTTCGGCGACGGTCTCGGGGGTGGCCTCGACGATCGGCACCTCCAGCCCGCTGGCTTCACGCACCCGCGCCCGGACGGTGTCCCCGACGTAGGCGATGACGATCCGCCCGGCGGCCAGCGCTTCCACGGCTGCGACGCCGTACAGGCCCATGACGAACTGGTCCAGGACGATGTCGGCTTCCTGGTAGCAGCGGCGGATCTCGGGGTGGCTCAGTTGGCGCAGCGACTGGTATTCGATGACGCCTTGGGCGTCGAGCTGCCGCAAGATCGGGTCGACGAGTTCGCTGCCCTTGAGGCGCCCGTTGCTGGGCACGTGGACGACGCGGGGACGCCGACGGGCCATAACCGGCCAGTCCGAGGCCCACAGGTTGGAATCGACAACCCCCGGCACCCAGGTCGCGTTCGGGGCGTAGTCGAGCAGGTCGGGGGTGGAGACGAAGGTCTGACCGCCGGCTGCGGCGAAGTCGGCCAGGATCGCCGCGTTCTTCTCGGCGCGGGCCTGCAGCACCCGGGTGACCTTGTCGGCCTCCTCATCACCGGTGATCCGGAAGGGGGAGCTCGGGTGTAGCTCCACGTGCTTGCTGGGGATGCGCAGGTCGGAGCCGTGCGAGATGAGCGCCACCTGCATGCCGGCGGCCTTCAGGCGGGCGATCTCACCTTCGCAGGTGCGCCCGTACAGCGGGCCGAACAACGGGCGTTCGGCCTCGATGAGGGCGTGGGTGTAGTTGCCCGTGACGTAGGCCTCCTGGGCGCGCTGCCATTCGATGTGGCGGTACACGTCGGGGTCGACCTCGTAGTCGACCCGGAAACGCAGCGGTCCGCGCACGGCCATCGCCCTGGCCTGCACCCCTTCGACGTGGCGTTCCACGGAGTGCGCCCACAACCAGCCCTGTCCGGCGAAGTTCGCGGGCCCGACCCACAGCCGCACCGGCGAGGAGGGCACCTCGGGCCGTTTGGCGGCGGCGGCGAGCAGGGAGCGGGAGACTGAGGAGTTCTGCCCGGAGAGTTGGTCGATGGCGGCCACGATCCGAGTGGGCAGCCTGCGGCGGGCGCCGGGGATGCGGCGTCGAACAGATTCGGGCATCGCAGCTCGCAGCGGGGACTGCGGCCCCACCAGCGCGCGGGCCTTCTTGGAGGCTGCCGCGCTCACGCGGGCCGTGGTGTCGCTCATCCGTACTCCTCAGATCGCCGGGTCGCTCCGGCAGGGTCGCAGGGGTCGTGCCGAAGGCTCCCCCACATGCTCCCACCCAGGGGGCGTTGTGTCCGGGAGTGCCACTCCGCGGGCTCGGTTCAGAGCAGGTCGGCCACCGCTGCGGCCAGCTCTGCGTAGGGCGATTGCTCGGTTGCCCCCGCCGCTGCCGCTGCCGGTCGCAGCGCGTGCAGCGAGCTCGGGTCCTGCGCCCAGGCCTGCAGTTGCCGGGCGACGGCTTCTGTGACGGCGGCGTCCTCACCGCAAGGCAGCACCACTCCGGCGTTCGCCTCGCGCACCAGGGCAGCTTGGCGCGGCAGGTCAGTGGTGAGCACCGGTAGCCCGCACGCCAAGTACTCCCCCACCTTGCTCGGCAGCGCTTCACGGAAGGCCGGGGTGTCGCTCAGCAGCAGCAGACCGCACCACGCGCTTGCTGCCTGTTCCCACGCTTGGCGCGGGGCGAGCCGCCCGCGCAGTTCGACCCGCGCAGCCAGGTCGGGGTCGGTTTCCAGTCGTTCGCGAAGTCGCGGTTCATCGGCCGGAGCGACCGGCCCGACCAGTTGCAGGTGCCAGTCCGGTGCGGCCGCGACAGCCTCGATCATGGCGAACAGGCCGCGAGAGGCGCGCAGGTCGCCCACGTACAAAGCCAGCGGACGCGCGGCTGGTTCCCCTGGCTGGGGCAGCATCGCCGGGTCGGGCAGGTTTGGCACGACCAGTCGGCGTCGCGCTCGCAGCGGCGGGACGTGTTCGTCGGCGACCACGGTCAGGGCGGCTCGCCCAGCGATCCGCTGGAAACTGCTGACGAGCTGACCGGCGGCCCGCCCGGCCAGGCCGTGCGCGCGGCTGGTCCAGGCACGGTCGGCCAACAGTGCGGCGTAGTCCTCGTGCACGTCGACGACGAGTTCGCGGCCGCTAGCCAGCACGACGGCGTGGGCGGCCAGCGCCGAATCCGGGTCGAGGGTGAACAGCACCCGCCCGCGAGCCCGCGCCGCCATCCGGGTGGCAAGGCCGGCTCGGGCCGCGCCGCCGACCCGCGGCCAGGTGGTGACCTCGGTTCCGGGCGGGGCGCCTGCTGCATCGCCGAGCCCGAGCACCTCCACGCGAAGCCCCGCCGCGATCAGCGCTGCCGCTTCGCGGTGCAGTCGGGCGTCGGCGACGTCATGCCCCGAAGTCAGGATGGTGACGTCGACGGGTTCGGGGCGCCTGCTGGTCATGGCTACATCTCGTCCATCGTGCGCGGGGTCCGCCCGACCTTGACGAACTGGGTGTAGGCGTCGATGCAGTCGTTGGGTTTGCCGTGCATCATCACCTGGCCCTTGTGCAGCCAGATGCAGTCATTGCACATGTCGCGGATGCTGGACAGGCCGTGGCTGACGAGGAAGACCGCCCGGGCCGAACCGCGCAACTCATCCATCTTGGCGTTGGCCTTCTCGCGGAAGGCCGCGTCCCCGGCCGAGAGCGCTTCGTCGATCATCAGGATGTCGGGCTTCATGTGCACAGCGACGCTGAACGCGAGCCGGCTGAACATACCCGAGGAGTAGGTGCGCATCGGCGCGTCGATGTAGTCGCCCAGTTCGGCCCATTCGGCGACCGCGTCGGC
Source organism: Gephyromycinifex aptenodytis (assembly GCF_012277275.1). Lineage (GTDB taxonomy): Bacteria > Actinomycetota > Actinomycetes > Actinomycetales > Dermatophilaceae > Gephyromycinifex > Gephyromycinifex aptenodytis. The sequence goes on along the minus strand of NZ_CP051155.1, from coordinate 3,030,005 downwards.
GCGCTCCTCCACCTCTTTGCGCGTCAGGCCCGAGGCGAGCCCGCCGAGGATGACGTTCTCCCGCCCGGACAGCATCGAGTTGAAGCCGACGCCGAGGGCCAGCAGCGTGCTGGCGCGGCCCCACACTTCGACCCGGCCGGTGGTGGGCGGCAAGATCCCGGCCAGCGCCCGCATGATCGTCGATTTGCCGGCGCCGTTGGCGCCGATGATGCCCAGCGAGGTGCCGTTGGGCACGTCGAAGGAGACGTCCTTGACCGCTTCGACCTCGACCAGGGCTCGTTCGCCTCGCCCGGCGCGCACGATCGCGTTCTTGAAGGTGGGCACCCGCTCGAAGGTGGTGCGGTAGGTGATCGAGAGGTGTTGCACGCTGACGGCCAGGTCGGTGCGTTGGGAGTTGTCGATGAAGGTCAGCTCGGGTTTGGGCTCGGCGTTGGCGGCGGCCCGGCGGGCGTCGCGGCGCGAACCCATCGAGAAGGCGCCGCCGACGAGGAAGCCCGGCTTCTCCGGTGTCTGGTTCGGCTCAGAGGCGGACAGCGAAATCACGCTCCCTGCTGATGAAGTAGGTGCAGCCCAGCACGAGCGCGGCCGCCGACCACCCGAAGGCGAGCAGCCAGATGTCCAGCGACGGCGTCTGGCCCGTCTGCAGCGCTTGGCCGTAGCCGCCGATGATCGAGTAGAGCGGGTTGAGGGCGGCGAACTGGCGTAGCCGTTCGTGGCCGAGCTGATCGATGGTCCACAGCACGGGAGAGGAGTACAGCCAGATTCGCATGATGTAGGGCAGGAAGCTGGAGGTGTCGCGGAAGTACACCTGCAACGCCGCGAACATGGCAGCCAACCCGGAGGCGAACATCGTCAAGAAGAACAGGAAGATCGGGGCGACGATGAAGGTGTTGAAGTTCCACGGGTTGCCGGCGATCACATGGAAGATGAGGTACACCGGCAGGGTCGGCAGGTACCGGAAGAACCCGGTGCGCACGGCCGCGATGGGCAGCAGTAGCCGCGGCATGGCGGTGTTGAGGATGACCTTACCGGCGCCCACGACGGAGGCGGCGCCAGAGTTGACCGCCCCTTGGAAGAAGTAGAAGACGAACAAGCCGCAGGTCAGGTGGGTGAAGCGCTGGGCGTCGAAACCTTTGCCCGCATTGCCGCTGAGCACGTTGATGAGCAGGTAGTACACGAACGCCAGCAGCAGCGGGTTGATGACCAGCCAAGCCTGACCGAAGAAGGTCATGCTGTTGGCGCCGCGCATCCCGGCCTTGGAGGACTCGATGGCGAACTCCCGCCTGCTCCACAGCTCGCGGAAGTACACCCCCAACGGCGGCAGTCCCGCCTTGTGGGGTTCATACCGGTGGTAGACCGGCGCCTCGTCCGAGGGCGGCGTGACCGTACTCATGGCCGGATCACCTCGCCTGCACTCATAACGCTCCTTGATGTGGCGTGCGGGGCGGCCCCCAGTTGCGGGTCGTCTCCGAACGGTTCAATTCCGGACGGGCGCTGATAGCCGTGTTCCACGCTACCCACCCGCCGCGAGAGTGGCGTACACCTGACGCAGGCGTGCCCCGTCTCTCTCCCAGCTCAACTCGGGTGCTGCTGCCAGGACGTGCTCTCGCAGCGCCGGATAGTCTGCCACGGCCGCGCGGACGGCCTCGACCAGGGAGTCGGCATCACCGGGCCGGTACAGCGTGCCGAGCTGGTAGCGCCGAACGATGGCGCCCAGTTCCCCCACGTCCGTGGCCACGACCGGAACCCCCACCCGCACTGCGTGAAAAAGCTTGTTGGGCAAGGCGAGGCGGTGGTTTTCCCACCGGTCGGAATGGGTGACCAACACCAGACCGGCCGCGGCGAGGTGCGCGTCGACCTCCGGCGGTAGGCAAGCTTGCTCGATGCGGGCCGCGTGCGGGTCGAACCCGGCGAGCCAGGTCGGGTCGGCCGGACCTTTGAGGGTGATTCCCAGCCCGGGGTTCTGGGCGATCTGCTCGCTGGCGGCGGCGATGGTCTCCAGTTCCCGGTAGGCGGCCAGCCTCCCGGCGTAGACCAGGGCGGCCGGCTCGGCGGCTACCGGCGGGCGATCCTGCTCGGCCACCAACGGGAAAGTGTTGCGAATCACGGCGATGTGGTTCCACCCGTAGCGTGCGCGCAGCGCGCCCGCGACGCCCTCGCCGACGGTGATGACTGCGGCGGCCCTGGCGCCCAACTTCCCTTCGCGTTCCCGTTCGCGCCGGTCCAGCAGCGGCGTCGGGCGGTACTCGCGGGGTCTGCCGCACCACAGCTCGTGGGTGTCGTAGATCAGCGGTACGCCGCGTTCGTCGGCCAGTTGAGCGCCGGCCTCCAAAGCGGTGAAGTCGTGGGCGTGCACGACGTCGTAGTCGTAGCTGCGGCCCTGTTCCACCGCACCGGCCGCCCAGCGCCCGAAGGCGGACTGGCGGTGTTGAGGCAGCAATACCCAACGGGCCGCGCGCAGGTAGGGCGGCAGGCGCCGCCCGGTCAACGACGGCCCCCCTTCGGGTCGGAAGACCGAGGAGGTACCCACCGACGAGCAGGTCACCGGGTGCGGCGGCACGAAATCTTCAGGCACCGAGCGCCCGATGATGTGCACCTGGTGCCCGTCCTGGGTCAGGGTGCTGGCCTCGCGCAACACGCGAGTATCAGTGGCCACGCTGGTCGCCACGAGCATGAGGATCCTCACAGCGCGTGCCCCTTCGCCGCCACCGGGTCGGCTGCGGTTGACGGATCGACGAGGTTGGCTGCGTCCCGGGCAGCGCTTGCCTCCAGCCCCGCTGCCGCAGCAGGGGAATCGGTGATGCGCAGTCGTCGCGGGCTGGTCAGGAACCCGATGCCCCAGGCCCAGTGCATCGTCGCCAGCACTACCGGCAGCAGCGCTCGGGTGCGCAGCGATTCGCCCTTGCCGATCATCAGCCCGCCCACGCTCACCGCGGCGGCGTAACCGGCCGGCACCACCAGTGCGAACCGGGTGCGCCGGCCTGCCAGGCCGAGCAGGGTGGCGGCGCTGGTACCCAGCACCATCGTCGGCGGCGCCAGGTAACGCAGGTTGATGGTGCCCTCGTGACGCGCCGCCACCACCCGCCGCCAGCGGCCGTAGTTGAGGTACTGCTGCGCCAGGGCGCGCAGGCTGCCCCGGGGCCGGTAGGTGACCCGCAGCGCGGGGGTGAACCAGACCCGCCCGCCGCGGGATCGGATGCGGTGGTTGAGTTCCCAGTCCTGGGCGCGGGCGAAGTGGGAGTCGTAGCCGCCGACCGCGTTCAGGGTCGAACGTCGAAAGACACCCAGGTAGACGGTGTCCACCTCGCCGGCGCCGCCTCCCACGTGAAAGCGGGCGTTGCCGACGCCAAGCGGACTGCGCATGGCGGCTGCGACGGCCTTCTCCAGGTCGGTGATGCCTTGGGCGTCCATGATGCCGCCGACGTTGTCGGCCCCGGTGCGCTGCAGTTCGGTGACGGCGGTGCGGATGTAGCCCGGGTTGAGTTCGGCGTGCCCGTCCACCCGCACGACGATCTCGTGGCGCGCCGCGGCGATCCCGCGGTTCAACGCGTCGGGGGTGCGTCCACTGGGGTTGTCCACCACCCGCACGCGGGTGTCCGCGCCAGCCAGTTCCGCTGCGACCTCGCGGGTTCGGTCCCGCCCGGGGCCGACGGCGAGCACCACTTCGAGTTCGCCGGGGTACTCCTGGGCGAGGACATGTCGCACCGCCTGCGGGAGGTGCCTTTCCTCGTTGAGCACGGGCATGACGACGCTGACGCTGGGCCAGGGGGCCTGCCCCACCTCGCTCGTCTGCAGCTTGCTCACGACTGTCCTTCTTCCTTCATCGCCACCGGCCCTACCTGGTCACTCGACCTATTGTGCGTGACTGCCGCAGGCGGGTCGCGCCTCACGGTACCGAGCAGATCTCTCCCGCCGAGGCCGCGCTGGGGCGTTCGGAGGATCCCGCGGGCTGGGTGGGCTTTCCCGACCCGGGCGAGGAAGTTTGGCCTGCACCACTATCGGCACTCCCCGCGGCTGCGCCGGGGTCGGTTTTCGGGGTGCTCTCCTGAGGCTGTTCGGTGGCTTCGATGGTGCTGCGCACGGTGTCTTTGACGACCTGCGGGTCGTAATCCCACGGTTTGATCAGCGGCGGGGTGAAGTTGACCGAGGTGATCTTCTGTTCGCGAGCCTTGCGCGCCAGTTCACCCAGCACGCCCAGGTCGGAGTCCGGGATGTCGGTGCGCAGGACGCTTCCGGACAGGTCGGCGATCTCCCGTGATTTCAGGATCACCGTCTGCGGGCTGATCTGGTTGAGCATCGCGTTCATCACGCATTTCTGGCGAACCATGCGCTCGTAGTTGGTGGACCCCTCCCGCGAGCGGGCGTACCAGAGTGCGTGGTAGCCGTCCAGGTGTTGCTGGCCGGGCTCGATCCAGCCGGTGATGGGTGAGGTGCCGCCCCCGATGGGGGTGCGCTTGCCGACGACCACGTCGATCCCGCCGACGGCGTCGATGAAGCGCCGGAAGCCTTTGAGGTCGACCAGGGCGTGGTACTGGATTTCGACGCCGGAGAGCGCTTCGACTGCTTCCACGGTCGCCAGCGCACCCGGGTCCTTCACGTCGGCCGGGAAGCGGTCTTTGTTGTCGGTTGCCCACTTGTACAAGCCGTTGAGCAGGCAACCGTCCCCGCAGTTCCAGCCCTCCGGCATGAGTTCGTGCATCACCGAGCCGGGGTTGAAGTTGATGTTCTCGGTGTCGCGGGCGAAACCGAACAGCGCGGTGCGCCCGGTGTCGGCGTCAATGCTGGCCAGCATGATCGTGTCGGGGCGGGTACCGATCCGGGAGGCGCCGGAGTCGCCACCCAGCAGCAGGATGTTGTACCTGCCAGCTGCCGGTTTCACCCGGGTGTGGCCGCCGAACACGCTGGTCAGCGCGGAGCGGCCGGACCAGACGGTGGCGGCAGCGGTGAACAGCGTCCCCGAAGTGAGCACCATGAGGATGACTCCGAGCCCGGCGACGAGGCGACGCGTCCGGCCGGGGACGAGTTTGAGTTGGGCCAGCCGGATCGCGTCGACGAACAGCACCGCCCAGCCGAACCCGGCCAGGACCAGCGCGGCGGTGAAGGCGGCGAGGATCCACGGGTTGGCGGCCAGGCCGATGATCACGGCCGGCGCCACGAGGTAGGTGAGCGCGGCCAACACGAGCAACCCGACGACGACGGCCGCGAGTTTCAGCACGCCCCGACCCAGCCGCCGGTTCCCGGCCGCGATCTGCGCGCTACCGGGGGCGACGAGGGTGAGCAGCACCAGGGACAGGGCGCGGCGACGCCGCAGCCGAGGGCTCAAGGCGTAGGGGTCCAGGAGGGCATGCGACCCGTGACCGCGGCGCACATCCACTTCGAACTCATCAGGGTGGTTGCGCGAATTTGGCGGCGGGACGGGCCTACTCATGATGCCCAAGTATCCGTCATGACCTGGACGCAGCCTGAGCACTCGGGCGGGCGCGTCCCCGCTGAAACCGGCAGCCGAACGCAGCGGCGCCACCTCTATGCGGCTGCGTGGCGACGTGCCGTTGTGACTGGCTGTTCCCGCCGCAGCAGGCGGCATCCCCGCGACGCCGCCGACTCCCCCCGCGTGGCGCGGCCCGCGCTGAGCAACCCGACGGGCGGGGGCGTGCTCCCCCGCCCGTCGGTGCGTTCTTCCCCGCGGGATTACTTCACGAGTTGGCGTCCCATCACCAGGCGCTGGATCTGGTTGGTGCCTTCGTAGATCTGGGTGATCTTCGCGTCGCGCATCATCCGCTCGACGGGGTGGTCCTCGACGTACCCGGCGCCGCCGAGCAGTTGCACCGCGTCCGTGGTGACCTTCATCGCCACATCGGCGGCGAAGCACTTGGCGGCGGCGCCGAAGAAGCTGAGGTCGGCGTCGTTGCGTTCGGACTTGGCTGCAGCCACGTAGACAAGCTGGCGGGCCGCTTCGAGTTCCATCGCCATGTCGGCGAGCATGAACTGGATGGCCTGGAATTCGGCGATGGCTTTGCCGAACTGGCGGCGTTCCTTGACGTAGCCGATGGCGTAATCCAAGGCACCTTGGGCGATCCCGACAGCTTGCGCGCCGATGGTGACCCGGGTGTGGTCCAGGGTGCGCAGCGCGATCTTCAACCCTTCGCCTTCGGCGCCGATGATCCGGTCGCCGGGGATGCGGCAGTTGTCGAAGTGCAGCTCACAGGTCGGGGAGCCCTTGATGCCGAGCTTGCGTTCGGGTTCACCGAAGGTGAAACCGGGGTCGGACTTCTCCACGACGAAGGCGGAGACGTTGGCGCCGCGGCGCCCTTCGGGGTCGGTGACGGCCAGCACCGTGTAGTACTCGGAGATCCCGGCGTTGGTGATCCACGACTTCTGCCCGTTCAGGACCCAGTCCTCGCCCTCGCGGCGGGCCCGGGTCTTCATCGCAGCGGTGTCCGAACCGGCTTCCCGCTCAGAGAGCCCGTAGGAGAACATCGCCTCGCCCTTGGCCATCGGGGTGAGGTACTTGTGCTTGATCTCTTCGGACCCGGCGAGGATGACCGGCATCGAGCCGAGTTTGTTCACGGCCGGGATCAGCCCTGAACTGGCGCACACCCGCGACACCTCTTCGATGACGATGCAGGTGGCCAGCGCGTCGGCACCCATGCCGCCGTATTCCTCGGGCACGTGCGGCGCATGGAAGTCGGCGGCGGTCAGCGCGTCGAACGCCTCTTGTGGGAAGCGCTTGTTGTGATCGACGTCGCCGGCGTGCGGGGCGATCTGGTGCTCGGCGATGTTGCGGATCGCGGCGCGCAGTTCCTCGTGATCTTCCGAGGTGCGGAACAGGTCGAAGTCAGGATTTCCACTCATTCCCTGAGGGTAGCCAGGCACGCCCGGGGCGGCATCGCGAGGCTAGTACCGCATTGGCAACGACCCGGGCCTGGGCTCTGGGGGGGGTCCCCGCCCTGCCGATGTGTTATCCCGACTCCCGCCCGCCGCCGAAACCCGGGCGCCTTTGCTTGTGCAAGAACGCAATCCGGCTGCCGATGGGATAGGTATGACGGCACTGCGGCTCCTGGCCAGTTCGGCTGCACTCCTGTTGTGCACGACGATGGCACCACCGCCCCTGGCGGCTGCCCAGGGCGTCACCCCGGATGCTCCCAGGCCACCGCGAGCCGATTCGCTGCCGCCGTTGTCACCGCAGCAGCAAGCGGACCTGCTCGGGCCCGGCAATGTGCAGGACCCCCTCGGCGCCGACGAGACCACCCCGGCGCCTACTGGCACCCGGCGTCACCTGAACGCTTCGGCGGCGGCCGCAGCGCCCCGCTACCGCTGCACCGGGTACTCCTCGATCCCGTCCTCGAACCCGCTGGCGCAGGTGATGCAGGACAACTTCGCGTGGGGCACCTACCCGGCGGCCAAGGTGGGCGACGGTTCGGGCAACATCAACTGGCGCGCCAACCCCTACCGACAGGTGAGTTGGTACATGTGGCTGCATTCGCTGCGCTGGCTGGGCAACGCCATCGAAGCCGGCCGTAAGGGCGACGACGCAGCACTGAACCACGCCACGGCTGTGGCCAAGGACTGGGTGCGGGACAACCCCTACTCCTGGCAGGGCAATGCGGGCGCGTGGGAGGCCACGATGCACCGCACGAATGTTCTCAACTGCCTACGCGAGGTCGTCCTGGAGCGCAACGACGGCGCGCTGCCGGCCTCCTACGCCTGGCTGGACATCTCGCTGGTGCAGCACGCCGAGTTCCTGCGACGCCACTACTCCGGGTGGGGTAATCACGGCACCGACGAATCCATCGTCATGCTCGGGGTGGGGTGCAACCTGCGCCGCCCCGACTATCAGTCGCTGGCGATGAAGCGGCTCGCCGATGGGCTCGGCCATGCGATCGACTCCCAGGGCGCCACGAATGAGCAGTCCACCGGCTATGCCGTCTTCAACTACGGCTTGTGGGGTCGGGCCGAAACGGCGTTGACGGCGTGCGCGCCCACTAGTTCGCTGCGCCGTACCATCGCCAAGCGGCGGGCAGCGTTGGGCACTTTCATCGCGCACGCCATGACCCCGCGGCGCACCTTGGCCCAGCTCGGCAACACCGAGAGTCGCGTTTACGGCCCGTTCGCCGGGCCGGAGCAGACGTGGGCGGCGACCGGCGGCAAGTCCGGCGCCCGCCCCGCGCAACTCAGTCGGGTCTATATGCAGGGCTATGTTTTCGGCCGTTCGGGTTGGGGCACGGCCCGCAAACCCTTCGCGCATGAGTCGTTCTACAGTTTGCGGTTCGGTCCGGCCCGGGCTTTGCACGGACACAACGACCACACCTCGATCACCTGGGAGGCCCGCGGCAAGGAGGTGCTCGCCGACGTCGGTTACGGGGAGTACACCCGCGATGCGTGGGAGGCCTACTTCAAGGGCCCCGCCGCGCACAACCAGCTCGTGGTCTCCGGGATGGGTGAGCGCTTCGCTACCCGGTTGGCGCACGCCCGCACCGGCTACCGCAACGCCGACTCCTACCGGTTCACCGATGCCCCGGCCTCGGGGGTGAGCCGGTCTCGTTCGGTCCTGATCGCCAGGGACCCCGACCTGGTTCTCGTCCTGGACCAGGCGAGTTCGCGTTCCACCCGCCGCTTCGAGCAGCTGTGGCATCTGCCGGCCGGCACCCGAGTGTCGGTACCCGCCTCAGGCCGGGCCGCTTCGGCGGTCAACGGTCCGCTGCGCACCACGCTCGTGCAGCTTCCGGCGCCGGGGACCACCCGCGTTCCCGCCGCCACCACCCGCACGCTCAGCGGTTCGAAACGCCCGATCCAGGGCTGGGTGTGGCCGACCATCTTCACCAAGACCGCCGCCCCGGTGGTCTCGGTGCAGCGCAGTGGCCGTTCGGCCAACATCGTCACCGCCGTGGTCGCCGGCGGCCACCGGGACACCGTTCGCGGCTCGATGAAACCCGGCCCCAAGGGCTCCTCGGTGTACACCGTCACGGTCGGCAAACAGAGCGTCGTCGTTTCGCTCTCGGCCAGCGGCGTGTTCACCCGGGTCAAATAACGACTGCGCGCCGCCGGGTCAGTGACCGGACGGCGCGCAGTGGTGAACGCTGTCAGCCTTCGACGCTACCGATGTTGTTGACCTCGCAGGTCACCTTGCCCTTGACCTTGGCGGGGGCTTCGCCGGTGCCCTTGGCGCTTTTGCCCGCGTCGGCCTGGACCATGACGGCGCCGCCGCCAGCCGTCTTACCGGCGGAGTCCTTCACGCCAACCGCGATGACGTAGTTGCGGGGCTTGTCGCTGGTGTTCTTGACGTCGACCTCGATGTCGACGCCGTTCTTTCCGGCCTCGCACTTGGTCACCTTCACCTGGGCGGTGTCTGCTCCAGGGATTGCGGTCGGCGACGCCGAGGAGTCTTTACCTGCCGCCCCCGCGGCGCCCGTGCCGTCTGCGGCGGGAGTCGTGGTGTCTGCGGCGGGGGTTGTGTCGCTGTCGGCGGGGGCGGTCTCCTGTGCTGCCTGGGAGGCCTCTACACCCGCCGAACTTGCAGCGTCATCTGCTGGTAGATCGGCGTTGCCGCTACACCCGGCCAGTGCGATGACGGCGGGGACGGCCAGGGCGGCGATGCGTGCGATCTTCATTCATTCCTCCTGAGGAATTAGGTTCAGGCCCAATCGTATTGGCATATTCCGAGAGGTCAATGCAGACAATTGTCCAAGTCGCATGTCCTATTTCCTGCCATCGACAGCGACCACCCTCACCCCTGCCTCTTTTGGTAATGAGAAGCGGCACACCAGCACCCATCTCGCCTGATTTTCCCACGATGCGGCGCTGGACGGCTGACCAGCACTGCATTGATTCACACTGCAAAAACACGATGTCCGAATGGGGGAACACTCGGACTCACTGAAGGGGGTTCTGTGCCTGCATCTTTGGGCCAGCGAATGAGATCAACATTTCGTAGCCGCCATGACCGACGCGTTGCGAATGCGACCATCGCCGCGAACGCAGCGCAGCTGGATGTCATCGACGTCGTCACTAGCGCAGATCAGAAGACTTCGCGGGGATCGGCTGCTGCGCCGCCTGCGCGCAACCGCATCTCTGCAGCCCTGGACTGTCGCCTCGGCTCGCTGTTACGTCTGTCCGCGATAGCCTTCACGTTCTTGGTGACCGCCCTGTTCGTCGCCGTCTATCAACTGCTCGGCCCCACCGCCCCGTGGCTCATTTATGGTGGCGCCGCCTTCGCCGGGCTGCTGTGCGTACCTGGCGCCCGCCCCTATCGCAACGCCGCAGTCGTGGCGCTGGTCGGCCTGTGGGCGTGTTTCGCCGCGACCGCTGCAGAGGCGACGCTGTGGAATCCCACCTGGAAGATCGTCATCAATGACACTCGTGGCTTCACCGCAGCGGCGTTGATCACGGTCGGCATCACCTTGATGTCGCGCGGACGCCTCCAGTCCGCGGTGGCCTTGCGGGCCCTGTGGTTGGCGGTTTTCGCCCTGAGCGCTCCGATGGGCATCTGGGAGATGCTCTCTGGCGAGCACCCATTGCGCCCTGCGACCTCCCCGTGGACCGGCCCGCCGCACTCCCCTTCGTCCTACTTCGTCAACCCCAACAATTACGCGGTGATTTTGGTCGTCACCATCGGCATTGCGCTGCTGTGGCTCACCGAGCGCACTTCTCGATGGTGGCGAATCTGCCTGCTGTTGGCGACACTTGTCGCTTCAATCCTGTTGTGGCAGACGCAAAGCCGCGCAGGTGTTGCTGGGGCTCTGGTCGCTGCGTTGGGCGCCGGCCTGTTGGCTGCGGGTCGGGCCGGGCTCCTGGCCCGAGGAGCACACTGGCGTCGCCGCCACCCGTTCGCACTGCGGATTGTCGGTGCCGGTGCCGCTCTGGCACTGCTTTGCGCGTTTGCGATCCCTTCGTTGGCGGCCCGTAACCCGGTGCTTTCGCTGCTGCTGCCGGGCGATGCAGACACTGTCCGTTCCGACTCGGCTCGGCTAGCGCTCATCCGCCACGGCATCGACTTTTGGCGCACTAGCCCGTGGACGGGTATCGGCGCGGCGCGATACGAATGGGCATTGGCCGCCGTCGATCACCCGGACGTCCCGCGCGTCTTGCCCGCCCACAACGGTTTCGTCGAACTCTTGGCGGAGCGCGGCCTGGCCATGGCTGCCCCGCTGGCGGTCCTACTCGTGGTTCTGGCCTGGCGGGCGATCCGGCCTGCGCAGGGCGTGACCCGGCGCGACCCCCAGCACAGCGAACCCGGGGCGGCATTCGTGACGGGCCGTCCGCGGCATCTGGATGAAAGGGGTGGCAGGTGCTTGTTGGCGCTCTATCTCGCAGGCTTCGCGTTGGCCGGAGTTGTCGTGAGCTCGCCGCTCATGTGGTTTCCGTGGTGGCTACTTCTCGCCTCGGCGACGTCGACCAGTTGGTGGCTGGATTCCCGCCGGTCGCCACATTTAAAGAGTAACCCCAAATTAGGTCAAGATTCTTTCAAGATTCCCTCATCGAGTACGGCGGCCGAACTACCAATGGGTCGACCGTCTTGAACGAATGATCGCGTTGACGTAAGGCGGCACTCCGGTAGAGTTGTAAGTCAGAGGCCGCCTGGTGATGAAGAAGAATATTTCCTCATTAGAGGTAAGTAATCTTCTTCTTCGGGGACATCAAAGCGTAAGGCCGCCTCGTAGCGGCTCCTCCTGGAGCCGTCTCGGTTCACAACGATTCCGCCGCTCACTGCTGTGAGGGCGCGAAGGGAACACACATATGACTTTCACCGGGCAGCTTTCCGCACGTTTGGGTCGCCGCACGCTCGCTACCGCGGCCGCTTTGACCTTGGTCGGCCTCACCGTGCCAGCCACCTCCGCCTACGCCGCAGATGCAACGCTGGAGGTTTCGCCGACGGCTCCTGCCGCCGGGCAGTCCTTCACCGTCAAGGCCAGCGGACTCACCAAGGGCGCCGATTACCGGTTGGCCCTGACTGACCCCAACTCCGCGGCCATGACCGACAACTCGGAGTCGAATACCTGCGCCACCGCTGCTGCCGTCGTCGAGACCACCCTGACGTGCACCATCCAGGAGAACACGGCTGGCAAGTATGACCTGAAGCTGATCGGATCCACCGGCACGGCCGTGAACATGGCTGTGGCCGTGAGTACCCCCGCAACCGTTGCCGAACCGGTCGCGACCGACCGCGCGGGCACCGCTAACGACGCCATCACCTTGACCTACACCCCCGGTGTGGTCTGGAAGTTCGTGTCGGCGACCGACGGCACGGCCATGTTTAAGGACGCCACTGTCGACACCAACACGGTCTTCTTCGACCCGGCGACCGCCAAAGCCGGCGACAAAGTCGACGTCATGGTGACCGCCGAGGCGGGCAAGGACTCCGATGTCACCTTCAAGGCAGTAGCTGCCGAGGGGTACGTCATCCCTGGCGGGGAACCGACGCACACCCTGCGCGTCACTTCTGCCGCCGAGGTTCTGGCGCCGGTGAGCGTTCCCAGCTCGGCCGCACCGGTCAAGGTCGATGCTGTCGGCACAGAAAATGACGCCATCACCCTGCATAAGGTTGACGGGGTCAACTGGAAGGTCGGCAACACCGACGTGTCGTTCGCTTCCAACGAGACGAGCAAGACCGTCAAGGCCACCCCGGGCGAGGACATGATCATCAAGGTCCGGGCGCTCGCTGCCCCCGGCCGCGCGTTTTCCGGTGGCCGTCTGGCCGAGGAGTTCGTGCTCGAGTTCACCGACGCCAAGGCCGACCCGGAGGCTGTGCGCGTCGCAGGCAGCGACCGAATCGGCACCTCGGTTGAGATCAGCAAGAAGTACTTCACTGCCGACGCCGACACGGTTTACATCGCAAATGGCTGGCGCTACGCCGATGCGCTGACGGCCGGCCCGGCTGCTGCCAAGGACGACGCTCCGCTGCTGCTCACTGAGCCCGACAAGCTCGCCGACTCGGTGATGGACGAGATCCGTCGCCTGTCGCCGTCGAACATCAAGATCGTCGGTGGCTCCGATGTCGTCAGTGCTGAGGTCGAGAACCAGTTGAAGGGACTCGGACAAGGTTCGGTTCAGCGTCTGGCCGGTAGTGACCGCATCGGCACCGCCATCGCGGTGTCGCGTCAGTGGGCCAGCGTCGAGACGGCTTACGTCGCTTACGGCTGGGGTTTCCCGGACGCTCTTTCCGGCGGCTCGGGCGCGGCGAAGGAGAACGCGCCGCTGATGCTGTCGCTGCCGGGTGACCTGACCGACGCGACAATCGACCGTCTGAAGACTCTGGGCGTGAAGAACATCAAACTCATCGGCGGCACGAAGGTGCTCAACGGCACCGTCGCCAACCAGGCCAACAGCCTGGGCAGCGTCATGCGATACGCCGGCGAGAACCGGTACGAGACGTCTGCGGAGGTCATCAAGAACGTCACCGGTTCAGGCGCAACCTCCGTCTTCGTGGCCACCGGCCAGGACTTCCCGGACGCGCTGGCTGGCATCCCCGCCGCGACCAAGTCGAAGGCGCCGTTGGCCTTGCTGGCCCCGACCTGCGCCCCTGACAAGGTCGCGGCCGAGCTGGGCAAGCTGTCGCTGACGCAGGTTGTCCGCCTCGGCGGCGCCGACGTCATCGCGGACTTCCCGTTGAGCAAGACCTGCGGTTGGTGAATCCGTAGGCCCGCATAAGCAGCGAGCGGCCGGCGCCTCCGGTTTCGGATGGCACCGGCCGCTTCGTTGTGTTTGCGTCCGCGTGATGCTCAGCGGCGGCGGGCCGGGCCGCGAGAGGTCAGCCAGGAAGCGCCACGACGCAGGGTCGCCAAGGGGCGCTCGCGCAGGTCGGCCCAGGCGCCGTTGGGCAGGGACAGCGAGAACACCTTGCGGGTGACGGAGGCCAGCTGCACCGGCAGTGGGCCGGTGACGTAGTGCAACCCGTTCTCCTGCATCAAAGCCCGAACACGCGGGGCGATCTGGGCGTACCGGTTGCTGGGCACGTCCGGGAACATGTGGTGTTCGATCTGGTGGGAGAGGTTGCCCGACATCAGGTGCACGAGCGGGCCGCCGGAGATGTTGGCCGAACCGAGCATCTGGCGTAGGTACCACTCGCCGCGGCTTTCGCCCTCGATCGTCTCGATCTCGAAGGTCTGCACCCCGTCCGGGAAGTGACCGCAGATGATGATGGCGTTGGTCCACACGTTGCGCAGGCAGTTGGCCACCAGGTTGGCCTGCAATGTCGTGACGGCGCTAGGCCCCGACAGCACCGGGTGCAGGACATAGTCGCGCAGCACGTGCCGGGCGATCTTGGCCGCGGTCGCTTTCACGTCGGCCAGGAAACTCTCTTTCTGCTGCTCGTCGAGTTCCCCCCAACGGGCCAGGTTCTGGCGCAGTTCCAGGTCGTAGAACGCGATCCCGAACTGGAAGGTCAGAGCGTTCAGGGTGTGGGTCAGCGGCTGCAGCAGGTGCAGTGGCTCCCACGGCTGGTCGACGTCGACCCGCATGATGCCGTAGCCGAGGTCGTCATCCATCCCGATGACGTTGGTGAAGGTGTGATGCAGTTCGTTGTGCGAGCGCTTCCACATCGAGGCGGGACCGACGTGGTCCCATTCCCAGGTGGTGGAGTGGATCTTGGGGTCACGCATCCAATCCCACTGGCCGTGCAGGACGTTGTGGCCGATCTCCATGTTCTCCAAGATCTTGGCGACCGAGAGCCCGGCGGTGCCGAGCACCCAGGCGCTGGGATGTTTGGAGAACAGCAGCACCAGCCGGGAGACCGCCTCGATACCGCGTTGGGTGGCGATGACCCGCCGGATGTAGGCGGCGTCGTGGCTGCCGCGGCTGTCCATGACCTCTTGGCGCAGCGCGTCGAGTTCACGCCCGAGGGCGTCGATCTGCTCTGGGCTGAGGTGACCTGCCGGGTCGGGCCGACCAGAGGGCTTCTCGCCCCAGTGGCGGCGTTCGGTGGTGGGAGCGACCGCGTGGCCGCGTTTGGGACGGTCGGGGGCTTGCGTGGGCGCAGCGGCCGATCCGCGGCCTGGGTCCAGGAGCGTTGGCGTCATGGCATATTCCTTGTCACAGGTCGATCTGGCACGCGCCGGCGGGTGCGCTGACGCAGGTCTGGATGATGACGCCGTCGCCGGGCGCCGCGGTAGTGGTCTCGCCGGTTCGCAGGTCGCGCACGCTGCCTTCACGCAGCGGCGCCGCGCAGCCGAAGCAGATCCCCATTCGGCAACCGGAGGGCATGATCACACCGGCTTCTTCGCCGGTGTCAAGCAGTGGACGGCCGCCGTCTGCGTCGTCGATGACGACCTCGCTGCGGGTGAAGGTGACCGCCCCGCCCTCCCCCACGGAGGTCACGGCCGGGCGGAACCGTTCGGTGTGCAGGCGCTGGCCGGCACCGGCGGCGTCCCAGGTCTCTTCGGCGGCGTCGAGCATGGCGGCGGGCCCACACGCCCACGTCTCGCGTTCGCGCCAGTCGGGCACGACCTCATCGAGTTGACCCAGGTCGAGGATTCCTTGGCTGTCGGTGTGCCGCTCGATGAGGCGCAGCCGGGCGCCTTGGGCGCGGCTGGCGTCGGCCAAGGCCCGAAGCTCGGGACCAAAGACGACGTCGGCGGCGGTGGGAGCGCTGTGCAGGATGGTGACGTCGTCGAACTGGTGACTGCGCAGCATCCCCATCACGGGGGTGATACCGCTGCCTGCGGTGATGAAGAGAACCTGCGGCGGCAGCGGCTGCGGCTGCACGAACTCACCTGTTGCCTGGTCGAGCATGAGCAGTGTGCCTTCGGGGACTTCGTCGACCAGGTAGGCGCTGACGACCCCGTCGGGGATCTTCTTCACGGTGATGGCGATGAGCCCGTCGGGGGTGTTCGGCGGCGAGGTCAGGGAGTAGGCGCGCCAGTGCCGCACGCCGTTGATCTCGACACCGATTCGGATGTACTGGCCCGGGGTGTGTGGGCGCCAGGCCCGACCGGGGCGAATGAACAGCGTTGCCGAGTCGGCCGTTTCGGGCTGGCGGCGCACAAGACGACCGCGCAGATCGGCGCCCAGACGCAGCGGATCGATGAGGTCGAGGTAGTCGGTGGGAAGTAACGGGGTGGTGAGCATGCCTGCGAGCGAAAGCAATCCATCGCGTACGGCACGTGAACGCCTCCGCACGCCTGGGCGCTCCAGGGCAGGAATCGGCATGGCTTCATCGTTTCTCATCACAGGCCCTAAAAGCCTCACCGTCTGACGTGAATGATCCGTAGTCTTTTGGTCATGAAGGACAAAAAGATGGAGGGACCTGAGGCGCCCGGCCCACTGTATCTGGAGCCGGGGATGAACGCCGTGCTGCGTTCGGCGCTGCCTGCGGTGGCGCATTTGGCGGTGGCGGCGATCACCGTGGAGGTGCCCAGCTACCGCCATCCCTTCAGCGGGGTCTCCGGGACGCGGTTGCAAGAGGCGGTGGAGTTGGCGCTGATCAACTTCCTCAAGGTCGCCAGCCGCGACGCCGACCCCTCGGTACCCATCCAACGCAGCACGTCAGCGGCGTATGAGTTGGGCCGCGGCGAGGCCCGCAGCGGTCGCTCGATGGATGCCCTGTTGAGCGCGTACCGGATCGGGGCGCGGGTCTCCTGGCGGGAGTTGTCGCGGGTGGCGGTGGCTGCCGGGATGTCGGCCTCGGTCGTCGGGGAGTTCGCCGAGTTGGTCTTCTCCTACATCGATGAGTTGTCGGCGGCGAGCATCAACGGTCACACCGACGAACTCGAGACCGCCGGTCGGGTCCGGGAGCGTCACCTGGAGCGTCTCGGGCGGTATCTGCTCGCCGGCGCAGACGAGGCGACGCTGGCCGCTGCCGCCGAACGCGCCGCCTGGAGGCAGCCGACGACGTTGACGGCGGTGATCGCCCCGGCTGAACACGCCCCGCAGGCGGCCTCCCGCTTGGATCAGACGACTCTGCTGCTCACCGGCGGTGTGCCCGGGTTGGACGATGAGGATGCGTTGCTGTTGGTACCCGACCTGACGGCGGCCCGGCGAGAGCGCTTGAAGACGGTGCTGGGCGACAACGGTGGCTGCATCGGCCCGACGCACCCGTGGCGAGAGGTGCGTGATTCCTATGAGCGTGCGTTGCGCGGGATGCGGCTGCCGCGCCGCCCCGGGGAGGTCGTGGACACCGAGGAGCGGCTGGTCGATCTGGTGTTGCTGGCCGATGAGCAGGCTTTGGCCGATTTGCGAGAACGCGCATTGGCCCCGTTGGCGGGGCTGCGTCCGGCGCAGCGGGTGCGCCTCTTGGAGACATTGCGCTCCTGGCTGCTGCATCGCGGTTCCCGGGATCGGGTGGCGGCAGCGCTGTTCGTGCACCCGCACACCGTGCGGTACCGGATCGGGCAGATCCGTTCGCTGTACGGGGATTCCTTGGACGACCCCGAGACGATGTTGGCGTTGACGATCGCCCTGGGCGTGCCCGAGCGGGCGATCCCGGCCGCTGATCCGTTGCCCGAGTAGCCTGCCGCCATGACCACACCCAGGTATGAACTCAATGACGGACGAACCCTGCCTCAGGTCGGCTTCGGCACCTACCCGCTGCGGGGGCAGGAGGGTGTGGAGGCGATGACCAGCGCGCTGGAGAACGGTTACCGGCTGTTGGATTCGGCGGTGAATTACCAGAACGAAGCTGAGGTCGGGGAGGCGCTGCGCCGCAGCGGTTTGCCGCGCGAGCAGGTGCAGTTGGCCACGAAGATCCCCGGCCGCGACCACGCCCACGATAAGGCGGTCGCCTCGGTGGAATCCTCGCTTCGCGCAATGCAGGTCGACTACCTGGACCTGGTGCTCATCCACTGGCCGAACCCGAGCGTGGGGCTGTTCTCCCAGGCGTGGGCGGCGCTGGTGGAAGTTCGCGAGCGGGGCCTGGTGCGCTCCATCGGGGTGAGCAACTTCACCCAAGCCCACCTTGCCCAGATCATCGCCGAGACCGGCGTGACGCCGGCGGTCAACCAGATCGAGTTGCACCCGTACTTCCCGCAGGAGCAGATGCGCGCCGTGCACGCCGAGTTGGGAATCCGCACCCAGAGTTGGAGCCCGTTGGGTAAGCGCAACGCCCCGTTCGAGGAGGCTGCGGTGGCCGATGCGGCTGCCGCGCACGGGGTGAGCCCGGCTCAGGTGATTCTGCGTTGGCAGTTGCAGTTGGGGGCTCTTCCGTTGCCGAAGTCGGCCACGCCGCAGCGGCAGCGCAGCAACCTGGACGTCTTCTCCTTCGAGCTCACCGAGCAGGAGGTGGCGGCGATCACCGCGTTGGGCAAGCCGGACGGCCGGTTGTTCGGCGGGGACCCCGACACCCACGAAGAGATGTAAACAACCCGTAACCGGATCGACGCCGAGACGGATAGCAGCTGCCTGCATCGGCGCGCAGTACGATGTGCCCGGACCTGTTAGGGACAGGTTCGGGCACATCCGCTCCAGGGGGCGCGGATCCGGGGGTTTTAGGGGTTTTCGATGGTGGCTCTGCACGCTGTATACCGCTCGTACGCAGGGGATAACAACAAGTCTCGCCCGTTGTGGTTCAGCAAGATGTTGGCGGCCGCCTCGTTCGCGCGTAGCGCCGAGCAGGCCGGGATCTTTCCGGTGTGGCTCAATGACGGGCCGCTGCCGCTGGCGTGGACGAGCATGCAGCATCGCTACGGCACCGTGCACCCCATCGCCGGCGGCCCCAAGGGCATGCGCAACAGCTACGTGACGGCGTTGCGGTTCGCGATCGATTCGAACTGGCCGGATGAAGACGTCGTCTACTTCAGCGAGGACGACTACCTGCACACCCCCGACGCCTTGTCGGCGTTGGCGGCCGCCGCGCAGGAGATGCCCGACGTCGCCTATTTCGCGTTGTACGCCTCGGCGCCCGGGTTCGCCGCCGAGCGGGAGTGGCCCGAGGGTTACCAATACCCGCAGGAGTGGAAGGTCGCGCCGGCCCGCACTGCCGCCGGGCGTCAGTGGCTCAACGTGGCCAGCACGGCCAGCACGTTCGCGGCCCGGGTCGGTGCGTTGCGCGCCGACTACCGCATGTTCCGGCTGTGCATGTTCCCCTTCCGGCACATGTTCCTCGACCACGAGACGTGCCTGCTCTATCAGGGGCACCGCCCGTATCGGGGCCGGGAGTACTTCACCGGGCTGACGCCGCTGGGTACGGGGCCGATCGGGACGATCAAGACCGCGCTGCTCACGCCGTGCCGGTTCATGTTGAACGCGGCTGCGAAACGCAACGAGAACGACCCGCACCACTTGTACGCGGTGGTGCCCAACCTCGGTTGCCACATGGAGGTCGGCGTGATGACTCCGGGCCAGGACTGGGAGGCGCTGGCGCTGCAGACCGCGCGCTGGGCGGCCGATGAGGGGATCATGCCGTTGCCGTCGTGGGCGAAGAGGCACGAGTCCGCCTGAGTAATCTCGCCTGCGCGCTCCCAGCTGCGGCCTACCGGCTGAGCGGGCAAGTGATGGAGAGCAGCCAGGTCCAGCGTCACGACCGCATGCGCAGCGACGCGGTGCGGGTCTGTCCTGGCGCCGGTCTGCCCGCTCGCGGGTCTGCCTGGTCGCGGCTACCGCTTCTCGGTGGCGCCGATCATCTGGCAGGCGACGGTGGTGGTGGCCGGTACCGGGTAGCCCAGGCAGGTTCCTTGGGTGTTGGCCCAGATCTCGGAGGGCATGTCCTCGTAGCGCCCGGCCTCGAAGTCCAGTTGGCCGAGTTGCTGGGCGAACCAGGTGCGTTGGGCCAGGGTGAGCCGGGTGTAGGAGTAGGCGTGTGCCAGTTCGTGCACGATGACGGCGTCGGTGAGATCTGCGGGTAGCCCGCGCCGGATCTGAATATGACCCTCGATGAGTTCGCCCGTGGCCAGTGTCACGGTGGAGGTGGTCAGCCCGAACACCGTCTTCTGCGGTTCGCCGTCAAGGCTCACCTCATCGACGCAGGAGATGCGGTAGCGCGGGTCGCGTTTCAGCGGCCACGCCTTGCGGATCGCGGTGTCGCAGTAGGGCTGTTCGGTTGCGGCTTCGGTCGGCGCCCGGTTGGGGGTGGGGGCGGTGGTGTGGGTTTGGGCGTCCCCGGTCGCACCCTGGCTCACCGCATTCAAAGTGGCGTCGGTGACGGCGGCGGCCCCGCCGAGCGCGATCACCTCGTCGACGCCGAGCGCGTCGGCTTCGCGGCCGGCTTCCGCGAGCAAGTCCGCACGGACCGTTGCGGGTGGGGGCACCAGCAGGATGGGCCCGTCGGACAGCACTCCCCCGGCTACCGCGTCGGCGAAGACGTCGCTGCGGGCCAGGTATGCGGTTTTCGCCCCGCCGGGGAAGGCGTGTCGGGCGATGCGGGCGGCGGTGGCGAACCGGTCGGCTCCGGCCAGGCGTTCGGTGGGGCGGCCGTCGGCTGCCCCGACGAGCACTTTCTGCGACACCGCGGCCGGTCCGCCGAGGGCGAGTACGGAGGCCGGGGCGAGCCGGTCGATCTCGGCGCGGATGGCTCCCGGGACGGCACCGGTGGAAAGTACCGGCAGCACCGGCCCTTGGCGCAGCGCTCCCCCGACGAGGGCGTCCGGGGAGCCGTAGGCCCCGGCGAGGTAGACCTGGGAGGCGCCACCGGGGAAGGCGCGCCGGGAGATGGCGGCCGCCGTGGCGAACCGGTCGGCGCCGGCCAGGCGTGCGGTGGGACGTCCCTGCGCGCCCTGGTTGAGGACCGTTTCGGATAGTGCCCCGGCCCCGCCGATGGCGAGGACTTCGCGTGGTTGCAGGCGAGCGATCTCATCCAGCACCACCTGCGGCACGGCTCCGGTGCTGGGCGCGAGCAGGACCGGACCGTCGGTGAGCGCCCCACCGGCGAGGGCGTCGGCGAAGTCGTCGGCGCGGGCCAGGTAGACGCTGGCGGCGGTGGTGGGGAAGGCACGTCGGGAGATGGCTACGGCGGTGGCGAACCGGTCGGCACCGGCCAGCCGCCCGGTGTTCCGGGCGGTCCCTGCAGCGGCATCCCGGGCGTGTGTGTGCCTGACGGTCTGCCGCTGACCTGCAGGAGAGGGCGGCGTGCCGGTGTGCGGCAAGGCGCTGGCTGGCGTGCGCGTGTCTTGCTGCGCGGCGAAGGCTGACGTCGAACGGGTGGTCGCGCGCCGCTGCGCGGGGTTGGCCGCGCTGAGCGTGCGCTGCCGGTCGGCATCGGCGTGCACGGGCCTGCTCGTGCGGGCGCCGGGCGCGGGTTGTGCGTGGCTCTGAGCCTGGGCGGGGCTGCTGAGCCCGAACGCGAGAACGGCTGCGGTGGCGACGGCGCTGACATCTCGATGCAGGCGCATTGCTCTCCTTGCCGGTGGACTCCGGCGGGTCGCCGGCTCCCTACCAAGTCGGCAAGAAGCGCCGGGGTCGAAGCAGAACGCATCGTCCCCGGCGCCGTGCCGAACTAGTTGGCGTGGTGTTCGCCTGGCTCTCAGTAAGGCAGGTTGCTGGTCGGTTTCCACTGCGGGATGTATCCGGCCAGCGTCGAGCAGTCGACGATGTTGCGGTTGTCCGGCGGGGCGTAGCCGGCGCAGGTGCCTTGGGAGTTGGCCCACACCTCTGCCGGTGCAGTCCCGTAGCTGGCCCGAGGATCGTTGAACTCCCGGTACGGGGTCGGTAGCGCTTGGGCGAAAGCATCGCGCTGGGCGAAGCTCAGATGCGCGTAGGAGTAGGCGTGCGCCAGTTCGTGCACGATGACGACCTCGGTGAGCGCATCGGAGAGGTCGCTGCGGATCTCGATGGTGCCGGTAGCTCGCTCGTTGTAGCGAGTGCCGTCCTCGCGGGTAAAGAAGCTGATCCGGCTACTGGTCAAACCTAGAGTGTTGCGGTCTTGGCCCGGAATGTTGCCGGTGACGCAGGAGATCGTGAAACCGTTTGGCAACTCGACGGGCCAGCGCATGTTCACGGCCTTGTCGCAGTACCGGCTGGTCCTGGTTTCGGCCAACGGGTAGGTGTAGCGCTGCGGCAGGTTGGTGACGCCAGAATCGGCCTTCGGCAGACTCACGGTCGTCTCGGGGGCAGTCTGTGGGCTTGGTTCGGGCTTTGCGGTCGGTTCCGTGCTTGGTACTGGCTCAGCACTGGGACTTGGTTTGGGGCTCGGGCTCGGCTCGGCGCTGGGGCTCGGCTCGGCGCTGGGCGCCGGTTTCGGGCCGGCTGCTGGGGGTGGTTTGGGCAGCTCCCCGCTGGCTTGCACCAGCGGTCCGGGGGCGGTGATGGAGGGCACCTGGGCCAGGATCGCAGTGGCGATGGGGGTACTGACAGCGTTCTCCCCGCCCAGGCTGGCCACGGAGGTGACCTTCAGGGCGCGCAGTACTTCGGCGGCTGGCGCGGCCAGTGCCTGGATCTGGCGGGAGTCTGCGCTGGCCGGGGGCACGAGCAGGATGGGACCGTCGGTGAGCGCGCCGCCGGCGACGGCGTCGGCGAAGACATCACCGCGCGCCAGGTAGCCGGTGGTGGCGCCGTTGGGGAAGGCGTGCCGGGCGATGGCGGCGGCGGTTTCGTAGCGGTTGGCGCCGGCGAGACGCTTTGTTTCGACCTTGTTGGCAGCGGCCAGGCCCTTACGGGTGGAGTTACTGACGGCGGCGCGCAGCACCTGGTCCGAGACGGCGTTGGTCCCGCCGAGGGCGTACACCGCCGGCGGTGCCAGGCGGACGATTTCGGCGCGGATGGCGTTGGGCACGGTGCCGGTGCTCGGCACGGGCAGTACCGGCCCGGCGCTGAGGACACCACCGACGACTGCGTCTGGGGAGGTGTCTGCGGAGGTGGCGAGGTACACCCGTGCGGCGCCCTTGGGGAACGCACGCTGGCTGATCAGGGCCGCAGTCTCGTAGCGGTCTTTTCCGGCCAGTCGTGCGGTGGCACGGTTCTGAGCTGCGCTGCGCAGTACGGAGTCAGAGACGGCGGCCCTGCCCCCAAGTGCGATGACGCGCTCGGGCGCCAGCCGGGTGATTTCGGCTAGGACGGCCGCGGGGACGGCGCCGGTGGTCGGTACGAGCAGCACCGGACCGTCGGGTAGGGCGCCACCGGCGAGGGCGTCGGCGAAGCTGTCCATCCGCGCCAGGTAGACCGTTTTGGCTTTGGTGGTGGCGAACGCCAGCCGGGAGACGGCCACGGCGGTTTCGATCCGGTCGGCGCCCCAGACCCGACCGGGGGATGGTTTGGCGAGGGCGCCGCGCACGGTGGCGCGTCCCAGGCCAAGGGTTTGGGCAGTGGTCACCGAGGTGACGTCGACCGATTCGCGCACCGGCTCATTGCTGGCTGAGGCAGTCATCGGTGGGGCGAGCCCCATGACGGATAGGGCGCAGGTGAGAGCGAGCGTGGCAGCGCTGCGCCCTCGAGTTAGGGCAGTCACAAATCCTCCGTGATGGCAGTGGGCGCCCGTCCTGGGCTACCTTGCTCATCGGCTGTCCCGAACCTGCACTGAGCGCTCTCGAACGACCGACTTGGGCTGCTCTGTCCGACATGTTGATTCGACTACTGGTGGGTCAAGTCGCTGCGCTTCGCTGGCGGCAGGCACGCACCGGACGCGGGTGGTGCCTGTCGGCAGCGCGACGGGGCCGTGCTTTCCCGGGGGGGGCGAGCTGGGCGGTTTCGCATCGCGCAGCAAGACGTCGCTGCAGGTCGGGTTCGGGTGGGCGCGGTTGGCCCGGGCAGCCACGACGACGCGGCGGCTGTGCTGGCCAGGTTTGCCGACGGGCCGGCGGGTGGGCATGCCCCCTTTGTTCGCCGCGGGCGCGCCGGCTGCCTCAGGTCGGGGTTGCCACCACCCCAGACCGGTCACAGTGCAGGTGTGTGCTCACCTACGGCGCATCCACCGAATGCGCTGCCGGGATTGCCCGCCAGCACGTCTAGGAAGTCGCAGCCGGTGGCGAGGAAGGTGCTTGCACGACAGCCCCACCGGTGTTGGCCACGTTGCCGATCAGCACGCTTGCGCAACTCGGCGGTTGGTTGAGCCTGGCGAGTTCAGCATCACCGTCCACGGCCCGGGGCGCTCGCCACAGTGACGCCGACTGCGTGAACGTGGGCCACGTATGGCCGTTCGTCGCGGGCGGCCGCGGTAGACTTCACCGCCATCAACAGCACAGCGGGCCGGAACCCGAGGGGTTCCGGCCCGCTGCTCACTTAGATGCGCGAGGCATCATCGGCGATTGATGGGTCTCACTTAACGGAGACCATCTGGTTGGCGAACTTGATGACTGCAGTGGAGACGGCGTCACCGAGGCCGAGACCAACCGCGTTGTCCAGTGCCGGCGCATTCTCGGTGTAGAACGCGGTGGTGTTGTCCGGCGTGGAGACGACACCGGTGAGTGCCATCGCGTCGCGGTCCTTGCTGATCCACGGCCCGGCGACCAGGGCGTCGGCGAACTTCTTGTCGTCCCAGCCTTCCTTGCCGTTGCGCAGGCTGACGCCGCCGTTGGCGAGGTAGACGGTGTGCAGTGCGCCAGCTTCGATGTCGCGCTCGCCCTGGTCGTTGTAGACCAGGCCACCGTCGAATCCCAAACCAGGCACTTCGCCGGCCTTGGTAGCTGAGACCGGAGCCATCGCGTACTCGTTGACGAGCTTGGCGGTCTCGTACCGGTCGTCGCCGCCCAGCCGGTGGGTGGTGATGCCGGAGTCGACGCCACCAGCGTTCTTCGTGGCCTTGATGCTCGCCTCGACCTTGTCGCTCAGCGCGTTGGAGCTACCAATGAGCAGGGTGTGCTCAATGTGCAGGTCCTCAAGCTGACGGTGAGCCTCAGACACGAGCTCGCTACCCGGGGTCAGGATCACCGGTAGGGCGTTCGCCGCACGCACCGTCGGGTCCGTACCAATGGTGTAGTTGCCCGGCTTGCCCGGCTTCACCATCAACGCGAAGGTGAGGGTTGTTCCGTTCGGGTCCTTGCCGAAGGTGATCGTCTCACCCGCGGGGAGCACAGTTCCATTCCCGGTGAACGTCCGCTGGCTCGTGCCGGTGTTCGTTGCAATCGTGACCCAGGCGCCGGTGCTGTTCCTCCATTGCAGATCCTGGCTGCCAGCTGATCCAGTGACCTGGAACTCGCCGGGCTGCTTGAACTTCTGCAAGTCCGTCCGGCTAATCGCCTGGTCGGCGTCCGAGAAGTTGCGCTCGAATTCGACGACGGCTTCGGTGCCCTTGGTCTCGACCCGGCCGACGTTGCGGCCTGCGGTGAGGATGTTGGCGGCGAGCGCGTCAGCGAACTTGTCGCCGCGAGCGATCATCGCCGCAGTCTTCAACGGCTGGCCGTAGCCGGGGGAAACCTGCCCGACCGTGGACTGCGTTGCGGACTGCGCGGCAGCGTAGGCGTTGACGAGGTAGTTCGTCTCGTACCGGGACTTACCTGCGATACGAATGACCTCGAGGTTGCTGCCACGCGGCTTCATCGCCTTGGCTGCGTCGTCCCACGTGTAGGCAGGCGTGGCCTTCAGGGTGGCCTCGACCTGCGGGCTCACAGCAGCGGGGCCACCAACGATGAACACCTTACGGACGCCGCGCTCACGCAGCGACTCAAGGGTGTCCTCAGGTACCTTCTGGCCGATCGCGTCGGTCAGCAGGATCGGGGCGTCCATCCGCTGCGACAGGTAACCGGAGCTCAGCGCGTCGGGGTAGTTCACGCCCGAGGTGATGATCGCGTGCTCGCCGTACTCGCTGAACGCCTTAGCGATCTTGCGGGCCGTCTCGAACCGGTTGTTACCACCGATCGCAGCAAGGCCCGCACCCGCAGTCCCCTGCACCGCGAACTCGTTCGCCGGCGCCACGATGTCTTCCTGGTTCACACCCCGGTCCGTGATCGACGCGGTGTCCGTGGAAATGACAATTCGCAGGCCATTCGCCAGGTTAGCGAACTGGAACCGCGAGTCAGCGGTCACGTCATCGGTCGCGCTCACGTCGATAAGCGCCTGGGATGGTGTCGCGTCTGTCGCAGGGCTTACGTTAGCGAAGACCGCCCCCGTAACACCAACGCGACTGATGTTGTAAGCACCATTGCCATCGTCAGCCACGGTGTACGTGCCCGCCGGGAGTTGGCCCCCGCCGTAGCGGAAGTTCGTCGGGTTGTCGTAGATGGTGTCGACAACCCCGTTGTCAACCAGGAACCGCGCACCCGCCGTCGCGTTCACCACGTGGTAAACATCGTTGAGCAGGTTGGTCACGCCGTTGTCCTGCGTGACCTTGAACAGGTCCGTGCCCGCCTGGCGGGTGAGGACGACAGCGCCGTTGCTGATGCTGTTGCCATCCTCAGAAACCCTGTACGTGCCAGTCGGCAGAACGCCGACTGCGGCATTGTCGGTGCTGATGGGCAACTGTTCCATGAACAGTGTCGAGGGCGCGTGAGCCGTGCTTGTAACACTAGCTTGGTTGTCCGTCACGAAAACCGTACCGTTTTTCACATTACCGAACGTGTAAGCTTCGGTGGCTGATGAAGACGGGTCGTTGCTCGGGGCAGCCCACGTGGCCACCCACGGACCGGCCGCGTCTTTGTTCAGCGTGACAAACAAGTTGCCGCTTGTGTCGTAGCCTCTGACCTGGGTGTCGCTCACCGCACGGAGTGTGAGGTCATGAAGGTCCGAGGTCGATGAGTCGGCATTCGCCCCGGCCATAGTAACGGGCGGGGTGCTTTGGCGGTCGTTAGCCTGCACCGCCGTCTGATCGACGTTCATGGCAGAGGCGCCGGTCAGACTGCGTTGTTCGCCAGGCGCACCGGGCTGACCGAGGACGCTGTTCCACGAGGTGAGGGCGCTCGCCTCGTAGACCCCCGCCTTCTCATACTTGGCGGTGGACAAGCCCGCGTACGACGCCAGCCATGAGGCTGCACCCGTGTCGATGGAGCCACCCTTGAGGGTCATCGCCATGGTGCCGGAGCGGCTGGCCGAGACCATAATCCCCTTCAGGGTGATCGTGCCGACCGTGGCGTCGCTAGCACCGGACAGGGTGAAGGTGATGGACTTGCCATTGTTGGCGACAGCAATGTTGCTCACCGTCTCACCCGTACCACCGCCGGCGATCTCAGCCGTGATGTCCTTCGCCACCGACTTGATCGTCACGTCGGAGGTGCTGTCGCTGAAGTCAAGGGTGTAGATGCCGTTGCGCAGCGAGTAGCTCTGCGTCTCCTTGATGGTGACGTCACCAATCGACTGCGTCGACTTGTCAGCGGTGATGTTGGTGCTGGCGGAGGTCACTGTGACGGGGGAGACGAAAGCCGGCACGGTGTAGATGCCGATCTCACGCACGTCGTCCTTGGTGTCGTTCGTGCCCTTCGTGTCGAGCTTGTCGTTGCCGTAGAACCACGGCGACGCCTTGCCCTCAGCGTTGACCGCGAACGGGACGACGCGCAGGTCACCCGGCGTCACCTGCTCACCCAAGTCAACCTTCAGGCCCTTAACAGTGACGACCCACTTAGCGCTCGGGTCGCCAGCCGAAGTGTTCTTCGTGGTCAAACGCAGATTGTCGTTGCCGTGCTGGCCCTTGGCCTGCGACAACGCCATCTCAACCTCGGGAGCCGCGCTCGGCGCGGTCGCACCCAACGGGGTCGCCTGAGTGACGGCGCCCGGGGCCCACGGCTGCATACCCTTCTCGGTGTTGCTGATGCTCAGCGGGCTACCGGTGCCCTCCGCGTCAGTGTTAAGACTGACCTCGGTCGAGCTGTCCATAGCCTTGCTGATCTCGACCGTGACGCCTTCCAGGCCGGAGAAGCCCACGAGGGTCTCAGCGGTGGAGTTGCTGCGCTGGTCCGACACCTCGGTGGCGGAACGGTCAAGCAGGCGCAGGTCAACGGCGTCGCCGGGCTTGAAGCTGTTCGGGAGCACCATGCGAAGGTCAGCAATGGCCTGGCCCTTCTGGCCCGCCTTGACCAGCTTCGCGCCCTGGTTGTCCGTTTCGACGGCGGTGTCGACGATCCCGATCGTTCCGTTGGTGCGGAGGTTCTCGATCGCGGTGGTCTGCGGGGCGTCGTCCCACGAGGCGAAGGCCGCGGGGCCGAACGACGTCATGACAAGGGCGGTAGACGCGGCAATCGCGGTTCCACGCCCGAACTTACGCAGCTTGGCTGCACTCACTGTGGCCTCCTGAAGGCATCGTGCTGTTGGTCCTACTCGGGTGATGAAGCAAGCCCCCCAGGGGTTCTGTCCCCCAGACCACCATCGGTGGCTGCCCGCCCCTTTGATGATTACACCAACCTGTACATCGCTCAAACGGTCTCAGGGTTACACCCAGTTTCTTGTCATGAAACCTGACCGGCGCTTTCCGTATTACTCCAAACGTGCGCGCGGTCGGCACAACTGACCGGAACCTGAGCGCTACAGACGTGACGGACATCACATTCAAACCTCCCCGAAATCTGTACCGGCGAGGGCTACTTAGGCCCCCTTCAACCGCATTCAGCGCGCTGAACAGGCCTTTTAGGGCGACCGTCCAACCGGGGTGGCGGCGAGCGCCTGACAGCCGTCGAACACCACAACGTCGCGGCCGGGGGCCACCCTCCCCCCCTCCAACACCCCAGCCACCCCACCCCGCGCCGTCAAAAAAGCCCCCATTGACCGAATTTGCCGCCCGGCCCGCGGGCTGAAAACCTAGACAAGAATTGACCATAGGACGAGCGTCCTAGTTACACCGCTTCGATGTACCCACGGAATTACGACAATTGTTCAGGACGTACGTCCACCCCGCTCACTGCGTGCAGCGGCACTGATTCGCATCCCCGCGCCGTCCGAGCGGCCCCCACCACGCCCCCCGCTACTGCGTTGCGCGCGCAAGGTCCGCCCCTTGCCCCGAA
The DNA here is from genome assembly GCF_012277275.1 of Gephyromycinifex aptenodytis. GTDB lineage: Bacteria > Actinomycetota > Actinomycetes > Actinomycetales > Dermatophilaceae > Gephyromycinifex > Gephyromycinifex aptenodytis. The sequence continues at coordinate 3,001,290 of NZ_CP051155.1, read as the reverse complement.
GCCCCCTCTGCGCGGACACCCACGTCGCTGCGCGGGCCCGCGCCCGCAAGTTCGGCCTACTCCAGCACCCCCGACCGAACTAGGTGAGATTCACCGTCATCACCGGCTACCCCACCCACCGGTGACAACCCGCCGCACCTGGGCGGACAAGGAAGCATGGCCGCGCCCAGTCGGGTCACGCGCGGACAACGCCGCAAAGAAGTCCCTTTCGTCCTTCCCTGGCCAATCGTCCTGAAATGGTCGCGATGGGAAGACCTAACAGGACCCGTGCCGCACCCTCGCTACCTGGATCAAGGCCACACCGACCACCGCGCCCGAAACCGTGGGCCTCCAGCAAGCCCGGACATGCACTTGTTCGGAGGCGGGAGGTTCACCGCCGCGTCAGCTCTGCATGATCCAACGGGAGGCGCTGACCTAAAGGGCGGCCTACCGAGCCCCGTTCAAGGGCCCAGCTGTGCCACTCTTGGGATGAGGCTTTCAGCAACCAGACGAAGTACCCGAAAGCGTGCCTAGGCTCCGCTGCTTCACCCGGCATCTGTTCCGCATCGTGGTCGCCAACCTCAACGAACGATCAACAGGCGTCCAGCTGAATCGGCCTTGCCTCGCGGCCACCGCTTCACTAGGAGGAACTCATGTCTGTGGCACGACTGACCGAACTGCGTCTCGATGCCTTCAAGTCTTTCCGCGGCGCAACGCTCCCGCTGAGTGGGGCAACCATCCTCACCGGGCGCAATTCGAGTGGTAAATCCAATGCTCTCGACGGTCTCGAGGTGTTGGCACGGTTGGCCAGCGGCGAGGACATCGGCGATGCCCTGGACGGCCGCAAACGCGAGAGCGGGGCTATCCGCGGCGGGTCGGCTGGGTGCCCACCCCACGGCGAGGATGCGTTCGCACTCGGTTGCACCGTAGTCCTTGATGAGGACGAATACGTCTACACCGTGCGCATCGCCGTTGCACCGGAGGTCCGTGTCGTGGAGGAGCGCCTAGAAGGACCTGCCGTCAAGGTGAAGAGCGGAAAGAGCAGCCAAGGCGTGCTATTTCATTCCACGCTTGCCAGCGACAGATCGCCCGGAATCAACGTAGAGATCCATAACGGCAAGCGGGGCCCGAAACCCAGCACCACGCTACGTGACAACCGACTGGCACTCTCGCAGATACACCTCGCTATCGCAGGCAAGAACAGCGCCGAGGGCTCGGTGCTGCGAGGGGCTGAAGCTGTCTCTGCCGCGCTTCGGGGCGTTTTTCATCTCGACCCTGTTCCACACCTTATGCGCGATTTCGTACCCGCCCGCGACACCGACCTACGCCGCACCGGACAGAACCTGTCCGCAGCTCTCTACAACCTGAAGGAGGATGACCCTGATGCTTTCCAACGCGTAGTCGAGCTCCTTCGCAATATCGCCGACGACCGCGTCGAAGGGGTCACCTTTGTGCGCTCCGATCTCGAAGACGTAATGGTCGCGCTGAACGAGGTGCGCGGACTCACAAGCCAGGGGGAACGCACCCCGGCCCGGGAGATGAGCGACGGCATCCTCAGATTCATGGCCGTCGCGACGGCTCTGCTCAGCGCCGAACACGGATTAGACATCGACGACAAAACAAATGTAGGCGGGCTCTCTTCCCAGGACGACAACGTACGCGGGGGGGTTCTTGTGGTGCTCGAAGAACTGGAGAACGGGCTTCACCCCTCCCAGGCCCGTCGCGTTCTCGACCTGGTGCGCGAAAGCGCCCAGCATCCTCGCACCGGCGTGCTCATAACCACCCACAGCCCAGCGCTCCTTGACGCAGCCGAGGGGAACTTGAACGAGAGCGTGGTCGTCTGCCACCGGGAGCCCGACACCGGCTACAGCACACTGACGCGGCTAACTGACCTGCCCGGCTACGCCGCAGCCCTTGCCCAAAACACCCTGGGAAATGCCATCACGGGCGGGCATTTGACGGACGCAACTGAGCCCAGCGTGGACACCAGCGAATTCGAACGCCTTCTCGGGATCGCCTGATGAGCCCGATCGCCTTCATCGACACCAGTGTCCTGTGCAACCTGATACCGGTCCCGGGCATGGATCAATCATCGGCAGAAATCAAGACGGAACTCAAAGTCCGGTTGGCCGAGGGGTGGCAGTTTATTCTGCCGATCACGTCGGTGATTGAGACCGGCAATCACATCGCCCACTTGTCCGACGGGCGGCTTCGCCGGGCTACCGCCGACACCTTCGTCAAAATTATGCAACTCGTCCAACAGGGCAAGGCACCTTGGCTACTCCACGACGTGCCCTGGGACGCCGACTTCCTGAAACTGTTGCTCGCAGGCGCTGACACCGGATCGGGCTATGTGGACAACGCCACCCGGGGTGTGGGCGCCGGGGACCTATGCATTCTCACTGAGCGGCTCACCTACCAGGCACGCAGCGGTATTCGCGCAGAGATCTGGAGCATCGACAGTGACCTCACGGCGCACAGCGCCTAACACGAACTGTTCGCAGCTCTTATGGTGCACGCATCCGGGTCGACGGCGGGGCTACCCAGCGCCACAGCCCCTCCATTCAGGCGTGCTTCCGGCGCCAAGACACCCACACCAAGAACCGAACCCGCGCCCCCGCTCCCGAGCGCGGCTTCGGGTGACGGGCTGACGTGCCGTCGTCGACAAAGCCACCAACGGCGGGCCGCAAGGCGACAGGAAGCAAACCGCACCCAGCTCACCTGCCAAAGCGTGCTATCGGCTCGTTGGATGTCCCACGGTCCGAACCCGCCGGATTCGGATCGTCACCTCGGTCACGGACGGTAGCGATGCGCAGATACGGCTCGGCGTCGTACATGAACGGGTACGCCGGCCGCCTGTGCTGGACGGGTCAGCCGACACGCGGACAGGTGTCCCCCGCAGGATCAGCGCCGCAATTCCCTACTCATAGTTTCTCCGCCGACAGTGCCAAAACAGCGGCCCTGCACCCTGCACTGTTCTGCTGACGCGCGTCTCCCTCCGCCTTTGGGCCCGCAATATTCCCGCCGGCTCAAAACGCGCCTCCGGTCAGCGGGCGCGCGTTCGCGCCCGTGCTGGCGCTGCGAGTGACTGTCGTGCTGCTGGTGGTGCCGCCGTCACCCCCGGCGCCGCCGGAGGCTGGGGTGATTGGACTGGCTGGGGCAGCGGACGAGGTAGCCGAAGTCGTCGAGGTCGCCGTGGGGCGGGGCGTTGGCGGGACCGGGGTATGGCTGGGCCGCTGCGGCGCGTCGCTGGGGGTGGAGGCGGGCGCGCTCGCGTCACTCGGCGCACTCGGCACCCGCGACGGCTCAGCCGCGGAGGAACCGACAACGTCGCCGGGGGTTCCTGCGCTCTGGCCGCCCGTGGTTGTCGTAGCACCGGTCGGGCCTGCACCCGCCAGGCTGCCAATCTCCACACCGGGGCGCATGCCGCCGCCAGCTGCCGGGCCAGTTACCTGCCCATGCGCTGCCCCGGCGTTGCCGAACCCGGGGCGGGCGGGATGAGACCGGAGGGGGGACGCACCCGGCCGTCCGGACCGACGATCACGGTGGGCCGCGAATCCGGTGACGGCAGCGCCGCCCCACCAGGAGGCTGCGCCGGGCCCGCGCCCGGCTGCGGTCCCGGCTGTGCCGCCGCCCCCGACGGCTGCGCGCCACCGGCGGGCACCCTCGCCTGCGACGACGCCGGTGCGGGGGCCGGTTCCTCCGCCGTGGCCGAGTCGCCGCCGCCGCCCAGGATGTACGTCAACGCCAACCCGGTACACACCACCAACCCGCCCACCGCAGCCAATACGCCCTTGGACAGCCGAGCAGAAGACACCTCACCCCAAGGGTCCTCGGGCACCGAAGCCGCGCTGTCACCGACCCAGACGTGAGCCTGCCCGGGGTGCGGGCGACGTGTATGCGGGTAGTCGGTGTGGGAGGCGGCGAGCCCCGCCGCCACAAACCCCGCCGTCCCAGGCGTAGGCGCCCCAGGCGCGGCAACCCCGGCCGCAGGCGCGTCCTGCCCGCTGCAAACCCCCGGGGAGGTCGGCTGCGTCGGTGGCCCCACCTGCCGGGCCACCGGGAAGGGAGTCAACAACTGCACCGCGGCAGGTTCGTCCTGCACCTGCTCGGCGATGTGGGCCAACCGTTTCGAGAGCGCCGCGGCCGAGCTGGGCCGGCGCTGCGGGGACTTGGCCAACAGGGAAACGATGATGTCCCATAACGGCTCTGGGATGCCCGGCGGGCGGGCAGGCAGCTCGTAGGCGTGCGCCTGCAGCGCCGCCATCGTCGAACGACCCGCGAACGGGGTTATCCCGCAACACATCTCATACATCATGACGCCGAGGGCGTACAGGTCACAGGAAGCGTCGCCGCTGCCGCCCAACGCCACCTCAGGGGCCACGTACTGCGGGGTGCCGACCATCATCGTGCAGCGGGCGGCCCCATCGAGCAGGCGGGCAATTCCGAAGTCCATCAGCATTGCCTGCCCGGTGTAGGCGTCGATGATGACGTTCTCCGGTTTGACGTCGCGGTGCACCACCCCGATTGCGTGCGCCGCCCCCAACGCCGCCGCCAGTTGCGAACCCCAGGCGGCGACCTCGGCTGGCGCCAACGTCCCGCGCGAGCGCAGCACCGCACGCAACTGCGAACCCTCGATCAAGTCCATGACGATCGCCAACGTGTCGCCCTCGACGACCAGGTCGTGCACGCCCACCACGTTGGGGTGGCGCACCGAGGCCAACACGGCGCGTTCCTTGACGAACCGTTCCACGACGGCATGGTCGGTGGCCAGGTCCTCACGCAGCACCTTGATCGCCCACTCGGCGCCGTCGCGGTCGCGGCCCGCCCACACCTGCCCGAACGAACCCCGCCCTAAAACCGCCTCGACGACGTACCGGCTGCCGATCTGCCCGTGAACACTCATGAAGCTCCGCCTGTAGAACCGTCGGCGCCCACCGCGTGAGCCCGCCCCCCACTCACCGACGTGACCAGCGCAGGCAAAGCGGCCGATCACGAACCCTGAGGAACGTGCGCCACGATACTCCGAGACGGTCGAGCGGCCCGCTGGCCTGAACGGCGAATCAGCCTCGCCGAGCGGACCTTCGACCAAAGGCCCAGACAGGGCGCGGCGCAGACGAGCGGGTGCACGCGACTGTCGCCGGCGGTGGCAGTGTTCCCGCTCAGGCCGATACCCGCAGGCTGTGGCCGATGCGACTCCGTTCGGCGGGCCCGGGGGCCGACGCCGCAGCAGGTGCGGGCTGAGAAGCCAGTCTGATAGTGCGCGGCATCACCCGGACCGGGTCACTAGAGCGGGCCGATCAGGCGCACAGGCGTCCCGGCCTCACCCTTTCTCGGCGCAGTCGTGCGGGGCCGTGTCTGCGCCGGCCCACCGGCGCCATCTCGGCGCGGAACTCGGGCTGGGCGAACGGTGCCCCGTCCTGGGGGTGAGGCGCGTCACTCGTGTCCAGCATCACTCGGTGACCACCGCCAGCCAGCTCTTGCGCCGAAGCCGCACAGCGTCCACGTCCCGATGACCCTGTGGCCCTGCCCTTTGACCGCTACCGGGCCCGACCTGCGCCCTTGCACCGAACGGCTTCGGACCCGGGCCTCAGGCCGAGCCCGCCGTTGCCGGTAGTAGCGCGGTTGAAGGATCTCGGGGGCTTGAGCGACGGTGAAATGCATCACCGATCCCCCTTATGGTGTGCCCATGACGACCATCCGTGCCGATCTGGCCACCGCTGACCCCCAAGACTTCATCGACCAAGAGAACGCTGCTACAGCGCACAACTACTCGCCGCTGCCGGTAGTTGTGGCGCAGAGTGAGGGCGCGCACGTCACTGACGTGGCCGGGCGCACCTACATCGACGCGCTGGCCGGATATTCCGCGCTCAACTTCGGGCACTGCCACCCCAAACTGATCGAAGCCGCCAAGGCGCAGCTCGACCGGGTGACGCTCGTTTCGCGGGCGTTCTACAACGACCAGCTCGGCCCCTTCTGCGAAGCGCTGGCCAAGCTGGCCGGTAAAGAGGTCGTGCTGCCGATGAACACCGGCGCCGAAGCCGTCGAGACGGCCGTCAAGATCGCCCGCAAGTGGGGCTATGACGTCAAGGGCGTCCCCGACGGTCAAGCACGCATCATCGTCATGGACGGCAACTTCCACGGCCGCACCACCACGGTCATCTCCTTCTCCACCGATGAGACCGCCCGCAGCGGGTTCGGCCCCTACACCCCCGGCTTCGACATCGTCACCTACGGCGACCTGGACGCGGTATGTGAGGCCATGACCGATGAGACCGTCGCGGTGCTCGTCGAACCGATCCAGGGCGAGGGCGGCGTGATCATTCCGCCGGAGGGCTTCCTGCCCGGCCTGCGCGAGCTGTGCACCGAGCGCAACGTGCTGATGATCGCCGACGAGATCCAGTCGGGTCTGGGCCGCACCGGCACCACCTTCGCGTGCGACGTCGAAGGCGTCGTTCCCGACATGTACACCCTGGGCAAGGCCCTCGGCGGCGGCATCATGCCCGTCTCGGCAGTGGTCGCCAACGCCGACATCATGAACGTCATCACCAAGGGCACCCACGGCTCGACCTTCGGCGGTAACCCGCTGGCAGCCGCGATCGGGCACACCGTGGTGGACATGCTGGCCACCGGCGAGTACCAGCAGATGGCTCGCGAGCGCGGTCAGCAGCTCAGCGAAGGCCTCAACACCCTCATCGGGCAGGGCGTGCTCGCCGTGCGCTGCCGCGGCCTGTGGGCCGGCATCGACATCGACCCCACGCTGATGACCGGACGCGAAGCCTGCCTAATGCTGGCCGAAGAGGGTGTGCTCGCCAAGGACACCCACGGCTCGACGCTGCGGCTGGCGCCGCCGTTGACGATCACCGCCGAGCAGATCGAGGAGATCATCGAGGCGCTGCGCCGGGTGCTGAAGCGCGCGCACACGACCGAGGGCTGATCGCCTCGCCCGCCGGAGCGAGCACCTGCACCTGATAGCCCAGAACGTGGCGGAAACTGAAAAGGTGCCGGTAATCGCTTGGCTGCACGCCGAGCTGATCCCAGATCGCCGCGATGCGGCGGGGACTGTCCGGAGCGTAGAGAATCCGGGCCTGGCCCAAACGCTGGCAGCTCTCCAACGACAGCGCGTACCCGGCAGCCTCTGCGCTGCCGGGGTACCCGCCGATCAGCCAAGCACTGCCGAGCGGTTTCCCTCCGAGCGCATAGATGTAACCCGGCGAGGCACCGGTGGTGTCCAGCATCGGCGCTCCGGCCAACCCGTGCCGGGCCCCGGCTGCCAATAGCGCCTCGGTGGCGGCGGCGTCCTGCGGTTCTAGTTCGACGCGGGCGCCGCCGCGGGTCGCCGTCGTCAGCACGGCTTCAGTTCCCCGGGAGGGATAGCGGTAGCTGTACTCACCGCTGGTGAGCACGATCAGGGCCACCACCCCCATCGCGGCAGCCACCGCCGCCGCGCGACGCGGCGGTGGCACCGCCAGGAGTAGAGCCGCGATCCAGAACCCCGACAGGCGTCCCATCGAAGTCCAGTAGTTGACATTGGTGCCGAACACCACCGCCGCCGGGGCCAGGATCAGGCACACGGCCACCACACCGCGGGGACGCCCCATCCGCTTCCAGCGCCAGGCCACACCGGCCAGCGCCGTCGCCGCCATCAGCAGGCACACCTGCAACGCCACCGGAGCGGCCTGGCCCAGCACGGCCTGCCCCGCCGCGTTCGGCATCAGCGGGTCGAGCCGCAGCAGGTGCTCATGCCCGCCCAGTAGCCGCGCCGAGCGCACGCCCTGCCCCACGGTGCGCGCCAACAGCAGCGGCGAGACGCCGCTGAGAGCGAGTAGCCCGGCCGCGCTCAGCGCCACCCCCAACCCGGCCGCCAGCAACGCCCGCAGCCGGTCGCCGGCGCTCAACAGCAGCGCGAACCCGGCCAGCAGGGCGAGCGCCGCCGCAGCGGTCGGTTTACCCAGGAACGCGACCCCGCCACCGATGCCGACCAGCAGCCAGCCGTCCAGTTGGCGCGGCTCGCCTTTGGCGCTGGCGCCCAGCGGCACCGCGAGCGCGAGCCCGGTCAGGGTGAGCAGCCCGCCCCAGAACGCGACTGTGTTGTAGCTGGGGGTCATCGGGAACAGGGTGAGCGCAAGCACCCCGGCACCGCAGGCAGCCACCCCCATCGCAGCCGCGTGCCACAGTCGGGACCGCCGCGTCGCCTCCTGTCGCGACAGCCCGGTGCCGGCCAAGCGCCAATCCACAACGGCGACAAGCACGGCCACCAGCACGCAACACAGGATCATCGCGAGGCGGCGCAGCGCGACGATGTCGCCGCCCAGCCCCAGATAGGCCGGGTGCAGCAGATAACCGGCCAAAAACGTGGTCGCCCGATCCGAACTCGGGTCGGCCATGAGCAGCAGGTAGAGGCCCTCATCGGTGCGGTCCAGCCCGTAACCGGCTCGCTGCCAGGTCAGCGCGATGACCACAGTCGACAACACGCCCGCCAACGCGATCCACCAGCTCTGCGCGCGTCGCACCGACACCTCCGATAAGGGCCACTGCTGGCCGAAACTCGTTGCGAGCCTAACTAATCCGATCACCGAAAGCGCCGCGAGAGGGCTGCGGCGGCGGGCCGAAGGGGCGCATTTCAATCCTTCCGGCCTGCGGAACTAGAGTGGACTTTATGAAGATCGCCGTCGCTGGACTGGGCTATGTCGGACTCGCCAACGCCGTCATCCTCGCGCAAGAACATGAGGTTGTCGCTGTAGATGTGGACCCGGACCGGGCCACCGCCATCAACGAGCGTCGCTCGCCGATCGCTGACCCCGATATCGAGGAATACCTGGAGCACCGCACCCTGTCGCTGCGTGCCACCACCGAACCCGAAGAGGGCTACCGCGACGCCGACTTCGTCATCATTGCCACCCCGACCAACTACGACGCCGAACTCAACTTCTTCGACACCAGCAGCGTCGACTCGGTACTGAGCACCGTGGCCCGAATCGCCCCCAACGCCACCGTGGTCATCAAGTCGACGATCCCGGTCGGCTACACCGCCAGCACCCGAGAGAAGCACCCCGAGCAGCGCATCCTGTTCTCTCCCGAGTTCCTGCGTGAGGGTCGCGCCCTGTACGACAACCTGCACCCCTCCCGGATCGTCGTCGGCTCCGGCGGCCCGCAAGACGCCCAGCAGGCGCAACAGTTCGCCGACCTGCTCAAGGCGGGCAGTCTCGACCCGCACACCCCCGTGGTACTGACCGGCACCACCGAGGCGGAGGCGATCAAGCTGTTCGCCAACACCTACCTGGCGATGCGCGTGGCGTACTTCAACGAGCTCGACACCTACGCAGCCCGGCACGGCCTGGACACCCGCCAGATCATCGAAGGCGTCGGCTTGGACCCGCGCATCGGCAGCCACTACAACAACCCGAGCTTCGGCTACGGCGGCTACTGCCTGCCCAAGGACACCAAGCAACTGCTGGCCAACTACGACACGGTGCCGCAAACCCTGATCAAGGCCATCGTGGAGTCCAACACCACCCGCAAGGACTACATCGCCGCCGACGTGGTGGAGCGCAAACCAGAGGTCGTCGGCATCTACCGGTTGACGATGAAGACCGGTTCGGACAACTTCCGCTCCTCATCCATCCAAGGGATCATGAAGCGGATCAAGGCCAAGGGCATCCCGGTGATCGTCTACGAGCCCGCGCTGGAAGCCGATGAGTTCTTCCGCTCCGAGGTGGTCCGTGACCTGGAGGAGTTCAAGTCGCGCTCCGATGTCATCATCGCCAACCGGCGCAGCCCCGAGCTGGACGACGTGGCCGACAAGATCTACACCCGCGACCTCTTCGGCTCGGACTGACCCGGACCCAGCACCGCATTACTGTGACGCCTGACACATTCGGCGGCGACAGTAACGCTGCGACCTGGTCTTTGGCAACGCAAGACGACTGTCTACAACATTCGTCCAAGTCAGCTGTAACGGAGCCCCGGCGCCAGACGATGTTGTAGATGAACGGCACGACGAGTCGGGGGAACGCACACAGCTCGTCGGGCCGTTGGGGGGATCGCTCGGTGAGTGGCTGGGGGAAGCCGCACATCGTAGGTGACGGGCTGGGGAGCCCGGATCCGAAGGGCGGGTGGTTCTCGCACCTGCAAGCCACCCTCCCGCCCGAAAAATAACCCTGTTGCTGGGCGCCGGTTCGGAGTAATTTGGCCGTATCAGAACGCGGGAAACTGCCGCGGCCACGCGGCGTCACCAGGGGGAGACATCATGACGCTTCGTTCCATCACCATGCTCACAGCAGCCCTGATGGTTGCTGGATCCACTACCGCCGGCACTGCCCGAGCTGCCGAGGCCACCAGCACCGCCACGACCCAACCCACCACGACATCACGCGCGTCCGCGCCCGTCACCGCTCGAGTAGACATCGACGGCGACAAGCGCCGGGACACCGTGAGGCTGACCCAGCTCGCCTCGACGCGCAGCTGGCACCGATTCGTCCTGTCCGTCCGAACGGCTGCGGGGCGCACCGACACGATGCGCATCGCGGTGCCGAACCAGACCAGCGTGAAGCCCTCCGACCTGTGGTGGGGGACCGCACACGCCGACGGCGTCCGGGGCGCCGAGATCCTGCTCGATCTGAGCGGCAACCTGGGCGACGCCCCCTACCCGCACATGTACACCTGGCGCCGGGGCCGGATCGCCTCAGCACCCGCCCCCGAAAAAGCCGCGCCCGGCCAGCAGTCCAACTACTGGGCGATCATCGCGCAGCCGTTCCAGTACTCCGGCTACACGTTCTCCTCCCGTAACGGCGCGCGCACCGTGACCTGGAACCGCACCACCCCCGGCGCCACCCCTGAGCCACGCCGTTACTCCGGCACGAGCACCACCTACCGCTGGACCTCGGCCGGGTGGCGCAAGGTCTCCACGAAGCCGCTGCGCGGCCTGAGCGAGGACAGCGCCTTCCGCCTCGCCGATTGGCACGGCATCACCTGGCGCTGAGTCCGGCACGCGCTGCTTTCGGCACGTCCCTGGGTTGTTATGGATCCGTAACCCATGTCGTGCTGTGCGCGCGACCTGATCGGCCGTACTGAGCAGGTGAACGACCCGCAGATGCATCGGATGCAGACTCTCGGGCCGCACGGAAGCGAAACCACGCCGCAGATGGGTGCGGCTGATCACGGATGATCCCTCGGGAGGACACGATGGAACTTTCTGCGCCTGCGTCGAATGATCGGACGCAACGGCCGGATCACCTGGCCAGGCGAGGCAACTGAGCCTCACACCTACTGCCGCGGCGGCGTGAGACACCGCTGCGGCCAGCGCGCGGTCTCCTCAGGCAGGGGAAACGACCGTGCGCAGCAGCGGTGTGGGGTCGTGCCTCGGCCGACCCCACACCGTACTTCTCCCCCACCCGGCTACACCTGAAAGTCACACCTGAACAGGGGACGCCCGGCGACGCTTCGAGGTTCCAAGCCCCTGCCAAGGCGGGCGCACTAAGCGCTCAGAGCGAGAGTCCCCGCGTCTGCCTCGAAACGACAACCGACCCCTGCCACAGTGCCGGTTATCTACCGCGTCGCCGGGCTACACCTCCAACACAGAAGAGGGATTCTGTGTCCTCCTCACGGTGGGTGCCCTGCACTACTAACATCGTCCAACCGAGACCCGATTGCACCCCGTGATCGCCTGGCTATGGCCAGGATTCGGTAAAGTCGCGCCGCTGAAAACGCCCTTATCGCTCAAATCGGACAAGGTGGTCCGCTAGTCGCCAAAAAGCGCTCAGCACTGCGCTTCTCGCAGCCGACGCCCCTTCTCCTTGGCCTGGTCGCGAAGCTCGCCCTGGAAGGCCACCATCCGCTCCCGAACCGCCACGCCCTGGGCGGTGGCGGCGGCCCCGATGATCCGAGCCGCGAGCAGGCCGGCGTTGCGCGCCCCACCGATGGAGACCGTGGCCACCGGCACCCCGGCCGGCATCTGCACGATCGACAGCAACGAGTCCATACCGTCCAGGTACTTCAGCGGCACCGGGACCCCGATGACCGGCAAGGGCGTCACCGAAGCGAGCATCCCCGGCAGGTGCGCCGCTCCCCCAGCGCCGGCGACGATGACCTGCAGCCCGCGATCAGCCGCCTGGGAGCCGTACTCGATCATCTCAGTGGGCATTCGGTGCGCCGAGACGACGTCCACCTCGTAGCGGATGTCGAACTCCTCCAGCGCGAGCGCCGCCTGCTCCATGACAGGCCAGTCGCTGTCACTGCCCATGACGATGCCGACAGCCGGCCCCGCAGAACTCTGCGTCATGACGGAACACCCTTCTCGAAAATGTGACGGCTCACCAACGCGGCGAAACCCGAACCTGTTGGCGTGGTTATTCGCTGATCGTGCCCTGCAGGTAGCCCGCCGCATGCCCGGCGCGTTCGCGCAGCGCGGCCAGGTCATCCCCGCAGACCGTGACATGCCCGATCTTGCGACCGGGGCGAACCTGCTTGCCGTACAAGTGCATCCGCAGACCGGGGTCGCGGGCGAGCAGGTGTTTGTAGGTGGGGTAGAGCTGAGCATGTTCCGGCTGCGTTCCGCCGAGCACATTGCCCATCACCGTCCACGGCGCCCGAGCGCTCGGATCCCCCAAGGGCAGGTCCAACACGGCGCGCAAGTGCTGCTCGAACTGGCTCGTCACCGCCCCGTCGATGCTCCAGTGACCACTGTTGTGCGGACGCATCGCCAGTTCGTTGACCACATACGTAGGTTGCCCGTCGGCGCCGCGGACCTCGAACATCTCGGCAGCCATCACGCCGGTGACTCCGAGTTCCCCGGCAATGCGCAGCGTCGCCTCGGTGAGTGTGGCGGCCAGGTCGGGGTCCAGATCGGGCGCGGGGGCCAGCACCTCGGTGCAGATGCCCTCGGTTTGCACCGTCTCCACAACCGGCCAGGCGGCGGCCTGCCCCGAGGGGCTGCGGGCGACGAGCACCGCCAACTCGCGGGTGAAGTCCACCATCTCCTCGGCCAGCAGCCCCTGGCTGAGCAGCCCGCCCACGTGCGCGTCATGTTCAGCCCGCTCGATCCAGTCCTGGGCCTGCTGCGCGGACTCGATGACGCGCACACCCTTACCGTCGTAGCCGCCGCGCGGAGTTTTCAGGATCAGCGGCCAGCCGACCTGGGCGCCGAAGTCCGCCAGCTCTGCGAGGGTGCGCACCTGCGCCCACGCCGGACAACGAACCCCGATCTGCTGCAGTCGCGTGCGCATCGCCAGCTTGTCCTGGGCGAAGACCAGCGCCTGCGGTGAGGGTTGCAGGTTCACCCCGTCATCGACCAGCGCCTGCAGCACCGGCGCCGGCACGTGCTCGTGGTCGAAGGTGACGACGTCGCAGTTCTTGGCGAAAGCCCGCACCGCCTCGAGGTCGTCATGGGCGCCTACCGGTGCGTCCGGGATCACCAGTGCAGCAGCGGCGTCCTCGGACTCGGCCAGCACACTCAAGGTCACGCACAATCCCACCGCCGGAGGCGCGCACATCCTGGCCAACTGGCCGCCTCCGATGATGCCGACGACAGGGAAGCCACCCGGGGCGCGCAAAGGGGTTGTCACGCCTGGCAGGTTACCGTGCATGCCCCGAGCGCTCGGCGTGACCGCCGGATCGGCTGGCCACCGGTGAATACGGGCGCGGCAAACGGGCAGCGCGTTCGTAGCGCCAGGCTGACCAACGTATTCTGGTGAGGTTGCTTATCGCCACGAAGGAGACGCATGACGGGCGCTCGGGGAAGCCTGCTGGACTGGGCGCGCCATTGGTGGCATCGGTTGGTGGGCGAGCTGGCGAAGTTCGGGGTCATCGGCGCGATCGCCTTCGTCGTGGACAACGGCGCCTACGCCTTCTTCCAATACGGCTGGTTCGGGCCCTCGGTCGGCCCGCTGTACGGGCACGAAAAGCTCGCCTCGATCGCCGGTTCGCTGGTGGCCACCCTGGTCAGTTGGATCGGCAACCGTTACTGGACCTTCCGCGACAAACGGGCCACCCGCCCGGCCCGCGAACTGACGTTGTTCCTCATCTTCAACGCCATCGGTGCCCTGCTGACCATGGCCTGCGTCGCGTTCGCGATCGACGTCCTGGGGTTGAGCGGACTTGCCTGGGAAACGACGGCACGCAACATCGGCATCGTCCTGGGCACACTCTTCCGCTTCTGGACCTACCGCTCCTACGTGTTCACTAACGAATTGGTCGAGACACAACCCGACGCAGCCGCCCCGGCCGCCGGTGCCGATACCCCCCAAGCGCCCGCAGGCGATCCGCCCGCTCCACGCCCAACACCCTGAACCCGCTCCCGTTCAGCGCGCTGAGGGCACTGCCGCAGCCACACCCGCAAATGGTCGCTGACGACCGCGCAACGTTACTGATCTACTTCGTCCGCGGAGGACATGAACAGCGCGAACACCACCGGCGAGGCCGCCCGCAGCAGGTCGAGACGGCCGCCGTAGCGCTCAGCGAGATCACGCGCCAAGGCCAGCCCCAGGCCGGTGCTGCGGGTGCTCACGGAACGCTCGAAGATGTGCGGCGCCAGCCCCGGCTCAACCCCCGGGCCGGCGTTGCGGACCTCGAGCACCACCGAAGGTCCGGAGCGGCGGGCGTCGATCTCCACGGTGCCGTCGCCGTGCACCAGTGCGTTCTCCAGCAAGGTCGCCAAGATCTGCTGCAACGCCACCGGCGTGGCGATCACCCGCAACCCTCGATCCCCGCTGACCTGCACACTGCGCGACTGCGCCTCGAAAGTCGGCTGCCATTCGCGCTGCAACCCGGCGATGACGGCGTCGACGCTGGTGGGACGCGGGCTCTCGGAGGACCCCTGGCGGGCCCGCGCCAGCAGAGCATCGACGGTGACGTTGAGCCGTTCAACCTGTTCGATCGCCAGCGTCGCCTCTTCTTGGGCGTCCCGCAGGTCTTGGGTCGCGGTGATCTCCTCCAGCCGCATGAGCAACGCCGTCAGCGGCGTGCGCAACTGATGCGAGGCGTCGGAGGCGAAGTCGCGTTCCGTGGACAAGGCCCGTTGCAGGCGGGTGGCGCTACTGGCCAGGGAGGCCGAGACCCGGTCGATCTCCGGCAGGCCGCTGTGCAGTCGTTCCACCGTGGCGATTCCGGCGCCCAATGCCTCGGCTTGGTCAGCGAGCTGCTCCAACGGCACAGCGAAACGCCGCGCCTGGTTACGCGCCAGCAGTACCGCGCCCACCACCGCGAGCAAGGTGAACAACGTGACGTAGGCGATGACCAGGTCGGCTTTTTTGACGTCGACCAGACCCAGACCGAGCGCCAGCAGCGGCGCCCCGAAAACCGCCATCGCGAAGACGACCGTGAACAGGGTCGACCTCAGCAGCGCTCCGTGCACGGTTCAGGCTGCGTCTTCGGGGCGTTCGAACCGGAAACCCACTCCACGAACGGTCGAGATGTAGCGCGGCTTGGCGGCGTCATCGCCGAGCTTGCGACGTAGCACCGAGACGTGCATGTCCAGGGTCTTGGTGGAGCCGAACCACTGCGTCTCCCACACCTCTCGCATGAGCTGCTCACGCGAGACCACCTTGCCCTGCTCGCGCACGAGCACCCTGAGCAGGTCGAACTCTTTGGCGGTGAGCTGCAGTTCGGTGCCGTCGGCGAACACCCGGCGCGCTTGCGTGTCAATGCGGATACCGCCGGCATCCGGGGAGCCGGGCCCGTTGGTGCTGCGGCGCAACAGCGCCCGCACCCGGGCAAGCAACTCGGCCAGCCGGAACGGCTTGGTCACGTAGTCGTCCGCGCCAGCGTCCAGCCCGACAACGGTATCCACCTCGTCGGCGCGCGCCGTGAGCATCAGGACCGGGCCGCTGCGCCCCTCCGCCCGCAGGCGTCGACACACCTCGAGCCCGTCCATGCCCGGGAGACCGATGTCCAGGACGACCAGGTCTGGAGCGTTCTGGGCCTCCCGCAATGCATCGAGCCCATCGCCGCACACCGTGACGTCATATCCTTCGCGCCGCAGCGCTCGGGTCAGAGGTTCGCTGATTGCGGTGTCGTCCTCAGCTAGCAATACGCGCACCATGAGGCCCATCGTAGGGGTCGAACGCCCGACAATTGTTATAGGAGAAGCGAATTCGGAACCGTGTCGGCTTACTGGCCGCTGCGCGCAGACGCCTTGGAGACCTAAATGTGGTCACTTGTAGAGCACCGTGAGACCTCAAGGCGGTGGCGCTGACCGGCAGCTGGGGCGGCAATGGGATGGCACTGGGGTGAGGTTGACGTGCCGTTGGCCCCCCGCTGACCCCAGCAGCGGCAGCCCGTGCGCGCCTGCCCGACGAGCCGCCCAGGCTCGCTGACCTGCAGTTACAGGCCCGGCCAGCGCGGTGCGCGCTTCTCGTTGAAGGCAGCCACACCCTCAGCGCGGTCCGGGGAGAACGCAGTTGCGCGCCAGCAGGTGTCTTCGATCTCCAACCCGGAACGCAGGTCGATGTCGCTGCCCAACCGCATCGCCTTCTTGGCGTTGCGCAATCCGACCGGTGAGTTCTTGGCGATGCCGGCGGCCATCGCCAAGGCGCGCTCGCGCGCCGTGCCGGCCGGTACGACCTCATCCGCCAGGCCGAACTCGCCGGCTTCGACCCCACTGAAGCGAGCGCAGGTGAAGATCATCCGGCTCGCCTTGGACCACCCCAGACGTCGGGTGACCAGTTGAGTGCCCCCGCCGCCGGGGATCACCCCGACCGAGACCTCGGGCAGCCCGAGCGTGGCCTGCTCACCGGCGATGATGATGTCGCAGGACAACGCGATCTCGCAGCCTCCCCCGAGCGCGAAGCCGTCCACGGCCGCCACCGTCGGCATCGGCAGGTCCAAGATGCCGCCGTAAGCCCCACGCGCGATGGGACGCTGGGCGAACAGGTCCGCGTCGGTGAAGCTGTTGCGTTCCTTCAGGTCAGCCCCCACGCAGAACGCCTTGGGGTGGGTGCTGCTCACGACCACACACCGCACGCTGGTGTCGGCCGCCAACTGCGCACAGGCCGAACCGATGGCTTGCGCCATCGCCGTCGAGACCGCGTTCATCGCCGAAGGACGGTCCAACGCCAGCTCGGCGACGTGCCCTTGGTCTCCGTGCCGCGTGATCGTGACGAGCTGGTCCTGGCTCATGTCTAGCTCCTTAACGTCGAGGCGTGTGCTTCAAGGTGTAGCGGGTGGGTGGTGGCCCTATTCGGTTCCGGATCGGGGTTCGCGGGTGAGTACCCGCGGCACTGCGCCCTGTTCGTGCCGGGCACCGGCGGCGCGTTCCAGCGACCACAACCCCGTCATGCCGAGCCCGCGCAGTGGGCGCGAGCGCAACGGGTGCACCGTGAAACCGGTGACGTTCGACAACGCCGCCGCCATCGCGTCGTCCACGACGACAGTGTCGGGGCGGGCCACCTGAGTCAACCGGCTGGCCCGGTTGACGGTGGTGCCGAAGACGTCGCCCAGGTGAGAGACCACCTGCCCGGTGGCCATCCCGATGCGCAGCTGCGGCATCCCCTTGTCTTCGGCGAGAGCCTCCACCAGGTCCAGCGCGATCGCCGCGGCAGGCGCCACGCGGTCGGTGGCGAAGAAGACCTCGTCGCCGATGGTCTTCACCAGCCTCCCGCCGTGCGCGGTGATGACGTCGGCGGCGAGCGCCTCGAAACGGCCCACCAGGTGCGCCAGCTGCGGATCGGACAGCCGGGTGACCAGGGTGGTGAAGTCGACCATGTCGGCGAACCCGACGGTGCGCTGCCCTTCGCCCTCTTCGGCGCCGGCCCGCGCCACCAGTCCCCCGATGGCCGCCGAGAGATGGCGGCGCCAGGCATAGATGACCAGTGGCTCCAACTGGTCGACCACCGCGAGCAGCAGTTCGCTGGCCTGCCGGGCGCTGGCCTCGTCGGCGACGTGGTGCAGCGGGGTCGGCGGCACCGAACCGTCCTCGGCTTCCAGGGAGGCCACGATGTCAGCGACCGGTTCCAGGTCGCTGACCTGGGGGTCACGTTGCTGCATCACCATGTCCAGCACCAGCGAGGACTGCCAGGCGGCCAGGCGATCCGCGGTGCGCGCGATGGCCCTGGTCATCGACAGGGCCATGCCTTCATCCAGCGGCCCGGCGTTGACCAGCCCGACCATGTGCCGCAGCGCCTGGACGTCGCCTTCGGTGAACATCGGCGCTTCGTCACCCACCGCGGGGAAGCCCAGCGCGTGCCAGAACCGTCGAGCGTTGGCCAGCGGGACCCCGGCAGCCTCGGTGACCTCCCGTCGGCGCAGGGTGCGCGGCCTGCCCAACAGTTTCTCTGCGGCGTCCAGCAACGGCTCTACGCGGACCGGCGGCGCGGGTTGCGGCTCGTGGGCAGCCTCGGGACCGAAACCATCCTCCTGCGGGTCTCGGTTCATGGGGGCATCATGCCCTCTCAGCCACCCGAACGTGAACCACATCACCTGCCGCGTATGCCTGAATTCCCTCGGCGCCCGCGATCAACAGCCGCCCGTCCTCGTCGATGTCTGTGACGGTCCCAGTCACGATGACCTCTCCCGGCGTGTGCAGATCGACCTCGGCCCCGATGGTCAGACAAGCCAGGCGGTAGCGACGTCGCACTGCCTCCAGCGCGGGCCCGCCTTGGGACCAGGCCTGGTGCAACTGGGCGAAAGCGCGCGCGACGGCGACGATAACCCCTTCCCGGGCGCCCATCCCCTGCCCGATCTGCAGCGGGTCAAGCCCGGCCAGGTGCAGCGAGGTGGCGGTAGGTACCGGCAGGTCAGCGCGGGGGACGGCCACGTTGATGCCGATCCCGACCACCACCAACGCCTCGGGCTGCATCTCGCACAGAATGCCGCACACCTTGCCCCACTCGGGTTGCGAACCGCCCCGGATCAGAACGTCATTGGGCCATTTCAAACCGACCTCGGTATCGCCGCCGGCCTGTTCGACGACTGCGCTGAGTCCGTCGTGGACGGCCAAGCCTGCCAACAGCGGAAGCCATCCCCAGTCTTGTGGTCGAGGCGGGCACGGCACGGTCATCGACATCGACACCGAAGTCCCAGCCGGCGATACCCACACCCGGGCGTGCCGACCCCGGCCGGACTCTTGTCCCTGCGCGGTCACGATCTCCCAGGGGCGCGGCTGTAGCGCCGCTTCGGCATTCGTCGAGCCGACCACGCCGAGCACCCGCAGCGAGCGCCACGGACCATTCGGTGTGACCAGAGAGTCGAGGAGAGGGGGCGCGGACAGGCTCAAGGGCATGTTCACAAGGCTAGGCTGCCGCCATGAGCGATGCCGTCACCACCGAAGTCAACGCCGACGCCTTGGATATGCACACCACAGCCGGTCGACTGGCCGACTACCGGAGGCGCAATGACGAGGCCGTCCATGCCGGATCCGAACGAGCCGTCGAGAAGCAGCACGCCAAGGGCAAAAAGACCGCCCGGGAACGGATCGAAGCGCTCCTCGACGAAGGCAGCTTCGTCGAACTCGACGGGCTGGCCCGCCACCGATCGACCAACTTCGGCCAGGAGAAGAACCGGCCGTACGGTGACGGCGTGGTCACCGGCTACGGCACCGTGGACCACCGCCCGGTCTGTGTGTTCGCCCAGGACTTCACTGTCTTCGGCGGGTCGCTGGGTGAGGTCTTCGGCGAGAAGATCGTCAAGGTCATGGACCTGGCACTGAAGATCGGCTGCCCCGTCGTCGGCATCAACGACTCCGGTGGCGCCCGCATCCAGGAGGGCGTGGCCTCCCTGGGCCTGTACGGCGAGATCTTCAAACGCAATGTGATGGCCTCGGGCGTGATCCCGCAGATCTCGCTGATCATGGGTCCGTGCGCCGGCGGCGCCGTGTACTCCCCGGCGATCACCGACTTCATCGTCATGGTCGACCAGACCTCGCACATGTTCATCACCGGCCCGGACGTCATCAAGACAGTCACCGGTGAAGACGTCGCCTTCGAGGACCTCGGCGGCGCCCGCAGCCACAACACCAAATCCGGTGTGGCGCACTACATGGCCGACGACGAGGACGACGCCATCGAGTATGTGCGTGAACTGCTGGCCTACCTGCCGCAGAACAACCTCGAAGAAGCGGCCGTCTTCGAGTTCGACGCCGAGCCCGAGATGACTCCGGAGGACGAGGCGCTGGACACCTTCGTCCCGGACTCCCCGAACATGCCCTATGACATGCACACCGTCATCGAGACGGTCGTGGACGAGGCCGTGTTCACCGAGGTGCACGCCCTGTTCGCGCCCAACATCATCTGCGGTTTCGGCCGGGTCGAGGGCCGCAGCGTCGGCATCGTGGCCAACCAGCCGATGCAGTTCGCCGGCACGCTGGACATCGACGCCTCCGAGAAGGCCGCTCGCTTCGTGCGCACCTGCGACGCCTTCCACATCCCGGTGCTCACGTTCGTGGACGTGCCCGGCTTCCTGCCCGGCACCGACCAGGAGTGGAACGGCATCATCCGCCGAGGCGCCAAGCTCATCTACGCCTACGCCGAGGCGACCGTGCCGCTGGTGACCGTCATCACCCGCAAGGCCTACGGTGGCGCCTACGACGTGATGGGGTCCAAGCACCTCGGCGCCGACATCAACCTGGCGTGGCCTTCGGCTCAGATCGCCGTGATGGGCGCCCAGGGTGCGGTCAACATCCTCTACCGCAAGCAGATCCAGAAGGTCATCGAGGAAGGCGGCGACGTCGAGGCGGCCCGCGCCCGCTTCATCGAGGAGTACGAGACCAAGCTGGCCAACCCCTACGTTGCGGCCGAGCGCGGCTACATCGACGCGGTGATCCCGCCCTCGGAGACCCGGGTGCAGGTCATCCGCGCACTGCGGGCGCTGCGCACCAAGCACGAGAAGATGCCCGACAAGAAGCACGGCAACATCCCGCTGTGATCCGCCGCAACCAAGGAGACAACGTATGTCGCAGGAGAGCACTCCCCCGACCTTTACGGTCACCCGCGGCTCAGCAACACCCGAAGAGATCGCGGCCCTGACCACGGTCCTGGCCGCGGTGAACGCTTCGGCCTCATCCGCGGACAGCACGGCGCGGGCCAGCGGTTGGTCCCGCCCCATTCGCCGGATGGTCCGCAGCACCCAATTGGGTGGCGGCTGGGGTAGCCGCTGAGCGGCTGACCCCGCAACCGACGACGGCCAGGCCCCCTCCACACCGGAGGGGGCCTGGCCTTTGTGCGAGGCCCGGACTGGATCGTCGGCGCCTGGCTGCACGCGATTTCGTCGACGTCCGGCATGGCGCCGAGCAGCGTTGTACGCGAACGGGGGTCGGATGTAGCGAATGCCCGGCGGCCCCGAGCAGGACTGGGCTAGCGTCGAAAGATGACCGAACCTCGCGCTATGAGTGACATCGACCGGATCGCGGAGAGCTACGTCGACCAGCTCACCGTTCTCAGCCCGCTGTGCGCCACCCAAGCCGGTATCGGGCAGCCCAGCAGCCAGATCGATGATCTCTCCCCGGACGGTTTCGCGGAACTGTCCGGACTGCGCAGGCGCGCCCTTGCGGAGCTGACCGCCAGTCAGCCCGCGGACGAGGTGGATCGGGTGACCCTGGAGGCGATGCAGGAACGTCTCGGGGTGCAGGAGGAGAAGCACGCCGAGTACCTGGACATGATGACGCTGAACGTCATCGAGTCCCCGCTGCAGGGGGTGCGAGACTCCTTTGATCTGCTGCCCACCGACGATGCCCAGGACTGGGCGCTCATCGCGCAGCGATGCAGCAACGTCCCGCGCGCCTTGGAGCAGTGGGACGCATCGCTGCAGGAGGCGGCCCGTCACGGACGCATCGCCGCGCGACGCCAGATCGAGGCGTGCATCGAGCAAGCACGCGACTTCTCCAGCGCGACGGGGTTCTTCACCCAGCTCGGCGCCCGAGGCGGTGCAACCGACCTCGGTGGGGTCGGCAAGGACCTGGAACGTGGCATCGCCGCGGCCCGGCAGGGGTACGCCGAAACCGCGGAGCGCCTGGGCGCCCTGCTGGACGCGGCCCCAGGCGAAGACGCTGTGGGACGCGAGGTGTATGAGTTGGCGTCACGCTCCTTCCTGGGTGCGCGTATCGACCTGGAGGAGACCTATGCCTGGGGGCAGGAGGAACTGGCCCGGATCACCGAGCAGATGCGCCAGTGCGCGACGCGCATCCTGCCCGGGGCGGGTATCGCCGAGGCGCTGGCGCACCTGGACAACGCGCCCGAATACCGCCTGGTGGGAACTGCCGCGCTGCAGACCTGGATGCAGGAACGCGCCGATGAGGCCATCGAGGCGCTGGCCGACACCCACTTCGACATCCCGGAACCTGCTCGCCGGATCGAATGCTGCATCGCCCCCACCCACAGTGGCGGCATCTACTACACCGCCCCCTCGGAGGACTTCTCTCGCCCGGGGCGGATGTGGTGGGCGGTTCCGGCAGGAGTCACCGAGTTCGGCACCTGGCGCGAGCTGACGACCGTCTACCACGAGGGCGTGCCGGGCCATCACCTGCAGATCGCGCAAACCGTCTTTCGCTCGAACTTGCTGAACCGGTGGCGTCGCCTGCTGGCGTGGACCTCGGGTCATGGTGAGGGCTGGGCGTTGTACGCCGAACGTCTCATGGACGAGCTGGGGTTCTTGGAGGATCCGGGAAACCGGATGGGTTGGCTGGACGGTCAGTCGATGCGGGCTGCCCGGGTGGTGCTCGACATCGGCCTGCACTGCGGTTTCCCCGCCCCGGCAGAGGTCGGGGGCGGCTCTTGGGACTACGACAAGGCTTGGCGTTTCCTCACCGCCCACGCCAACATGCCTGAAGGTTTTCTACGTTTCGAACTGGACCGCTATCTCGGCTGGGCTGGGCAGGCGCCCTCATACAAGGTGGGCGAGCGGTTGTGGCTCCAACTGCGCCAGGACGTGCAGGCCAGACAGGGCGAAGCTTTCGATCTGGCCGCCTTCCACCGTCGCGCGCTGGACATCGGCGGGGTGGGCCTGGACACGCTGCGGGCAGCGGTGCTGCGCTGAACCCGGCATCCCTGTTCGACCCCGAGGCTGGGACAGCGAAGAAATCACCGTCCGGGCGTGGCCGGTTCACGTCGCGCTTCGTTGATCGGGCCCGGGGCTGCGTATCGTGTGAGCGTGATCCCGCTGTGTCTTGCCTCGGCTTCCCCCGCCCGTGCCACCACGCTCACCCGCGCCGGCATCCAACCGATGATCCGTGTCAGCGAGGTCGATGAGCCTGTCGTGCTCGCCGAGGCTGAAGAACGCTTCGGCGTTCTCGAAGCCGAGGACGTAGCCCTCTTCCTCGCCCGCGCTAAGTGCGAGAACGTAGCCAGCGCCTTGGATGAGGAAGAGTGGAGCGGTCTGGTCATCGGCTGCGACTCGGTCCTGGAACTGGATGGACAGGTCCACGGCAAGCCTGCCTCACCGCAGGAGGCGGTCCAACGCTGGCTGGCGATGTCCGGCAAGTCCGGGGTGCTGCACACCGGCCACTGGCTGGTCGATCTACGACACCACGCGGAGTCGGGCAGCGGCGCCACCATCGGCGCCGTCGCCTCGACCACCGTCCACTTCGCGCAGTTGAGCCGCGACGAGATCGAAAGCTACGTCGCTACCGGCGAGCCGATGCACGCAGCAGGAGCTTTCACGATCGACGGCCTGGGTGGGGCATTCGTGGAGCGCATCGATGGCGATCACCACAACGTCGTCGGTATCAGCCTGCCGCTGCTGCGCAGCCTGGCCCGGCAAGCCGGGGTCGGCTGGTTCGACTTGACGAGCCTCAGCAGCCGCTGAAGCGGGCCGGGCGCCGCTCCCGGAAGGCAGCAGCGCCTTCTTCGAAGTCCGCAGAGTGCAGCAGGGCCGACTGTCCGTAGCGTTCCCGCTGGAATGCCTGCGACAGTTCCTGCAGCGTCGCCTCGTTGACGGCGTGCTTCGTCGCTGCGTAAGCCCGCGAGGGGCCCTCTGCGAGCTTGCGGACCAACGTGTCCGTCTCCTCGTCTAACGCCTCCGGGCTGACGACGTGAGAGATCAGGCCCCACGCTTCTGCCTGCGCGGCGTACACCCGCTCCCCCAGCAAAGCCATTCGCATCGCCCGAGGCCGACCGACTGCCGCGGACACCAAAGCGGTGGCCCCGCCATCGGGCATCAGGCCGATGTTGGCGAACGCGAGCAGGAAGAACGCCTTCTCCGAGGCCACGACGAGGTCGGCGGCCAACGCGATGGACACCCCGATCCCGGCGCACGCGCCCTGGACCACACACACCACCGGCAGTGGGGCTTGACGCATCGCCGTGACGACCCCATTGCCGGCGTCGATGGTGGCGGTGGAAGCCTTCTCCCCCTCTTCGGGGCTGAGGTCCGCTCCGGAGCAGAACCCCTTGCCGGCAGCGCGCAGCACGATGGCACGGGCGCCCTCCAGATCGGAAGCGGCCATGATGAGCTGCTCGATGTGGTTCATCATCGGGGCGGTAACGGCGTTCAGTGTTTCCGGCCGGTTCATCGTGATGGTGACGACCCCATCCTCGAACGAGGCAAGCACCGGGCCTTCGGTAATCGGCAACTCAGCGCGCATGTCCATTCTTGACCTCCGGGCATAGTGGGCAATCGTCGTGGGCAATCACAACCCACGAGGAACGTTACCGTCTGGGTCAGCCGCATGGTCGGCGAGCAGCGCTATCCGAACGGCAAGCCAAGGGGGAACAGCGGCCTCCTCACCACGGATACCAAAAGGGTCCAGACATGAGGAAAGGCCCCCACGCAAGCGTGAGGGCCTTTACCTGAAAAGTTGTCCGGCGGTGTCCTACTCTCCCACACCGTCCCCAGTGCAGTACCATCGGCGCTGAGAGGCTTAGCTTCCGGGTTCGGAATGGAACCGGGCGTTTCCCTCTCGCTATGGCCGCCGTAACTCTATCGACTTATACCAGCCACAACACCCCTGCACCCTTCCCGACGCCGCAGTATCCAACCTCCCTTTATTGGGGGGTGGGACACCTGGCACGGTCAGTGCTGGTGTTGCTTAGTTGATTCCCGGGCTGGTGTGTCGGGAACCATACAGTGGACGCAGAACATCATCGTTGTAGTCAAGTTATCGGCCTATTAGTACCAGTCAGCTTCACACATTGCTGTGCTTCCACATCTGGCCTATCAACCCAGTAGTCTAGCTGGGAGCCTCTCACCCACAAGGGGCATGGAAACCTCATCTTGAAGCGTGCTTCCCGCTTAGATGCTTTCAGCGGTTATCACTCCCGAACGTAGCTAATCAGCGGTGCACTTGGCAGTACAACTGACACACCAGAGGTTCGTCCATCCCGGTCCTCTCGTACTAGGGACAGGCCTTCTCAAGTTTCCTGCGCGCGCAGAGGATAGGGACCGAACTGTCTCACGACGTTCTAAACCCAGCTCGCGTACCGCTTTAATGGGCGAACAGCCCAACCCTTGGGACCTACTCCAGCCCCAGGATGCGACGAGCCGACATCGAGGTGCCAAACCATGCCGTCGATATGGACTCTTGGGCAAGATCAGCCTGTTATCCCCGGGGTACCTTTTATCCGTTGAGCGACCGCGTTTCCACAAACCACGGCCGGATCACTAGTCCCGACTTTCGTCCCTGCTCGACATGTCTGTCTCACAGTCAAGCTCCCTTGTGCACTTACACTCAAAACCTGATTGCCAACCAGGCTGAGGGAACCTTTGGGCGCCTCCGTTACTCTTTAGGAGGCAACCGCCCCAGTTAAACTACCCACCAGGCACTGTCCCTGATCCGGATCACGGATCGAAGTTAGACATCCAGAACGACCAGAGTGGTATTTCAACGTTGACTCCACCCATGCTGGCGCATGAGCTTCACAGTCTCCCACCTATCCTACACAAGTCGTACCGAACACCAATACCAAGCTGTAGTAAAGGTCCCGGGGTCTTTCCGTCCTTCTGCGCGTAACGAGCATCTTTACTCGTAATGCAATTTCGCCGAGTTCGTGGTTGAGACAGTGGAGAAGTCGTTACGCCATTCGTGCAGGTCGGAACTTACCCGACAAGGAATTTCGCTACCTTAGGATGGTTATAGTTACCACCGCCGTTTACTGGCGCTTAAGTTCTCAGCTTCGCCCACAAGTGGACTAACCGGTCCCCTTAACGTTCCAGCACCGGGCAGGCGTCAGTCCGTATACATCGAATTACTTCTTCGCACGGACCTGTGTTTTTAGTAAACAGTCGCTTCTCCCTGGTCTCTGCGACCCTCACCCCTAACCCGTAAGGGTTTCAAGGTTCGGGCCCCCCTTCTCCCTAAGTTACGGGGGCATTTTGCCGAATTCCTTAACCACGATTCACTCGATCGCCTTAGTATTCTCTACCTGACCACCTGAGTCGGTTTTGGGTACGGGCGGCCACACCCCTGGCTAGAAGTTTTTCTCGGCAGCATAGGATCACCCTGCTTCCCCCATACGGGGTCACCATCACATCTCAGGATATATGCCTTCCGGATTTACCTAGAAGACTCCCTACATGCTTGGACGTGGACAACCATCGCCACGCGGAGGCTACCTTCCTGCGTCACTCCATCGCTTACCTACTACAAGATCGGGTCACACACTCCACGAAACGAAACTGATCAAAGACCAGAAACGAAACGCTTCAGATGTTTAGCATCCCCTGATTCAGTATGGGCGGTGTGCAGCCGGTACGGGAATATCAACCCGTTGTCCATCGACTACGCCTGTCGGCCTCGCCTTAGGTCCCGACTTACCCAGGGCAGATTAGCTTGACCCTGGAACCCTTGGTCATTCGGCGGACGGGTTTCGCACCCGTCATTCGCTACTCATGCCTGCATTCTCACTCGTGTGGCGTCCACGCCTGGATCACTCCGGCGCTTCACTCGCCACACGACGCTCCCCTACCCATCAACACCCCTGCCAATAAAGGAGGGAAATATGTCAATGCCATAGCTTCGGTGGTGTGCTTGAGCCCCGCTACATTGTCGGCGCGGAATCACTTGACCAGTGAGCTATTACGCACTCTTTCAAGGGTGGCTGCTTCTAAGCCAACCTCCTGGTTGTCATCGCAACTCCACATCCTTTTCCACTTAGCACACGCTTAGGGACCTTAGCTGATGATCTGGGCTGTTTCCCTCTCGACTACGAAGCTTATCCCCCGCAGTCTCACTGCCACGCTCTCACTTACCGGCATTCGGAGTTTGGCTGACGTCAGTAACCTGGTAAGGCCCATCAGTCATCCAGTAGCTCTACCTCCGGCAAGAAACACGTGACGCTGCACCTAAATGCATTTCGGGGAGAACCAGCTATCACGGAGTTTGATTGGCCTTTCACCCCTACCCACAGCTCATCCCCTCAGTTTTCAACCTAAGTGGGTTCGGTCCTCCACGACGTCTTACCGTCGCTTCAACCTGGCCATGGGTAGATCACTCCGCTTCGGGTCTAGACCCCGCGACTCAAACGCCCTATTAGGACTCGCTTTCGCTACGGCTACCCCACACGGGTTAACCTCGCCACGGAGCACTAACTCGCAGGCTCATTCTTCAAAAGGCACGCCGTCACCCCTAAAGGCTCCGACGGATTGTAGGCACACGGTTTCAGGATCTATTTCACTCCCCTCCCGGGGTACTTTTCACCATTCCCTCACGGTACTTGTCCGCTATCGGTCACCAGGGAATATTTAGGCTTAGCGGGTGGTCCCGCCAGATTCACACAGGATTTCTCGGGCCCCGTGCTACTCGGGAAAACGCATCGGAGTTCACACTGTTTCGCCTACGGGGGTTACACCCTCTATGCCGGGCCTTTCCAGACCCTTCGGCTACAGCACGAATTTCTTACTCCGTTCGGGATCAGTAGCTCCCGACACACGCTCCCACAACCCCACACACACAACGCCTACCAGCTTTAACATGCATGCGGTTTAGCCTGATCCATTTTCGCTCGCCACTACTCACGGAATCACTTTTGTTTTCTCTTCCTGTGGGTACTGAGATGTTTCACTTCCCCACGTTCCCTCCACACACCCTATATATTCAGGTGTGGGTGACTGGACATGACTCCAGCCGGGTTTCCCCATTCGGAAATCCTCGGATCACAGTCTGGTTATCGACTCCCCGAGGCTTATCGCAGATTCCTACGTCCTTCATCGGTTCCTGGTGCCAAGGCATCCACCGTGCGCCCTTAAAAACTTGACCACAACAAAGATGCTCGCGTCCACTGTATAGTTCTCAAAACACCAACCCACAACCACCCCAACGCACCCAAACAGGAACGCCGAAGCAGAAAGGGACAACCAGAGTAAACCAGACACACACCACAAAAGCGTGCAGCCGATCCCTCAGGACCCAACAACGTGCCAGACCCCCACCAGACCACACACACTTTCCACACCAACCACACCCAAAAGATGCAGCCGGCCGTACTCGTAGACATGCGAACCAGCAGAAGCCAAATAATCGATGATCCACCCATGAGCAACACCCCAGTCACCACAAACGAGTGACATAAAAGGTGCAACCATTCGGTTGATGCTCCTTAGAAAGGAGGTGATCCAGCCGCACCTTCCGGTACGGCTACCTTGTTACGACTTAGTCCCAATCGCCAGTCCCACCTTCGACAGCTCCCTCCCACAAGGGGTTAGGCCACCGGCTTCGGGTGTTACCAACTTTCGTGACTTGACGGGCGGTGTGTACAAGGCCCGGGAACGTATTCACCGCAGCGTTGCTGATCTGCGATTACTAGCGACTCCGACTTCATGGGGTCGAGTTGCAGACCCCAATCCGAACTGAGACCGGCTTTTAGTGATTCGCTCCGCCTTACGACATCGCAGCACTCTGTACCGGCCATTGTAGCATGCGTGAAGCCCAAGACATAAGGGGCATGATGATTTGACGTCGTCCCCACCTTCCTCCGAGTTGACCCCGGCAGTCTCCCATGAGTCCCCACCATTACGTGCTGGCAACATAGAATAAGGGTTGCGCTCGTTGCGGGACTTAACCCAACATCTCACGACACGAGCTGACGACAACCATGCACCACCTGTACACCGACCTTGCGGGGAGCACATCTCTGCACTTTTCCGGTGTATGTCAAGCCTTGGTAAGGTTCTTCGCGTTGCATCGAATTAATCCGCATGCTCCGCCGCTTGTGCGGGCCCCCGTCAATTCCTTTGAGTTTTAGCCTTGCGGCCGTACTCCCCAGGCGGGGCGCTTAATGCGTTAGCTGCGGCACAGAACTCGTGAATAGAGCCCCACACCTAGCGCCCAACGTTTACGGCATGGACTACCAGGGTATCTAATCCTGTTCGCTCCCCATGCTTTCGCTTCTCAGCGTCAGTTATGGCCCAGAGACCTGCCTTCGCCATCGGTGTTCCTCCTGATATCTGCGCATTTCACCGCTACACCAGGAATTCCAGTCTCCCCTACCACACTCTAGTCTGCCCGTACCCACTGCACGTCCGGAGTTAAGCCCCGAATTTTCACAGCAGACGCGACAAACCGCCTACAAGCTCTTTACGCCCAATAATTCCGGACAACGCTCGCACCCTACGTATTACCGCGGCTGCTGGCACGTAGTTAGCCGGTGCTTCTTCTCCGCCTACCGTCACTTTCGCTTCTTCGGCGATGAAAGAGGTTTACAACCCGAAGGCCTTAATCCCTCACGCGGCGTCGCTGCATCAGGCTTTCGCCCATTGTGCAATATTCCCCACTGCTGCCTCCCGTAGGAGTCTGGGCCGTGTCTCAGTCCCAGTGTGGCCGGTCACCCTCTCAGGCCGGCTACCCGTCGTCGCCTTGGTGAGCCACTACCTCACCAACAAGCTGATAGGCCGCGAGCCCATCCCTCACCGAAAAACTTTTAATCCCCCACCATGCAGCAGGAGATCATATCCAGTATTAGACCCAGTTTCCCAGGCTTATTCTGAAGTGAAGGGTAGGTTGCTCACGTGTTACTCACCCGTTCGCCACTAATCCAGCAAGCAAGCTTGCCTTCATCGTTCGACTTGCATGTGTTAAGCACGCCGCCAGCGTTCGTCCTGAGCCAGGATCAAACTCTCCATAAAAGAATTCAAATCTGGCAAAACATCACATTGACGTTAAACCAACAAACAATTGGCATCGCTTTTTGGCACGCTGTTGAGTTCTCAAGTATCGGGTGCACTCGGTAATTCACTCGCTGTTCTTGCGAGCTCATCTCCGGGGCAACTCTTCAAACTTACTCCCTGCCCGGTTCCCTGTCAAATCCGCTTTGCCGTTTCCGGCGGAAGTTGATCTGTAAGAGGCGGCCCGAGCTGGGCACTGGTGAAACATATGCTGTTCGTGAATCCCGGTCAAATCGGCCGGTGTTGCTACGAGTTCCGCGTGAAGCGATTCCCGCCGAAGCAGCTCCCGAAGACTAGGACGGTCGCACCACCCGACGCAAATCGCCTGGTCAGAGCGTTTATGGGGCGATCAGCCGGCGCCGGCGGGCCCTTTCGGAGCCCGCTAGGGGTCATCGCGCAGCGCTGCGGCCGGTTCAGAGGGTTCGGTTCAGGCGCCTTGCGGGATGAGTTCCGGCGCCGCCCACAGTCAGACCATGGCATCCCCTTCATCCGCCGAAGGGCCCCACAGCACCTGCCGTGGGGCCCTTCGAAACCGTGGTGCCGTCGCGCTCTATACCGGCGGGACTCCGTGGCGACGGTCAGAGAAGTGCCGTTCCCGCCCCCGCGCGTACTCGAGCCGGCGCAGCAGATCAGCCCGCAGCTCGTCGGCCTCGATGATGCTGTCGATGACCAAGTCAGCGGCCAGGCGTTCCAGGTCGACGTCGGCCAAGTACTCCTCCCGCCGAGCCTGCACGAAGGCAGTCCGTTCGTCTTCGTCGGTGATAGCCGCGATCTTGTTCGCATAAACGGCGTTGACTGCCGCCTCCGGACCCATCACCGCGATCCGAGCCGTCGGCAACGCAATCGTGGCGTCCGGCCCGAAACCCGGCCCGCCCATGGCATACAACCCGGCCCCGTAGGCCTTGCGGACCACGACGCAGAACTGCGGCACCGTCGCCTCGGAAACGGCCGAAACCATCTTGGCCCCGTGCCGGATGATCCCGCCCCGCTCCACTTCGGAGCCGATCATGAAGCCCGGCACATCGGCCAGGTAGATGAGCGGGATGCCGTAGGCATCGCACTGCCAGATGAAGCGTGCAGCCTTGTCCGCCGAGTCGGTGAACAGCACTCCCCCCTTCACCGCGGAGTTGTTCGCCACCACCCCCACGGTGCGACCGCCCATCCGCCCGAAGCCCACAATCAACTCCGGAGCGAACAGCGGTTTGATCTCGAAGAAGGACTGCTCGTCGAGCAAACCCTCCACGACCTCGTGCATGTCGAACGGCTGGCTCTCGATCTCGGGAACCGTCGTCGGGGTCAGCGGCGCCTCGGGTTCTTCGACGTCGTAGGTCGGCGGATCCTCACGCCAGGTCCCTGGCAGGTAGGAGAAGTACAGCCGCGCCAGCTCGATCGCCTCCGCGTCGTCCTCGGCGAGCAGATCGCCCACTCCAGAGACGGTGCAGTGCATGCGCGCCCCACCCATCTCTTCCAGGCTCACCTTCTCCCCCACGACCATCTCGGCCATCCGCGGGCTGCCCAGGTACATCGAGGCGTTGCCGTCGACCATGATGATGACGTCGGTGAAGCTCGGGATGTAGGCACCGCCGGCTGCGCTGGGACCGAAAAGACAGCAGACCTGGGGCACCCGACCCGAAAGCGCCACCTGGTTGTGGAAGATGCGGCCGGCACCACGGCGCCCAGGGAACATCTCGACCTGGTCGGTGATGCGCGCGCCTGCAGAGTCAACGAACCAGAAGACCGGCAACTCCTCCCGCAGCGCGGCTTCGGTGGCGCGGATGATCTTCTCGACCGTACGGGCGCCCCATGAGCCAGCCTTCACCGAGGGATCGTTGGCGATGACGATCGCGGCACGCCCCTCGACCGTCCCCCGCCCGGTGACGACGCCGTCGGCAGGCAGCCCCGGCGCCGTGGAGTTCGCGTAGCGCCCATCCTCGATGAAACTGCCCTCGTCGAAGAGCAGGTCGATGCGATCTCGGACGAAGAGCTTGCCTTGCGCGTCGAGCTTGGTGCGCGCCTTCTCGGACAACGTGGCGGACGCGGCGTGGGCCCGGTTCAACCGGCCACGCACATCGCCGACCCGAGGATCACCCGCCGGGTCCGGGGCCGCAAAAGGACCGCTGGTGGGGGGTGTCGCGGTGGTCATCCCGACCTCTCTGTTCGCTCGGACGACGGCTACCTATTCGGCAGGCTAACCGTTGGGGGTGCCCTGCAGGGCCGGGACGAGGCCACTGCTGCCCTATCGGTGCGGCGATGGCCCCGTCTGTGCGGTTTGCTCCGCTGCTATCCGACCCCGTGCGGGAACCTCAGGCCGGTAGGCCCAGCCCCCGGGCGATGAGCATGCGCTGCACCTCGGAGGTGCCTTCGCCGATCTCCAGGATCTTGGAGTCGCGGTAGAAGCGCGCTACTGGGTACTCCTCCATGAATCCGTTACCGCCGAAGATCTGCGTCGCGATCCGGGTCGAGGTGACGGCCGCTTCGGAGGTGTAGAGCTTGGCGATGGAGGCTGCTTGCTTGACCTCGGTGTGCGAACGACGACCGGCGTCCAGCTCATCCTTGAGCCACGCGGCGCGGTAG
This sequence comes from Gephyromycinifex aptenodytis, assembly GCF_012277275.1. GTDB lineage: Bacteria > Actinomycetota > Actinomycetes > Actinomycetales > Dermatophilaceae > Gephyromycinifex > Gephyromycinifex aptenodytis. The sequence goes on along the minus strand of NZ_CP051155.1, from coordinate 2,968,719 downwards.
GTCAGCAGGCGGGCGTTCTCGGCCATCACGGCCAGGTCGGCGACCTGGAAGCTGACGCCCTGGTTGACACCGATCGGCTTGCCGAAAGCCATCCGCTCGTTGGCGTAGCGGGTGCACTCTTCGAGCATCCGTTGGATACAGCCCAACGCCAACGCCGCGATCGCGATCCGGCCGTCGTCCAGGGTGGCCAGGAACTGGGCGTAGCCCTTGCCGCGGGCACCGAGCAGGTTCTCCTCGGGCACACGCACGTTGTCGAAGTTCAGACCGTGGGTGTCAGAGATGTTCCAACCGAGCTTGTCGTAGGGCGCCTCGACCGTGAAGCCAGGGGTCCCGGAGGGGATCATGATGGCGCTGATCTCCGGTTTGCCGTTCTCCCGGGTGCCCGTGCGAGCCGTGGCGGTGACCAGCGAGGTGATCTCGGTGCCGGAGTTGGTGATGAAGGCCTTGGCGCCGTTGACGACCCACTGGCCGTCCACCAGTTCAGCCTTGGTCTTGGTACCTGAGGCATCGGAACCGCAGTCGGGCTCGGTCAGACCGAACCCGGCCAGTGCACGCCCTGCGGCGAGGTCGGGCAACCAACGCGCCTTCTGCTCCTGGGTGCCGTAGGTGAGGATCGGGTTGATCCCAAGCCCCACCCCCGCCTCCAGGGTGATTCCCATGGACTGGTCGACGCGGCCGAGCTCTTCGATGGCCACGCACAGGTAGGTGAACTCGCCGCCGTCGCCGGCATGACCGCCGAACTCTTCTGGCACGACCAGACCGAACAATCCCATCTCCCCCATCTTGGGGATGAGGTCGGCGGGGAAGTGGTGCTCGCGGTCCCACCGGTGGACGTGGGGGGCGATCTCCTGTTCGGCGAAATCCCGGACGGTGCGGCGGAAATCCTCGTGGTCGCTCGAGAGCTCGAACATGGGGGCGTCCCTTCGTGATGGCGGCGCGATTGAAGCGTCATAGCGATGATGGGTGAACTGTCGTCGGGGCGCGACTCAGGCGCGAACTGCTTGACGTTGACGTTAACGTAAAGCAGGCTGGCGGCCGTGACAACCCCTGGCAGCCACGTGACCCCCGCCGAGCGCCACCCCACGGCCACTGCGGGGCAGGACAGTGAGACCCGCAGCATCGCCGAGGTCGCCGAGGAATTCGGGGTGACCCACCGCACCCTGCGGCACTACGAAGCGATCGGGCTCATCACACCGCAGCGGGAGGGCACCCGACGACTGTTCCGTAAACGGGACCGCATCCGCCTTGCGCTGGTACTGCGCGGCAAGCGCCTCGGATTTCCCCTGGAGGAAATCCGCACCATCGTCAATATGTATGACGATCCGCCGGGGGAAGCCGGGCAACTGCGATATGTGCTTGACCAGATCGCGCTACGCCGGGAAGACCTACAAAACCGCCGCCGAGACGTCGAGATCGCTCTCGCCGAACTGGCGGCGCTTGAGACCCGTTGCGCAGCGGAGCTGGCCACACTGGAGGGATCGACCGCCGACTGAGATCGGCGGTGACAATTTGGCCACGACCCGATATGTCCCTTCTCGGAAGCTGCTCCGAACGATGCTTTTCGGTGCTAGCTTTCACGCCACATACCGTGACAACGCAGGTCACGGAACCGGGCCGACTCAACCCGAGTTGCGGCCCGCAGATGAGGGAGGGCCGAACCTATGGCGCAGAGACACCATGCGGGCTGCTACAGCGCCGCTGAGCCGAAGCCGTGGGCATGCTGAAGTACGTCGCTCGCCGGCTCGCGAATTACGTCGTGATGATCTTCATCGCGACCTCGATCGCGTACCTGGCCGCCGTGTCATTCATGCGCCCGCAGACCCGGTTGATGGAACGCACGCCGCGGCCCACGCTGGAGCAGGTCAAGGCCCAGCTGCGAAACAACGGCCTGGATCCGGACGCCAACGCCTTCGAGCGGTACTGGCAGTGGCTCAAGAGCATCGTGTTGCACTTCGACTGGGGTCTGGGACCTGATGGATCCCGGGTCAACGACGAGTTCTTCTCGCGGGCCCTGATCTCGGGCCGCCTGGTACTCCTGGCAACGGTGCTCTCGATCATCATCGGCATCTCGCTCGGCGTCTTCGCCGCCTCGCGCCAGTACAAGCTCTCCGACCGCTTCGTAACGAACCTGAGCTACTTCATCAGCACGATCCCCGCCCCGGTGACCTACCTGATCGTGCAGATGACGGGCATCAAGGCCAACGAATCAAGCGGCTCGATGTTGTTCTACGTAAGCGGTATCCGCTCCCCCATCCCGCCGGACACCCTGGGCGGTCGACTACTGGATGACGCCCAACACCTCATCCTGCCGACCATTGCCCTGACGATCGTCGGATACGTCAGCTACCAGCTTTTGCAGCGCACGTTGCTGCTGGACAACATCAACGCCGACTACGTTCGCACCGCTCGCGCCAAGGGCCTGACCAAGTCCCAGGCGGTGCGCAGGCACGCTCTGCGCACCTCGTTCATCCCCGTCGCACAGAGCATCGCCTTCCAACTGCCGGCGATCTTCGTCGGCACCTTCATCATCGAGACTGTGTTCGCCTGGCAAGGTCTGGGCCGCTACACCCTGGATGCCATCACCCAGACCCAGAACGTCAACGCCGCAGTCGCCGGGGTGGCCTTCGGCGGCCTCATGTTCGCCATCGGCGCGATCTTGGCCGACCTGTCCGTCGCGATCGTCGACCCCCGAGCGAGGGTGAGCTGATATGAGTTCCCACCAGGACCCGCACGACCTCTCGGCGCGAGGCGAGGTGCCCGGCTCCCCCGACCCGGATAACCCGGATCAGGACCTCCTGCCCGAGACGCCGCTCGCGGCGAGTGTGAACTCCCCCGCCCGGATGGGTTCCGGGCCGATCCCACCGGCTACCCGGCTGCAGACCGAAACCGCGCCGGGGCTCAACGCCGATGCGGACTCAGAGTCCGGCGCCGCCGATACCGGGGCGCCCCACGACACGGCCATCACCAGCAAGACCACCCTCATCCTGCGCCGGTTGGTGCGAAACAAGGGTGCTGTCCTGGGGATGATCATGCTGCTGCTGATCGTGCTGTTCGCGCTGTTCGGCAACATCGGCAACCCCTACACCTACTACGACCAGGACATGCTCAACCTGGGTTCGCCTCCCGGGTCGGATGGACACCGCGTCGGCACCAACGGCGGCGGCGTCGACCTGTGGGCCATGCTCGTCCGCGGCACCGGCAAGTCGCTGATGATCGCTTTCTTCGTGGGGATCGTCGCGCCCCTGATCGCCGCCGTCTACGGCACCGCGATCGCCTTCTGGGGCGGCACTCGGGAGAAGATCGGCATGTGGATCCTCGATCTGCTGCTGCTCATGCCGTACTTCCTCATCATCGCGGTGTTCATGGGCTCCACCGGAGGCAGCGCCTTCCAGTTGGCCATCATGCTGACGATGTTCGGTTGGATGGGCCTGGCCCGTGTCATTCGCGCCACGACCCAGTCGCTTCGCGAGCGGGAGTTCGTACAGAGCGCCCGTTACATGGGCGTTTCGGACTGGGGCATCATCCGGCGTCACATCATCCCCAACATCGGCTCCTACCTGATCCTGAACATCGTCATCGGCACCTTCAGCGCGATCATCGCCGAGACGGCGCTGTCCTTCCTCGGCGTCGGCGTGCGTCCCCCCGACGTCTCCCTCGGCCAGCTCATCGGCCAATCCGCCAGCCAACTGTCGGCCTACCCCTGGCTCTTCTGGGGCCCGGTGATCTGCCTGCAGTGGATCACCTTGTCGTTGTCCCTCGTCGGTGACGGCATGCGTGACGCGCTCGACCCCAACAGCAAGTCAGGAGGGCGGGCATGAGCCACGCCGCAGACACCACGATCGGACCTTCCGACAGCGCGGTAGCCACCAGCGGTAAACCGACTGGCACCCCGGTGCTCTCGGTGCGCGACCTACACGTCCGCTTCGGGTCCGAGGCCGGGTCGGTGCACGCCGTGCGCGGCGTCGACTTCGACCTCCACCCCGGCCGTGTCCTGGGCATCGTCGGGGAGTCCGGCTCCGGAAAGTCGGTCACCTCGATGGCGATCATGGGCTTGCTCCCGGAGACCGCCAAGATCACCGGCTCAGTGACCTACAACGGCAAGGAACTGCTGGGCCTGTCCGACCGCGAGATGAGCAAGCACCGCGGCACCGACATCGCCATGGTCTTCCAGGACCCGTTGAGTTCTCTGACCCCGGTGTTCACCGTGGGCGACCAGATCATCGAGGCGCTGCGAGCGCACGCCCCCATCGGCAAGGACGCTGCCCGCGCCCGCGCGATCGAGCTGCTGGAGATCGTCGGTATCCCCAGCGCCAAGACTCGGGTGGACTCCTACCCGCACGAGTTCTCCGGCGGTATGCGCCAACGCGTCGTCATCGCCATCGCCATCGCGAACAACCCGCGCGTCATCATCGCCGACGAGCCCACCACGGCATTGGACGTGACGATCCAGGCGCAGATCCTCGACGTACTGAAGGTGGCGCAGAAGGAGACCGGCGCGGCCGTCATCATGATCACCCACGACCTCGGCGTCGTGGCCGGCATCGCCGACGAGGTCATGGTCATGTACGCCGGGCGCCCCGTCGAGAAGGGGGACGTGGACGCGGTCTACCACCGCCCACGGATGCCCTACACGGTCGGCCTGCTCGGTTCGATGCCCCGTGTCGATCGCCGGGAGAAGGCCAGCCTGGTGCCGATCGAGGGGAACCCGCCGAACCTCATCAACGAGCCGACCGGCTGCCCGTTCGGGCCACGCTGCCCGATGCGCGTCGATGCCTGCGAGCACGGCGAGCCTGCCCTGCAGGGCGTCGAGCCCGGGCATTTGGCCGCGTGTATCCGCAGTGAGGAACTACGCGCGATCAAGGGCGCCGAAGACATCTTCCCGGTGCCGCCGGTTCCGGTCGGCCGACTTGCGGCCCTGCCCCGAGAACAGCGGGCCAGTGTGCTCGAGGTGACCCAGTTGCACCGGCACTTCCCGATGATGAAGGGCACCCTGTTCAAACGACAGGTCGGCGACGTCAAGGCAGTCGACGGCATCGATTTCGACCTGGCAGAGGGTGAGTGCCTGGCGATCGTGGGTGAGTCGGGCTGCGGCAAGACCACCACCCTGCTGGAACTGATGGAGATGTCACCCACAACCAACGGTGACATCCGGGTGCTCGGTGAGTCGGTGCGCGATCTGGCCAAGAAGGCCGATGTGCGCAAGCTGCGGCGCAATATCCAGCTCGTCTTCCAAGACCCGATGGGTGCGCTCGACCCGCGCTTCACGGTGTACGAAATCATCGCCGAGCCGCTGCAGACCTATGGGATGGCGAAAGCCGAGTGCGAAACGCGCGTCCGCGAGCTGATGCGCACCGTGGGCCTGGAGCCGGACCACCTCAACCGCTTCCCGACGCAGTTCTCAGGCGGGCAGCGCCAGCGCATCGGCATCGCGCGTGCCCTCGCGCTGGAACCTAAGGTGCTCATCCTGGACGAGCCGGTCTCGGCATTGGATGTCTCGGTGCAAGCCGGCGTCATCAACCTGCTCGACCACCTCAAGGCCGATCTGGGAATCAGCTACCTCTTTGTGGCCCACGACCTGGCTGTCGTGCGGCACATTAGTGATCGTGTTGCTGTCATGTACCTCGGCAAGTTCGTCGAGATCGGCAATGTCAACGAGGTCTTCGACAACCCGACCCACCCCTACACTCGGGCGCTGCTATCGGCGATCCCCGTGCCTGATCCGGAAGCGGAACGTACCCGCGAACGCATCCTGCTCGACGGTGACCTGCCCAGCCCGCTCGACCGACCCGTCGGCTGTGACTTCGTCACCCGATGCCCGATCTTCCGGGGCCTCGATGAGAGGCGCCAGGAGAAGTGCCGCATGACTGAACCGCCACTGGTTCAGGTCGGCGCGGCAGATCACAAACAGGCATGCTTCTTCCCCGACGAAGCACTCGTCACTGCAAAGGTCACGACGCACACGATGCCTGCACCGGAGCCTGCTGACACCCAGTCGCGGCCTCGTCCCGAAAGGACAACTCGATGAAGAGTCGCACAACGAATCTAGCCCTCGCGGCCTGCATGAGCGCAGCCCTCGTTCTCTCCGGCTGCGCCAGCGGCGGCGACAGCGGTGAAGGCGGATCCGGAGGCGGCGGAAATGCCACTGGAGCCGCTCAAGACGGGTCCGACATCGCGGCCACCAACGCCCAGGACCGCAGCGCCCTGGAGGAGGGCGGCGTCTTCACACGGGACATCTCGGACTGGACGACGAACTTCAACGGCTGGCACGTCGATGGAAACCTCGCCGAGTACAACCGCGTTCTGGACGCCACCGACCCGATCCTCTACAACTGGTCAGCCGACGGCGAGATGAGCCCGCGCACCGAGTTCCTCACCGAGATGCCCAAGGTGGAGGAGAAAGACGGCAAGCAGGTCATCACCTTCAAGATGAACCCGAAGGCCAAGTGGAACGACGACACCCCCATCGACTACACCGCCTTCGAGGCGACCTGGAAGGCACACGCGCAGACGGTCGACAAGGGCGGTTACAACAACGTCGCGACAACGGGCTACGAGAACATCGAATCCGTCGTTCAGGGTGAGACGCCCAACGAGGTCGTCGTCACGATGAAGACGCCCTACTACCCGCCCACCGAGTTCTTCCAGGGCCTGATTCACCCCAAGCTCGGCGCGAGCCCGAAGGCCTTCAACGAGTTGATGAAGACGGAGTTCCACCCCGAGCTTCGCTCCGGCCCGTTCACGCTGGACACCATCGACCAGCAGAGCAAGACGATCGTGCTCAAGCCGAACGACAAGTGGTGGGGTGAGAAGCCGCTGCTGAGCAAGATCGTCTTCCGCCAAATGGAAGACTCGGCGACGATCCCGGCGTTCAAGAACGGCGAGATCGATGCCACCCGCGTCGGCAACAAGGCCCGCCTGGCCCAGGTCAAGGGCGCGACGGACCTCGAAGTGCGTACCGCCCCGCGTCTGACGACGAACGTCTTCCTGTTCAACGCCAAGGCCGACAGCCTCAAGGACATCAACGTCCGTAAGGCGATCTGGCAGTCGATCAACCGCGAAGAGATCAAGCAGGTCCGCTTCAACGGGATGGATTGGAAGGAGAAGCCGGCCAACTCGGCGCTGTACTTCAACTTCCAGCCCGAGACCGCCGACAACATGCCTGTCGAGTTCTCCCCGGAGGACGCCAAGAAGACGCTGAAGGACGCCGGCTACACCGAGGGCTCAGACGGCATCTTCGCCAAGGACGGCAAGAAGGTCAGCGTGAAGTACACGACCTTCGGCGACGACCCGATGACCACGGCCCTGGCCCAGACCGTGCAGAAGCAGGTCAAGGCCGGCGGAATCGACCTCGCCCTGGACATCCGCCCCGCGGCAGCGTTCGGGCCGACGATGGAGAAGCGCGACTTCGGCTTCCTGGCCATGGGGTGGAGCTCCAACAGCAGCTCGCCGCTGACCAGCGTGTGCCAGACGATGTGCTCTGACTCCGGTAGCAACTACTCCACGGTCGGCACCCCCGAGCTCGACAAGCGGATGAAGGCCCTCGGCGGCATCGAGGACCAGGCTGAGCAGACCGCCGAGATGAACGCCATCGAGAAGGAATGGCTGCAGCTGTACGGCCAGATGCCGCTGTTCAACGGCCCGGAGATGTGGGCCGTCCGCAAGGGGCTGGCGAACTGGGGCCCGGCGGCCTTCGGTTCCATGCACCCGCAGTGGGAGAACGTCGGTTGGGTCAAGGGCAGCTCACACAAGTGACCTGATCCTCTGATCGGCTGAGCCGCGTCCTACCTGCGGGTAGGGCGCGGCTCTGTCGTCCGACGTGCAGGCTCGCCCAGAGCGGTCAACCGTTCGCGCGGGCCGCTTCCCGCAGCAGGTCTGCCAGCGCGGGCGTCTGAACCCGCTGGGATGCCGCGTCGAGCTCGTCGCGGGTGGCCCGAGCGCGTAATTCCTGCAACACCACCTCATGAGCTGTCTTCCCCTCCGAGGCAACCAGGAGAGCGCACCGCGAACCGCGGATGTCACGCAAGCGCGCCGCCCGCTCTTCGGGGCTCAGTGGAGTGCTGTCCCCGCACAGCGCCAGCAGGCTCTGCAACCGCTGCACGACCGCCGGGTCGCCGATCTTGACCCGGTGGCCGGACATCAACTGGCTGAGCATCGGGGCCGAGACCCCGAGGACGTCGGCCAAGCGTCCTTGGGTGAGCTCCAAGGAGGTCAGGACCCCGGTCACCAAGTCCCGCAGCGGAGCGCCGTAGAGGCGGCGCTGGGCTTCGGTGTTCGCTGCCAGATCCGTTCCCATCCCAGCCTCCCACCTCAGCCGCCCTCACCTCTGTGCTCCAGAATGGCACGATCCGACCAGGGGTTCCCGTGCGCAATGTCGGGCAACCGCGGAGCCCGACCGGCCCGTCGGCGATCCGCACGATCTTCGCCACGCCCGGTCATGTTCTTGCACCGGCGCAGGAAAAGCCCTAGACATGCGGAGATGATCGGGCAATTGCGCTCGGTGAACCCAGGACCCGGGCAGGAGCGACATGAAGGCAATTCTGTGGCCGCTGATCGGGCTGCTGGTCTTGCTTGCCCTCGCCTGGACCACCTTGTTCGGCCTGGCCAGCGGCTCGGACTCCAGCACAGCCCGCTCGCCCGAACCCACCTTCACCACTACCCCCGCCCCCTCGGCCGACGCGGGCTCCGGCAGCGGGTCGAAGAACGACGGCTCGAACAGCGCACCCGACAGCGGACGAGACGAGCGGCTCAACCGTGACGGGGAACCGTCTTTCCTGGACCGGTTGCGCGGCCGCACCGACACCGGCAGCCAGCGGGACCGAAACCAGCCGGGCTCGTCTGTACCCGAGCAGAATCAGGCGGACCCACCGCGCCGGGGTGGCTCGTTCTTGGACCGCTTACGCGGAAGAGGCCGCGAGGAACCCGCAGCTGCCGCTGACCCCCGCGCCACGCCGGACAGCAGCCCCGGCGCCCGCGCCGGATCGGCGGGGCGCGGCCGGGATACCGCGGGCGGTGCCCCCTCCGGCGGCGCCGACTCCAAGCTGATGATCGTGTTGGACGCCTCCGGCTCGATGGCTCGCGAGAACAACCGCGGCGGCACCTCGATGAGCGCCGCGCAGAACGCGGTGGATCAGATGCTGGGCCGGATCGACCCCGCGACCCAGGTGGGACTGCGAGTGTTCGGTTCCGAAGTCAACAGCGGTGGCAAACCGACGCCGCAGGCCTGCCGAGACACTCGACTCATCACGCCGTTGGCGCCTCTGGATCGCAACGAACTGCGCCGCTCGGTCCGGTCTTTCCAGCCAGTGGGAGAAACTCCGATCGGGTACACCGTCGAGAAGGCCATCGGTGACCTCGGCTCCGGTGGAGAACGTTCCATCCTGCTGGTCTCCGACGGTGAAGAGTCCTGCCGTCCCGACCCGTGCGAAGCGCTGCGCAAAGCGGAAAGCTCCGGGGTGGACGTGCGCATCCACACCGTCGGCGTGCGAGTCGATGCCAACGCCCGGCGCCAGCTCAGCTGTCTGGCCGAGTACAGCGGCGGCACCTACACCGAGGCTCGCAGCGACGCCGAGTTGGCAGCGGCGATGCGTACCGCCATCGACGACTTCACCCAGGCTGCGGCCGGTAACGGCATCCCCTCCCGGGACGGGTCAGCCGCCACCCGCGGCGCCGAACCGGCGCCCCGCCCCGCCCAGCAGCTGCGCAGCGGCCAGGAGCCGACGGGGTTGTCCCCGGGAGCAGCCGCTGCCGCGATCCTTGCGCTCATCGTGACGGCTTCGGCGGTCAAAGGTTCCCGCAAAAAGTGACTGAATGTGGCTTAAGGCTGTGTGTTCACACTCACGCAACAACCCACCAGTCGACGTAGCCGCCACCGCGACAGCTACCGCGCTAGAGTCCGATCCATGGCGTCCATCAGCAAAGTCTTGATCGCAAACCGTGGAGAGATCGCCGTCCGTATCGCACGTGCGTGCAAGGACAGTGGGATCGCCTCCGTCGCCGTCTACGCCGACCCTGACCGCGACGCGCTCCACGTCAAGGTCGCGGACGAGGCCTACGCACTAGGCGGGTCAACGCCCGGCGAAAGTTACCTCGTGCAGGAAAAACTGCTCGAGATCGCCAAAGAGGCCGGCGCAGACGCCGTGCACCCGGGCTATGGCTTCCTCGCCGAGAACGCGAGCTTCGCGCAGGCGGTCCTTGACGCGGGCCTCATCTGGATCGGCCCCAGCCCCGCAGCCATCGACTCCCTCGGTGACAAGGTGAAGGCGCGGCACATCGCTACCAAAGCCAACGCCCCCCTGGTTCCCGGAACCAAGGACCCGGCCAAGGGCGCCGAGGAGATCGTCGAGTTCGCCAAGGAGTACGGCGTCCCGGTGGCCATCAAGGCGGCCTACGGCGGCGGCGGGCGCGGCCTGAAGGTTGCCCGCACCATCGAAGAGATCCCCGAACTGTTCGAGTCGGCAACCCGTGAGGCCGTGAGCGCCTTCGGCCGCGGCGAGTGCTTCGTCGAGCGCTTCCTGGACAAGCCCCGGCACGTGGAGACCCAGTGCCTGGCCGACCAGCACGGCAATGTGGTCGTCGTCTCCACCCGCGACTGCTCACTGCAGCGTCGCCACCAGAAGCTCGTCGAAGAGGCCCCGGCGCCGTTCCTGACCGAGGAGCAGAACGCCGAACTGATCCGCGCTTCCAAGGCCATCCTGAAGGAAGCCGGTTACGTCGGCGCAGGCACCTGCGAGTACCTCGTCGGCCAGGACGGGCTGATCAGCTTCCTCGAAGTGAACACGCGGCTGCAGGTGGAACACCCGGTCACCGAAGAGGTCACCGGCATCGACCTGGTGCGCGAGCAACTGCGAATCGCCAACGGCGAAGAACTGGGTTACACCGAGCCGGAGATCCGCGGCCACTCCTTCGAGTTCCGCATCAACGGTGAAGACCCGGGCCGTAACTTCCTGCCCGCCCCCGGCACGGTGATGACCTTCCGCCCACCCTCGGGCCCCGGCGTCCGGCTGGACTCCGGCATCGAGCAGGGCGACGTCATCTCTGGGCAGTTCGACTCCATGCTGGCCAAGCTCATCGTCACCGGCGCCACCCGCCAGCAGGCCCTGCAGCGGGCCCGCCGGGCCCTTGCCGAGTTCGAGGTCGAAGGCATGCCTACCGCGTTGACTTTCCACCGCGCCGTGGTGGAGGACCCCGCGTTCGCTCCTGAGGACCCGGAGCAGCCGTTCAGCGTCTACACGACGTGGATGGAGACCGAGTTCAACAACACCATCGAGCCCTACTCCGGGCCGACCACCGATGGCAGCACCACCGAGACCACGGACCGCACCAAGGTGGTCGTCGAGGTGGGCGGGAAGCGTCTGGAAGTCAGCCTGCCCAGCGACATGGCATTCAGCGGTGGCGGCGGCACCTCTGGCGCCAAGCGGAAGGCACCCCGTCGGGCAGGCAGCGGCGGCAAGGCGGCGAAGGCCTCCGGCGACTCCCTCACCGCGCCCATGCAGGGCACCATCGTCAAGCTCGCTGTCGAAGAGGGCGCGACCGTGGCCGAGGGTGACCTTGTGGTCGTGCTCGAGGCGATGAAGATGGAGCAGCCCATCAACGCCCACAAGGCCGGCGTCGTCACGGGTCTGACCGCGACGATCGGTGAAACCGTCACCAGCGGCACGGTCCTGGCCGAGATCAAGGACGCCGAGTAAATCGACGTCGGGCTCACGTTGAAGGGCTGAACACCTCACTAGGTGTTCAGCCCTTCAACGTTATCGGGGGGGGTGCTCAGACCGGGCGCGGCGGCTCGATGTCCTCCGGAGGCTCGATCGGGTCGGCCTTGACCGGGTCAGGCTCGGGGGTCGGGGTGCTCGCCTCGTCGCGGTAGGCATCCCGGGTCTGACCGGGAACACCCAACGCCTTATCCACCATCTCGCTGCCCTTGGCGAGCTGATCGGAGTATTTGCCCTTCGTCTTGTCGTCCACGACGCCGCGGACCTTCTCGACACCGGAACGCAAAGCGTCGGGGTTCTTCTGCACCATCTGTTTGGCCTTGCCGATCAGACCGGACAAGTTCACCATGTGGGTCTCCTGAGATAGGGGTCAGGCGGAGGGTTCATCGTCAATGACATGCATACGTCGCGCCGCCTCAGCGATCGAACCGGATAGCGAAGGGTAGACCGTAATCGTGGACGCCACCTGATCCACCGTCAGTCGCTGCTGTACAGCCAAGGCGATGGGGAAGATGAGCTCACTGGCGCGTGGGGCAACCACGACGCCGCCCACCAGCACACCGCTGCCGTTACGCGCATGCAACTTCACGAAGCCGTCGGTGAGGTTGTCCATCTTCGCGCGGGCGTTCGTCGCGAAGGGCATCATCACCGTGTGCACGCCCTCGGGCTGGTCACCGCCCTGCTGCGCGGTACCCACCGTGGCGATCTCGGGGTCGGTGAAAATGTTGGCGCTGACCCCCCGCACCTGCAGCGGGGCCACCGCGTCGCCGAGCGCGTGCGCGACGGCGATCCGGCCCTGGGTGGCAGCGACGGAGGCCAGCGGCAGCACGCCCGTGCAGTCACCTGCGGCGTAGACCCCGCGAGCGGTGGTGCGCGAAACCCGGTCGACGACGATGTGGCCGCTGGGCGAAAGCTCCACCCCCGCCTGCTCCAGGCCGAGGTTGTCCGTCGCCGGAATCGAACCCACGGCGATCAAGGCGTGCGAACCCTCGATCGTGCGACCGTCCTCAAGGGTGACGACGACGCCGTCCTCGGTGCGCTCGACCGCTGAAGCGCGGGAACGGTTGAGAACTTCCATGCCGCGACGGCGGAAGACATCCTCGATGAGCTGAGCGGCGTCCGGGTCCTCGCCGGGCAGTACCCGATCGCGGGAGGACACCAGGACGACGTGGGCGCCCAAGCCCAGGAATGCCTGGGCGAGCTCGGCGCCGGTGACACCGGAGCCCACGACGATCATCTTGCGTGGGACCTCACGCAGGTTGAAGATCTGCTTCCAGGTGAGAATGCGTTCGCCGTCCGGCTGCGCGGTGGGCAGGACTCGGGGCGTAGCGCCCGTGGCAAGCAGGATCATCTCGGCGTTCAAGGTCTCGACCTGGCCGTCTGAGGTGCGCGCCTCGACAGTGGAGGAGTCGAGCAACGTGCCGGTGCCCTTGATGACCCGGACGCCTACCTGCTCCAGGCGGTTCTGGATGTCTCGGCTCTGGGCGCCGGCGAGCGCGACCACCCGGTCGTTGATCTCGGCCATATCGGCAACCAGCGCCGCGGAATCGGTGGTGCGCCGCTCCACCTCAGGTGCCAGGTGCACCCCCATGTCGCGCGCCTCTTCGACATGCCCCACATAGGCCGCCGTCGAGATGAGGGCCTTGCTCGGCACGCAGTCCGTGAGGACGGCAGCGCCGCCGACGCCGTCACGATCGACGACCGTCACCGATCCGCCGAGCGCCGCCGCTACCAAGGCCGCCTCGTATCCCCCAGGTCCGCCACCCAACACCACTACCGAAATCTGTCGCTGTGTCACACCCTCATCCTGTCAGGCTTCGTCCGGAAGTGAGCACAAGGCGGACAAGTAGGTCTCAACGCGAGGGTGGAAGCGCAGTGGCCGGCCGGGCCCTGCCCATCTCGCGGCGTTCGAGATGAGACGCTTAGGAAAACGACGATTCGGGGCTCTGTACACGACGATTCGGGGAGCGTTATGAGTACACCTTTTCCGCCGCCCAACGGCGAACAGCAACACGATCACGGCTGGACGACCCCCGGCGCCACGCCGGCTCACCACGAGTACGGGTCGATGCCGCCGCAGCAGGACTGGACGACTCAGGACCGGATCGATTCTGGTATCGCTCAGCGGGCCGTTGCCCCGTTGCGCCCGATGACGTTCGGTGAAATCTTCGAAAGCGCCTTCCGGGTGCTGCGGTTCAACCCACGCACGATGTTCGGCACCAGCTTCGTCGCCCTGGCCGGTGTCGCTCTGCTCATGCTGCTGCTCACCGCAGCGGTGGCGCTACCGATGTTCAGCACCTCCAGCGCACTCGATGAGTCCTGGGCGGACGGATTCTCCGTCACCACCAACCTGTGGAGTGCCGGCATCTCGCTGGTGACGTTCTTCCTGTCCGGCCTCCTGCTACCAGCGGTCGTCGATGCCGTCCGTGGCAATCGGATGACATCCGGTACCGCTTGGCAGCATGTGCGGGGCAGGCTGCTGGCCCTGGCCGGCTACGGCCTGCTCAGCGCACTCATCATGACCACCATCGTCGGGATCCCGGTGGTTCTTGCTGTCTTCCTCGCCTTCCAGATCTTGCAGCCCGGCGACGGAGCCGCTTCGGGGGTGCTGCAGTTCATTGCCGTGATCGTGCTCGTCCTGATGCTGGTGGTCGCGTTGGCAACCGTTGTCGGGACCTACCTCTCGCTGGCAGCCCCCGCCATCGTGTTGGAGCGGATCGGCCCGGTCGCGGGGCTCCGCCGTTCGGTCGGACTCGTTCGGGGCAGCTTCTGGCGGACTCTGTTCATCCTGTTCGCGGCAAACCTCATCGTCAGCATCGTCTCCGCGACGGTCCTGGGCGTGAGCATGTTCGCTGGTTTTGCGGCGCTGGCCGCCGCCGGGTTGGGCTCCGGCACCTCGACCGCCATCGGAGTCGGTGCCTATGCGCTGGTCATGGTGCTCGTCAACACCTTCACGCTGCCGTTCTCGGCCACGGTGGTGGGCTTGGTCTATCTGGATCGGCGGTACCGCACCGAAGGCCTGGCCCTGGACCTCGCACGCGGAACGGGCCAGGTCACGCCGGGACTGTCGTGAACATCGCCCCCCTACCGCGCAGCCTCCCGCCCGACACGCAGCAGGCGCGCGAGATGCTGCAGACCGAACTCGCCCGACCCGAATACGCGGGCACGTGGTGGGAGCGTTTGCAGGATTGGCTACAGGGGATGTTGACCGTTCAAAGCGACGGCAACGGGACCCTGATGACCGTGTTGGCGATCGTGGCGGTGCTGGCCGCGGCCGCGCTGGTGCTCATCGTGTTCGCTATTCGCAGGCGGCGGCGCCCGAGTCCGGCCGGGAACCCGAGCGGCCCGGTGTTGACGGCTGAACGAGCCGGTAGCGGCGAGTATCGCCGCTCGGCCGCCGCGCATCTGGCGGCGGGCCGTGGCGCCCCCGCTGTCTTGGAGGCCTACCGCGCGATTACCGCCGCCGGCATCGAGTCCGGGATCGTTCCAGACGCCAGCGACCTCACCGCCTATGAGGTGGCGACCTCGCTGCTGGTGGCCTACCCCAGCGCCGCAACCGCTATCAGCCAGGCATCTCACGCCTTCGATTCCGTGCGATACGGGGGCTACGTCCCCGCGCTGGAGGAGGCGCGCCAGGTCCTCGACCTCGCTGATCACCTGGCCGAGAGCACTCCGCAGGGGCAGCGTCCCGGCGCCGTCTCCGGGCAACCGGCGCTGCCTCGATGAGCCAAGCCGCCGCAGTCTCCACCCGATCTCGCCGAATCGGCGCGGGCTGGATCCTGATCGCCTCGCTGGCTGCACTGGTGCTCGTGCTGAGCGCGTTGTTGCTCTCCCCGCCCGCAGAGCCCCTCTCGCCGCAGGGAACAGATTCCACCGGCGCCCGGGCGTTGGTCCGCGTGCTGGCCGAGCAGCAAGGGGTCGACGTGGTCACCGTCGCCACCGCCGAAGAGCTGCGCCGGCTCTCGATCGGCCCCGAAACCACTCTGTTCCTGCCGCGAGCTGAAGTGGTTTCCACCTCCTACGCTGCGGCGCTGGCGGAATCGGCCGGTAAGGCCGGCAGACTCGTCCTGGTCGCGGCCAGGCAGCCCGTCTTAGACCGGTTGGGCATCCCCGCCCGAGAACGCAACGCTGCGACCCTCACCGCCGCCGCGCAGTGCCAGGCCGACGACGTCCACCCCGGCGACGAAGTGGACGCGGCGGAAATCGCCTATGAGGTCGGTGCTGAGACCAGGGCGACAACCTGCCTAGCCTCGACGGGACTGTTCGAGGAGGGCGGGGAACCATCCGCCTACGTCTACGTGGCACTGCCCGCCGCACAGGGGCGTCCGGAAACCGTCCTCTTCGGTTCCCAGCGCGCCCTGACGAACCGTTCGATCGCCAACAAAGCCCACGCCGGTATCGCGCTGCGCATGCTCAGCCACACCGATCGAGTCGTATGGGTGACGCCCGACCCAGACGATGAATCCGGGCCGCTGGCCACCAGCACCCCGATCCCGCCGTGGTTCTTCCCCTGCGTGGCCATCCTCGGCGCCGCCCTGCTCACCCTGTGTCTGTGGCGCGGACGGCGATTGGGGCGACTTGTCAGGGAACCGCTGCCGGTGATCGTGCACGCCATCGAGACCACAGCGGCGCGCGGGCGGCTCTACCAGGCGGCAGGCGAACCTGCCGCGGCTTTGAAGCTGCTGCAAGACGATGCGGTGCAGGACCTGCGGCGCGCCTTGCACCTGCATCCCGGAGCGGACCGCGTCCGGGTCGCGAATGCCGTCGCGGATCGACTCTCCCGAGATCCCGAGGAGATTCGAAGCCTGCTCACCCCGCATGACACCCTCGACGAGGCTGACCTCGTCGAACGGGCCAGCCAACTCCGCCGTCTACGTCGCGAGGTACACGAATGAGCAACCACCTAGGACCCGATTCCGGCCCGACCGGTCCCGGTGAACCTCAGCCGGAGGGTGCCCGCCTGGCGCTGGAGAACGTCCGGGCCGAGGTCGGTAAGGCGGTCGTGGGCCAGCAGGCCGCTGTCTCAGGTCTGCTCATCGGCTTGCTCGCCCGTGGGCATGTACTCCTGGAAGGGGTTCCCGGGGTCGCCAAGACGCTCCTGGTCCGCTCCCTGGCAGCGGCTCTGTCGATCGAGACGGCCCGAGTGCAGTTCACCCCGGACCTCATGCCGGGCGACATCACGGGTTCGCTCGTCTACGACCAGCGGCGATCCGAGTTCTTCTTCCGCAAAGGCCCGGTTTTCACCAACCTGCTCCTGGCGGATGAGATCAACCGCACTCCCCCCAAGACCCAAGCCGCCCTGTTGGAGGCGATGGAGGAGCGGCAGGTTTCCATCGACGGCCAACCGCATGCGCTGCCCTCGCCCTTCCTGGTGGCCGCCACCCAGAACCCGGTGGAGTACGAAGGCACCTACCCCTTGCCGGAGGCCCAACTCGACCGGTTCCTGCTCAAACTCACCCTTGAGCTGCCGCCGCGCGAGGACGAAATCGAGATCGTTCGGCGCCACGCTGCCGGTTTCGACCCCCGCGACCTGGCCGGCGCCGGTGTGCGGGCCGTCGCCGGTCCGCAGGACCTACAAACGGCCATCGCAGAAGTCGCAAAGGTGAGCATCGATCCCGAAGTCGCCGCGTATGTCGTCGACATCGCGCGCGCCACCCGATCTCTGCCCTCAGTCGAACTCGGGGTCAGCCCGCGCGGGGCGACCGCGCTGCTGGCCACCAGCCGGGCCTGGGCCTGGCTCAACGGCCGCAACTTCGTCACCCCGGACGATGTCAAAGCCCTCGCCCAACCGACGCTGGCGCACAGGCTGGCGCTGCGCACCGAAGCCGAACTCGACGGGCTCAGCGCCAACTCGGCTCTGGCCAGCGCCATCTCCTCGGTGGCCGTGCCCCGATGAGCGGGTTGTCGTGGCGCTGACCGGCCGCGCCGTCCTGCTCGTCCTGCTCGGGCTCATCCCGGCGGTGATCGCGCCAAACGCTCTCACGGTGCGGCTGTGGATCGTGGCCTGTGTCGCCTTGATCGGTATCGACGTGTTCTGGGCACCCCGCCCGCAGCGGGTGCGCCTGGAACGCACACCGACTCCCCCGCTACGCCGCGGGCAGACCGGCCAGAGCACGCTGCTGCTGACGAACGAAACCGGACGGCGTCTGCGGGGAACGCTGCGAGACGCCTGGCAGCCCTCCAGCGGAGCCAGTGGTGAGCGACACCGGTTGGATGTGGCGCGCGGCAGCAGCGTCGAACTCACCACGACGTTGCGGCCCACCCGCCGCGGCGACCGTCTCACCGACCTGGTCACCATGCGCCTCACCGGCCCGTTGGGGTTGGCCGCCCGACAGGCATCCCTGGCCTGCCCAGGTGCCGTGCGGGTGCTGCCGGAGTTCGCCTCCCAACAGCACCTGCCGCGTTTCCTCGCTCAACTGCGCGAACTCGACGGACGCTCCGCGGTGCGCACCCGCGGCCAAGGCACCGAGTTCGACTCACTGCGCGACTACGTCCCCGGTGATGACGTGCGCAGCATCGACTGGCGCGCCACGGCCCGACGCACCGCCGTGGTGGTGCGCACCTGGCAGCCCGAACGCGACCGTCACATCGTCATCGTCCTGGACACCTCGCGCACCAGCGCCGGACGCATCGCGGATGTACCTCGCCTGGACGCGGCGATGGACGCCGCCCTGCTGCTCACCGCGCTGGCTACCCGGGCCGGAGATCGTGTCGATCTTCTCGCCGGTGATCGCGAACTGCGGGCCGAGGTCAGCGGCGCCCGCTCATCGGACCGGTTGCACCACAGCATCGAGGCGATGGCGACGCTGGAACCTGCTCTGGTCGAAGCGAACTGGTCTCGTCTGTTCGCTGCGGTCGCTGAGCGATCACGTGGCCGGGCGCTCGTCGTCCTGCTCACCCCCATCGAGCCGGCATCGGTGAGCGAAAGCCTGCTGCCCGCACTGAGCGTGCTGGCCCGCCGCCACCAGATCATCGTGGCCTCCGTGCAAGACCCCGGCCTGCAGGCGATGACCGAACTCGCTGAGACCGCTCCGGTCCAGCCTGCCGACGTGTACGACGCCGCCGCGGCAACCCAGGCACGCAATGCCCGCACCCGAACCGCCGAGGTGCTCGCCAAACTGGGCGTGCACGTCGTGGACTCTCCCCCGCAGCAGTTGCCGCTGGACCTGTGCGAGCACTACCTCGCGCTCAAGGCACGCGGCGCGTTGTGAGCGAGCGCCCCCGCGAAACCACTCACGCGGCCGTGGGCGCTGTCGCCACCGACTGCTGACCGGTCACGTCACCGCTGACGCCCTGGCGGGCAGCGCGGGCGCCCACGATGAACACGTAGGCGAAGAAGGCAGCCTCGGCCAGCACCCCGATGAGGATCCGGGCCCAGGTCGGCAGCGGCGACGGCGTGACGAAGGCCTCCAGCACGCCGCTGAGGAACAGCACCACCACCAGGCCGAGGGCCACCCCCACTCCGGTACGCGCTTCGGCGCCCACCGCGTCGAGCCGCGAGCGCGGACCCGGTTCGATCCAGGCCCAGAACAGCCGCAGACCGACGCCTGCGGCAACGAACACGGCCGTCAACTCCAACAGCCCGTGCGGCGTGATGAGGCCGAAGAAGAGGGCGCCCCGGCCGTGATGGATCATCACCGAGCCGGTGAAGGCGAGGTTGAAAACGTTCTGCCACAGCACCCACAAGACCGGTAGCCCCAGGATGCCGAAGGCGATGGACTGAGCCGCCACCCAGGCGTTGTTCGTCCAGACCTTGAGCGCGAAGCTCGAAGCGGCGTACTCGCTGTAGTAGTTCTCGAAGTCATGACCGACGAGTCGCTGCACCGATTCGGCATCGATCGCGGCGGCTTCGAAGCCCGGGTGGGCCAGGAACCACCAGCCCATCACCACCGCCAACCCGAGGTTGAGCGCCATCGTGCTCAGCCACCAGCGCCGTTGCCGATACAGCGCCGCGGGGAAGGTACTCGCGAAGAACTCGACGAAAGCATTGCTGGGGGTTGTTCGCCGTCCCTGCGTCGCGGCGCGCGCCCGGGCCCGCGAAATGAGCCATGACAGGTAGCTGACGAGTTGGGGATCGGCGTTGGAGCTGCGGACCACGGACAGATGCGTAGCGGTGCGTTCGTACAGGTCAAGCAGTTCATCGGCCTCGGCCTGGGTCAGCTTCGGCTGTGCGCTCAGCGCCGCCAGCCGGTCCCAACGCTCCCGGTTCGCCGCCACATACGCGTCGATGTCCACCCGGCCACTGTAGGTCAGGCGGAAAGACCCGGTTAGCCTCGAGATATGGTCGCCACCGCCCCCAACGCCGGGACCACCGACGCCGTCGTAACCGGTGAAGCGGTCCTGGTGGAGCTGCCGGTAGCGGGCCCGGCGGTGCGGCTACTCTCCGGTGGGATAGATGTCGTCCTGGCGGTGATCATTCTCGTGATCCTCTTCTTCGCCGCCGCCCCGCTGTTAGAGGGCCTCGACGAGGCCGCAGGCATGGCCTCGATCCTGGTGCTGAGCCTCGGCGTGCTGATTGGTCTGCCGACGGTCTGTGAGACGTTGACCCGCGGGCGCACCTTGGGCAAGAAGATCCTGGGCCTGCGCAGCGTGCGTGACGACGGCGGCCCCATCGACTTCCGGCGGGCGTTGACCCGCAACCTCATCGGTTTCGTGGAGATCTACCTCTTGAGCGGGATCCCGGCGCTCATCTGCGCGCTCGTGACCTCGCCGACCCGGCGCCTGGGTGACATCGGAGCCGGGACGTATGTGGCTCATGAGCGAGTCGATCTGGTGCTGCCGGAACCGGTGCAGATGCCAGCACAGTTGGCGCAGTGGGCCGCCGGAGCCGATATCGGCCCGCTGCCGGACCCGCTCGTGGCCCAGATGCGCGCGGCGCTGCGCCAAGGCGAGCAGTTCACTCCGGAGACGACCCGCCGCCTCGCCGAGACCCTGGCCCACGACGTGCGTGACTATGTCCTGCCGCACCCTCCCAGCGAAACACCCCCGCTGGATCTGATTAAGGCTGTCCTCGCCGAGCGTCGTCGACGCGCAGGTCTGCGCCTGGCGGAGCAGGCCAGGGCGCGCGAACGGCTCTTCGGCGTCGGCAACCGCGGCTGAGCAAACCTGGATAACAACTAGATCACGGCCAAATGCGTTCAGCCCCAGCTGTTCTCTGACCCGCTGAGCCCCTTTAGGGTGAAGACGGCGCCTTGGGCGTCTCTCGGGGGACGAGGGGATATTCGTACTAGGGGAAACGAGGACAAGCATGCCCATTTCTGCACGCCGTCCGGTGCACACACTGGCAACCGCGGTAGCCATCACATCGGGACTAGCGTTGCTGGCGCCCGTCGCCACCGCAGCACCGGCACGGGCCGAAGCGCCCGCGCCGTCGTACACGGCTCGCGCCGTCGAGCCCGGCGGAGCTCCTGGTGAGGGCAGCACCGCCGTCGCAGTGAACAACCGGGGCCAGATCGCCGGGAACATCCTGTCCGGGACGGCGCCGACGCGCGGCTTCAGCGGCACCGCGGGATCCGTGCGATGGCTGCCCGGTGGCGCCACCTCCGTGGCCCGCGACATCGCCGATGACGGCACCGTGGTGGGCTCCAGCGCCGACGGCGCCCAGGAGTCCTGGTTGCAGGTGCCCACCCGCTGGGTACCCAAGGCGACAGCGCCGCAACAACTCCCGATGGCATGGCCCGCAGACAACGCGTTCTGGCGCAGTGGGGTGGCTACCGCAGTCTCAGCCAACGGCCGGATCACCGGCACGGCAGCCACCGGCTACCGCAGCGGTAACGCCATGACCTGGGACCAGCGCGGCCGAGGCGGCACGCTGCTGGCGTTCAACGGCGACGGCTGGGCGCTGAACACAACCGACATCGCCAACAACGGGGTTGCCGTCGGCTACGACCAGGTGCAGGGCCCGTTGTCTGCGGGTGCCACCACCCAGCGAGCCGTCATCATCAGCAACGCTCGGGTGCAAGCATTGCCGACCTCCGCACGGGAAAGCCAAGCCCTGGCCATCTCGCCGCAAGGCCGCTACATCGTCGGCACCGCCGATGGAGTTGCGGTGCTGTTCCGAGTGGGCGCGAACGCCCTGCCGCTGCCAGGGGCTCGCGACTTCGTCCCCGCCGCAGTCACCGACGCCGGAACCGGGGTCGGCAACAGCCGCGGCGCTGACGGACTCCCCGGCACCGCCGATGACGTCCCCATGCTGTACACCTCCGGGCGCGCCATCGCACTCGCGCCAACCACCCGGATGCCCGCCGGGTGGCGGCTGGTCCAGGTCCGCGACATCAACGCCCGCGGGCAGATCGCCGGGACGGCCGTGGACGCCTCGGGACGCCGTCACGCGGTGTTGCTCACCCCCGGCCGCTGACCCGAGCCGCCAGTCGCCGGCCTCCTCAACGGGTGGGTCTGACCCAGTCTCAGCTCTGGGCAGACCCGCCCGTCGATGCCAGAGTGGGTGCTGTGTCTGCGCTCCCTGCCACCCGCCCCGGCACCGATGAGTGCTCCCCCGAGCTCGCAACGACAACCCCCATGCCGTCCAAGCCTCAACGGCAAACCGATGCTCCTCCCGCCGCCGCTGAGTTGCCCCCTGGTGCAGCCGCGGCGCAGGCCGACCTCCACCGGATGGCACTCATCGCCCTGTCCCGGTTGCCCGAACGCGACCTGAGCCACCTACTGCACGGCGAATACGCCTGGCTGGCTCAGCTGCCGCCGGCAGTGGCGCGGCAATGTGTGCACGAGGTACACGCCGCGATCCATATGGCAGACCCGCCTGCGGCAGAACGGATCGCACAGTGCCTGACATCGTGGGCTGGCGCGGCCGAACGCTTCATCAGGCGGTGAGGCTCACGCCTTGGCGCCGCGTCTGTTCCGCCACGCGGCGAACGGCGCAGCCGCGTACATCCGGGCACCCACGGCGATGCTGCGTTCATCCACCACCAGATCGCCCTGATGCAGGTCGTAACTGGGACCGCCCGGAGTCCGCGTGCCCAGCCGGGCCAGAGCGCCGTCGCGCCCCTGCAGCATCCACGCGAAGTCCTCGCCTCCCAGCGACTGCTCCGCTCCGCGGGCAGACCCCGCACCCAGCATCGCCCCGGCAGCATCGCGCCAGGCCGCAACAGCCCACTCGCTGTTCACTACCGGCGGCACCCCCCGCACATGCCGCACTTCGGCTTGCACGCCATACGGCATGACCACCGCTTCAACCAGTTCGATCAGCAACGGGCGGATGCTCTTCCACGCCTCGGCGTCCAGCATCCGCAACGTCCCGGTCACCTCACCGCTGTCCGGGATGATGTTGGCCGCGCCACCGGCATGCACCCCGCCCCACACGAGCAGCGCCCCCACCCGCGGGTCGATCCGGCGGGACAGCACCCCCGGCACGTCGGTGATGACCTTGCCCAGGGCGAAGATGAGGTCTTGAGTCAGGTAGGGCCGCGAGGTGTGGCCGCCGGTGCCGGTCAGACGCACCGTCACCTTGTCGCTGGCTGCCGTGATCGGCCCCCGCCGCAAACCGATCTCCCCCACATCCCGGGAGGGGTCGCAGTGCACCGCGAAGACGATGTCGACCCCGTCCAGGTGCCCGTCGGCGACGACATGCTCACCGCCACCGGGCATGGTCTCCTCTGCAGGCTGGAAGATGGCGCGCACTCCGATCCCGGCCGCGTGCAACTCCTCCTCCTGCGTCTTCAGCGCCAGCACGGCACCCAACAACGCAGTCGTATGAACGTCATGGCCGCACGCGTGGGTGACGCCGCGACGAGTGGAAGCGAATTCCAGACCGGTGCGCTCGACCAAGGGGAGCGCGTCCATGTCGGCGCGCAGGCCAACCCGCAATTCGGGTTTTTCCGGGCCCAGATCGACGATCACGCCGGTGGGTTGCATCTGCTGCACGCGACACCCGGCGTACTCCAGCCGACTGCGCACCGCGAACGTGGTGCGAGCTTCCTGCCATGACAACTCCGGGTACCGGTGCAGATCCCGGCGGAAGGCGCGAAGCTCCTCGTCCAACCCATCGACGGCGGCTGACAGGCCAGAGAGAATCGTATCGACGTTCACAAGATCACCAGTCTACGCGCCCGCCTGCGCAAGCCGACAAGGCCAGCATTTCACCCCGCCGCCGGCGGCGAGTCTGACGTCGTCCCGACAGCCTGCCTCACGTCAGGTCGGCCTGTCCGGAATCCTTCAGCTGCGTCACGATGGACTTCACACGCTGCGCGGCACTCCTGGTGGTGACCAGCAGCGCGTCCGAGGTGTCGACGATCACCACATCATCCAATCCCAGGACGGCCACCAGCCGTTTCGAACCGGGAACCACGACCCCACCGGAGTCGATCCCCAGCACCTGGCTGGCATCCCCCAGCACCGAGATGCCTCGGCCGCTGTCGGTCTCGACATAGGAATCCGAAGGCAACACGTCGGCCAGGGAATCGAAATCGCCCACGTCGTCCCACGGGAAGTCGCCCCGGACCACCGCGACCTGTCCGTCGGCAGCGGCAGGTTCGGCGACCGCGTGATCGATGGCGATCTTCTCCAAGTTCGGCCAGCGGGTGGGCAGTTCCTCAGGCTGGGCCGCGATCGCGCGCAACTGGGTGGCCAGCTGCGGGTGGTAGCGGTGCAGGACGTCCAGAAGAACCCGCGCCTTGACCACGAACATCCCTGCGTTCCAGCGGTAGTGGCCGGTCTCCAGGTAGGAACGCGCAGTTGCCTCGTCGGGCTTCTCCACGAATTCGCTCACCTCGTAGGCGTGCGGGGCCTGCGCCAGACCGAGCCGGCCCGCCTCGTGGATGTAGCCGAAACCGGTGGCGGCGTGCGTGGGCCGGATACCGATCGTCACCACCCGATCCTGCTGCGCCACAGCAACCGCCTCGGCTACCGCCTCACGGAAGTCGTCTTCGGCACCCACCACATGGTCGGCGGCGAAAGAACCGATGATCGCCTCAGGGTCCAGGCGTTCGATGACGGCCGCGGCCCAGCCGATGGCAGCCATCGAGTCTCGCGGCGCCGGTTCTGCAAGCAGGCGCCCGTCGGCGACCTGGGGCAATTGCGCTCGGACCGCCTCCACGTGGGCTGCCCCCGTCACTACGACGAGGTTCTGCCCGCACAACGGTTCGAGTCGGTCGGCCGTCGACTGCAGCAGGGTTCGCCCGCGCCCCACCAGGTCGAGGAGGAATTTCGGCGCCCCCGCTCGCGACAGCGGCCACAGGCGGGTACCCGCTCCGCCGGCCGGGATGACAGCCCAAAAGTGCTCAAGTGTGCTCGCCTGCATGAGGCTCACCGTAGACCAGGACGAACGTCCATCCGTACTGCTGGGATGCAACGTAGAGCTCCGACGGCGTGGCGGGCGGGCACCCCCAGGCAACCGGGTCCCCCGTCACCCACCCGTCATCGGACACACACCTGCAGGTCGCCGGGCTGCCACCCAGCCTGAGGATGGTGAAGGTGTGCGTATCGCCATCGTCACGGAGTCCTTTCTTCCTTCGCTGAACGGGGTGACCACGAGCGTGTGCCGGGTCCTGGACTGCCTGCGTGAGCGCGGGCATGAGGCCATGGTCATCGCTCCGTCACCAGCCCCGACGACCTACCACGGATTCCCGGTTCGCAGCGTGACGAGCGTGCCGGTACGACAGTTCCAGGTGGGTCTACCCACCAAGGAGATCGAAGATCTCCTGGCCGATTTCCGCCCCGACGTCGTCCACGTCGCCTCCCCGTTCTTCCTCGGCGCTCGCGGGTTGTTCGCGGCCCGGGCGCTGGGCATCCCCGCAGTGGCGATCTACCAGACGGACATGGCGGCCTACGTGCTGCAACACGGAGGCCCTGCCGGGCGGGCAGCTTCCCGGGCCACCTGGCGTTACCTGCGCTGGGTGCACTCAATGGCCGAGCGCAACCTCGCTCCCTCGAGTGCGGCCATGGCAGACCTGCGGGCCAACGGCATCGGGCACACCGCGCTGTGGGGCCGCGGGGTGGACACCGCGCTGTTCCACCCAGGCTGGCGAGATGACGCCGGCTGCCGGGCGTTGCGCCGCACGCTGGCGCCCAAGGGCGAGACGATCATCGGCTACGTCGGCAGGTTGGCGCCCGAGAAGGAACTCGAACGGTTGGTCAGCGTCGCCGACCTGCCCGGAACCCAACTCGTGCTCACCGGTGACGGCCCCTCCCGCCGCGAACTCGCCGAGGCGCTGCCACGCGCGGCTTTCCTGGGCCGCCGCGAAGGCGACGACCTGGCCCGCGCCTATGCCGCTTGCGATGTCTTCGTACACACCGGCACGCACGAGACGTTCGGGCAGACTCTGCAGGAAGCGGCCGCCACCGGCCTGCCCGTCGTCGCCCCAGCCCGCGGCGGCCCCCTGGACCTCATCGACGACGGTCGCACCGGCTTGTTGTTCGACCCCAGCGACCCCGCCGATCTGCGTCGTTGCCTATCGGTGCTGACGGTGGCTGAGGACGCCTGGGAACAGCGAGCGCTCATGGGTGAGGCCGGGTTGGCACGGGTGGCGAACCGCTCGTGGCGCCGTCTCGTGGACGACCTGATCGGGCACTACAACGCGGTGCGCACCCCCGCACACGCCGCCTGAACGCCGCGACGGGCCCCGTCTCGCAACCGGATCTGCTCGACAGGACCGCGGGACGCGCTTCGCAGCGGCTATCGGCCGGCGACAGGTTCAGGCGGCGGCGCGGCGGCCCTGGGCACACCGAGTCCGCGCAGCCCTCGCGTTACCCTTCGCTGGTGAGCATCATCTTTCGAGCCCTGGGCGCGAGCGCGCTCGTCCTGCTCACGGCAGCACCGGTCACGGCCGCCACCCCCGGTCCTGGCTCACCGGTCGGCGGCCCGAAACTCTCTGGGGTGGAGCTGGTCACCGACCTGCCCGCGGACGTACCCCCGCCACCGCCGATCGCGGCTGGCGCCTACCTGCTCGCTGATCTCGACACCGGCGCAGTGCTGGTAGCCAAGGCACCGCACCTGCAGTCCAAACCGGCCAGCACCCTGAAGACACTCACCGCGCTCACGCTCGTTCCCACCCTGCCCCCCACCAAGGTGGTTCGGGCCACCCCGGAAGACGCCGCGATCGATGGGACGAAGGTCGGCCTGGACCCCGGGGCCGGCTACACCGTGGAACAGCTCTTCCAAGGGCTGCTCATGAGTTCGGGCAACGACGCCGCTCAGGCCCTGGCCCGGGCCGGCGGTGGCATGCCCAGGGTCGCGCAATCGATGACGCAGGTCGCTCACGATCTGGGGGCGCTGGACACCCAAGCGCGCAACACCAGCGGGTTGGACGCGCCCGGCCAACTCACCAGCAGCTACGACCTGGCGCTCATCGGGCGGGCTGCGCTACGCGACCCCCAGATCGCGAACTATGTCAGTACTCGTTCGGTGACCTTCCCCGGCAAGCGGGTGCGCGGCCCCAACCCGGGCAAGCGGCCCACCTTCGAGATCGGCAACCACAACCGTCTGTTGTTCAACTACGAGGGCGCCATCGGGGTGAAGAACGGGTACACCCAGGCGGCCCGGCACACCTACATCGGGGCGGCCCGTCGGGCGAACCAGGGGTACATCCTGACCTTCCTCGGTGGCCAGAGCGCCGATTGGCACCAGAGCGCGGCGATGTTCGACTGGGCCTTCGCTTACGGCAAGAAAGCCCACCAGATCGGCAAGCTCGTCGAACCAGGCGACCTGGCCCAGGAGACGCCGGCGCCGACCCCGAGCCGCAGAGAACCCGCCGCTGATACCGCCGTGGCCGCTATCCGGAACAACGCCGCAGCCGCGACGATGCGGGACCCCCGTTGGACCGTGGCCGGTGTAGGTGGGCTGATCACCGCCGCCGCGCTATACATCGCGGTACGACGGTCGAAGAAGCCGGTCAGAGGCCGCCGAGGCTGAAGGTTTCCAACGGGGCCCACGCCTGCCCGAGACGCTGGACGTAAAGGGTGAACGAGGCGATGCGCAGCTGCGCGTGCACCTCTCCGATGAGCTGGCGGGCCCGCTGACAGGCTTGCTCGCCCACGTTCTGGGCCAGGGTCACATGCGGGTGGTAGGGATAATCCAGCTCCCGCACTAGCGGCTCCTGCCGCAGCTGCTCCTGCAGCCTGGTGCATTCCTGCGCCCCCTGCGTCACGCAGACATAGGCCACGTCGGTGGTCGGGGCGAAGGATCCCGTGCCGCACAACAGCAGATCGAAGGCAGCCACCTTGGCCGCGATCCCGCGCGCATGCTCGAGGATGGCGTTCAGGTCACTCGCGAGCACCTGTGTGGGCGGCACCAGGGTGACGTGGGTGGGGACGGTGGCGGCAGCTTGGTCGCCGACTTCTGCCCGCACCTGACGCACCTGGGCTCCCAACGGTTCGGGCACGGGGATTGCCAACCCGATGGTCACGGTCTCCATGGTGGCGCCTCAGCGCCGCCGCGCGAGTAGGCCGACCCGGTCATAGACCCGGTCCAGCGTGCCCTGGGCGATGCCACGAACCCGATCTGCCCCCTCGGCCAGGATGCGGTCGAGCTCGGCCGGGTCCTCGATCAGCTCCAGCGCCCGCGAGCGCAACGGCGTCAGCACCTCGACGACGACCTCCGCCAGGTCCTTTTTGAGGTCGCCATAGCCCTTGCCCTCGTAATCGGCTTCCAACTGCGCGATGTCGCGCCCGTCCAAGGCGGAGTAGATGCGCAGCAAGTTGGCCACACCCGGCTTGTTCGCCTCGTCGAAGCGGATCTCGCGTTCGGTGTCGGTGACCGCCGAACGGATGCGCTTGGCCACGACTTTGGGGTCAGCCAGCAGATCAATGGTTCCGGTCGGGGCCGTCTTACTCATTTTGGCCGTCGGGTTGGCCAGGTCCTGGATCTTTGCGGTGGCCTTGACGATGTGCGGTTCCGGCACCACCAGCGTCTCGCCGAATCGGGCGTTGAAGCGCTGGGCGAGATTGCGGCTGAGTTCGAGGTGCTGACGCTGGTCCTCCCCCACCGGGACGGCGGCAGCGTCGTAGAGCAGGATGTCGGCAGCCATCAGGATCGGGTAGGTGAACAGCCCGACGTTGGTGCCCTCGGAGCCCGCCCGGGCCGACTTGTCCTTGAACTGCGTCATCCGGCTCGCCTCACCGAAACCGGTCAGGCAGGACAACACCCAGGTGAGCTCGGCGTGCTCGGCGATGTGGCTCTGTACGAAGACCGCGCTGCGCGTCGGATCGATGCCGGCCGCCAGATACTGAGCCGCCGTGGCGCGGGTGCGGGCCCGCAGCAACTCCGGATCGGTCGCGACCGTGAGGGCGTGCAGATCGACCACGCTGTAGATGGCCTCGAACTGATCCTGCATGGAGACCCAGTTGACCAACGCCCCAAGATAGTTGCCCAGGTGCAGTGAATCCTGGGTGGGCTGCATGCCTGAGAACAGGCGGCTACGGGAGTCGGTCGGTGTGGACATAGGGACATTCTGTCAGGTGCGCGACCCCCGCACGCGTGGGGCTTTGACGCTGGGTCGAGCGATCCGTACATCGAGCACTGCGCCGGAGGCGTTGGCCGAGACGACCCGGACCCGCAACCGTCCGCTGGCCGAGACGAAGGTGCGCCCAGGAAGCAGCGCCCGATCGAAACGGCTGCCCTTGGCCGGGGTGGCGTCCAACTCCAAACTGTCGCCGGTCTCTGGATCGACACGCAGGATTCGCACCCCCATTCGCGGGCGCCAGGCGCCCGTGCTCGGTGCGGCGTCCCGCCCAGTGGCCGTGCGATATTCGGCGTAGTACTCAACCCCGTCGCCAGCCAGCATCTTTACCCCGCGCACACCTGCCGACGCCGACAACGGCGCCAGAGGTACCCGCGCCGAAGTGGACAGCGAGCGGATCGCTGCCGGGTCGGCGCCCAGACGGTCCAGGTTCACCGCGTTCAAACTGCCCTGACCGAAGCCGCGACCGGAATACCCCATCACGTCGAACAGGTCGTCGTACTCATTACGACGGCAGCCTGAGCGCCAGGACCCGTTGACGTAGCGGCCGTCCTGGGCGCGGGGACACAGCAGCGACCCGGAATGCCCGAGGCCCAGATTGTGCCCGAGTTCGTGGGCCAGCAGCGAAGCGCGCGCCTCCGAGACATAGGTCGAGCCGCCGGAGTCAGCAAAACCGTTGGACCCGAAGCCGTACAGGCAGCGCGACGATGAGGCGGCGCGGCCCGGCACAATCACGACAAGGTGGGCGGCCCGCTTCGTCGCGGCGGGTTCCCGGGCGTAGGCATCCCCCCAGAGGCCCTCGATGTCATCGCAGCGGTGGGAGGTGCGGGTCCAGGCGCTCACTTTGGCCAGGCGGAAGGAGACCTGCCCGCGGGACTGCTGGGACCAGTACGAATTCGCCCCGGCGACCATCCGGCCCACCGCAGCGCTCGAGACGTTCGCGTCAGGTTTACTGCCGGGCGGCAGCAGGCGCACCACGTAGACCGGCCTCGGGGGCGTCGTCCGGCGCCGAGCCGAAGCCTGCGTGGCCGGTGCCGCCGGCCGAGTTCCCACCTGCAGACCGGCCGGGTTCGCTTTGGCTGCCTGCCCGGCTGCGGCGACAGGTCGAGCCGGTGGTGGCGCCGCCGCGCCCGTCGTGGCCACAAAGACCAGAGCCGACGCCGCGAACAGCAGACGCGAAAGATTGCGCAGGCCAGCCATGAGAGCCGACTCCTCCGAGTGCGGGGTTGCCGCGCGCCGACCACGACAGTCGAGGCAACGCGCGCGCAGGACCTCACCGTGCGCGAGATCTACCCACCTATCGTCCTATTCGCCTGCAGCTCAAGGAAATTGCCGAAACTTCTGCGATCGGGTTCGCCGGTCGGCGCAAGCGGGCAGGAAGGGCGGGACTCACCACCGCCAGCGCACACCCACGATGCCGGTGGCCAGGTCGTGCACATGATGCTCCACCGAGGCGCCAGTGAGAACGATCGGCCCGCCCGAGCGCACCCCTTCGATCTCGGAGTACCACTCAGCGAACAGGGGCACGTCCTCGGGCACGAACTGCACTGAGATATGCATGTCGCGCAGCAGCCCCAGGGTTCCGCGCTCCCAGTTCGTCGAGGGAATGGTGGCGCCCACCACGTCGAACCCGTATTCGATGAGGATGGATTCCCCGGATTGCAGCGCCCGAGGTAGCACCATCTCGGCCACCATTAATTCGTATTCTTTGGCGTAACTCACCCCGCCGACACTCACATTACGCATGCCCTCGATGCATATGTCTACCCCGCCCTCGTAACCGAAGCACAGGGGATACCGATCGATACCGTCGCGGTGGGCTCGCAGTGATTCCCGCACGACATGGGTGCTCTCGGTACGATCCGGGCGTAACTGAAGACAGTCATGCATGCTGACCCGTTCCAGGCCGTCATCCCAGCTCAACCCCAGTTGCGCGACCAGATCGTCGATGACCTTTCCCTCTTCGACCAGCTCGCTCAAACTCGAGTCCGGATTCTTTCGATAAACGGGACCCACGTCGACCTGTGCCGCCGCAGGAACGAGCCGGGACAACTCGGCTGGCTGACAACCGAGAATCTCCTCTAAAGCCGCTAGAGCAGAAAGCGAACTGGCGCGTTTAGGGCAGCTTCGCCCGGACTGCCAGTAGCTGAGAGTGGCAGCGCTGATGTCATGGCCGTGGCGCGCTAAGTGAACCCGTAACCGTTGCAAGCTCAGGCCTCGACGCGTGATCGCCGCACGTAACGCGTCTGCGAAGACAGGTTCGGGGCTCATGACTTAACGGTAACCGGGCCGAGAGCACAGTACCGACAGGGCTGGGGTCGGCGATTCTTGAGCGCAGGCAACCTGTCAGTGTTCACTCCCATTCCCACATCAACGTGTACTTCCCCGGGACGCAGTCGGTGAACAGCGCTTGCACTGCCGGATACACCGGCAGATCCCGCCGCCGGGTCACCCCATCGAGCTCGGTGACCTCCCATACCCGAACGGGGAGCGACTTCGGCGAAAACCGCGCCTCAAGCACGAGCTCGCGGGTTTGACGTACCAGAGAACGCAACAAATACGTGTGCTCCTGTTCCTGGCCAACGAGTTCGATGCAGTGCTCGACCAGCGTTGTCTCTCCGATATGCAGCGCCCGATCGAGAATAACTTCGGCCGCGACTCCGCGCAATTCTGGAAACTCTCGAATTCGACCAATCCGGCAATTCGCCACCGCGGTGACGATGGGGTAGGCGGCGGTTTCATCGGTATAGACCCACACCGGAAAACGATCGAGGCCCTCGCGTTGCGCCGTCATCACAGTTCGCACGTAACGAGGACCCTGACTGCGATCGGCCCGCATATCCACCCGGTCGTGGACGGAGACGCCGGCGAACCCGTCGTCATAGCTGAGGCCGAGCTCGGCGACGGCCGCGCTGATCCCGTCCTTGCCGCTATCCAGCTCGGCGAAAGAACTCGAATACTCCAGCGACTCGGCACTGAGCCGACGCGAAGGCGGGAGCCTGCTGCCCAGAAACCCCCGGGGCAGCTCCAACAGCTCTTCCAACGGACCGATCGCCGCCAGCGACGAGGCGCGCTCAGGACGACTGCGTCCGGATTGCCAATAGCTGAGCGTGGCCACACTGACCGTGATGCCATGCCGGGCCAGTCCGCGGCGAATCTGGTCCAAACTCAGACCGCGCGCCGAGATTGCAGCTCGCAGGGCTGCCGCGAAATCGGTGGGGTCGGTCATCGCCTCAGCGTACCCGTGAGTACGGAAACGAGCCTAAGTTTCTTTTCACAGTCAGGAAATTCAGGCGCAGCGCACCCGATGACGTTGGGCTGCCAAACCAGCCCGAAGCTCCTCGTCATCCATCACCAGGTACACCAGCGGGCAGTCCGCCGGGCCGGTAGCCCCGATGTGGCACAAGGTGCACGGCTCATCGGTGCGGATAGGGCACTTGGCCTGTGGCGGGCCTTTTCGTCCGGAACTCACGCCCACCATTGTCCCCACGCGTCCAGGCCGCCGCCCCGGTGGGGCGACGGCCTGTGAGACGCCTGGATCAGAGCGCGTCGATGATCTGGTTCAGTGTTGCGCTGGGGCGCATCGCTGCGGCGCACTTGGCCGGGTCAGGACGGTAGTAACCGCCCAGGTCCACCGGCGAACCCTGCGCTGCGATGAGTTCCTCGGTGATCTGCTGTTCGGCAGCGGCCAGTTGCTCCGCGACCGGGGTGAAGCGCTGCTTGAGCTCGGTGTCCTCTTCCTGAGCAGCCAGCGCCTGGGCCCAGTACAGCGCCAGGTAGTAGTGGCTGCCTCGGTTGTCGATCTGGCCGAGCCTGCGAGCCGGGGACTTGTTCTCATCCAGGAAGCGACCGATGGCCACGTCCAGAGCCTGCGCCAGGACCTGCGCCTTGGCGTTGTCGGCCGTGCGGGCGATGTGCTCCAGGCTCGCACCCAGGGCCGAGTACTCACCCAAGGAGTCCCAACGCAGGTAGTTCTCCTTGACGAACTGCTGCACATGCTTGGGCGCCGAGCCGCCGGCGCCGGTCTCGAAGAGCCCGCCGCCCTTGAGCAGCGGGACGACCGAGAGCATCTTGGCGCTCGTGCCCAGTTCCAGGATCGGGAACAGGTCGGTCAGGTAGTCGCGAAGTACGTTGCCGGTGACCGAGATCGCGTCCTCGCCGCGGCGGATGCGTTCCAGGCAGTAGGTGATGGCCTCCACCGGGGACTTGATGACGTACTCGATCTCATCGCCGCCCGCCTGCGGCAGGTACTCCTTGACTTTGGCGATGACGTGCGAATCGTGGGCGCGCATCTCGTCCAGGAAGAACACGGCCGGAGCGCCGGTGGCCTTGGCGCGGGTGACCGCGAGCTCCACCCAGTTGCGGACCGGGATGTCGCGCACCCGGCTCATCCGCCAGATGTCGCCCTCCTTGACCTCGTGGTCGAAGAGCTTGGCGCCGTGCTGGTCGCGAACGGTGACGGTGCCATCGCCGGGAATGATGAAGGTCGTGGGGTGCGAGCCGTACTCCTCGGCTTTCTGGGCCATCAGTCCGACATTGGGAACTGAGCCCATCGTGGCCGGGTTGAGGGCGCCGTTCTTCTTGCAGTCCTCGAAGACGGCTTCATACATCGGGCCGTAGGAGCGGTCGGGCACCATCGCCAGCGTCTCTTCTTGCCCGCCCTCGGCGTTCCACATCTGACCGGAGTCACGCACGACCACCGGCAAGGAAGCGTCGATGATGATGTCGTTGGGCGCGTGCAGGTTGGTGATGCCCTTGTCGGAGTCGACCATCGCCAGGCGGGGACGCGACTCGTACTGCTTGGTGATCGCGGCCTCGATCTGCGACTTCTTCTCGTCACCGAGCCGGTCCAGCTTGCTGAGCAGGTCGGCCAGGCCGAGGTTGGGGTTGACCCCGGCCTGCTCCAGGTCCGCACCGAAGGCGTCGAAGACGTCGGAGAAGAAGACCTTGACGGCGTGGCCGAACATGACCGGGTCCGAGACCTTCATCATCGTCGCCTTCAGGTGCAACGACAGCAGCAGGTCTTCGGACTTGGCGGCCTCGATCTGGTCGCGGTAGAAGGAGCGCAGTGCCTGCACGCTCATCACGGTGCCGTCGACGATCTCGTCCTTGAGAACCTTGACGCCGTCCTTGAGCACGGTGGTGGCGCCGTCGGTTCCTTCGAAGGTGATGCTGAGGTCGCTGTCCTCGCGGGCGACGACGGACTTCTCGTTCCCGTAGAAGTCGCCGCCGGCCATGCTGGCCACGCGGGCCTTGTTGTCGCTGCTCCACGCGCCCAGGCGGTGCGGGTTCTTCTGCGCGAAGGCCTTCACTGAGGCAGGCGCGCGACGGTCGGAGTTACCCTCACGCAGAACGGGGTTCACAGCTGAGCCCAGGACCTTGGCGTATTTGGCCTGGACCTGCTTGTCATCCTCGGTAGTGGCGGTCTCGGGGTAGTCCGGCAGCGGGAAGCCTGCTTCCTGCAATTCCTTGATGGCGGCCTTGAGCTGCGGCACCGAGGCGCTGATGTTCGGCAGCTTGATGATGTTCGCGTCCGGGTCCTGCGTCAGGGCGCCCAGGTTGGCCAAGTTGTCATCGACCCGCTGTTCGGCGGTGAGCAGCTCGGGGAACTGGGCCAGGATCCGGCCGGACAGCGAGATGTCTGCGGTCTCGACATCGATCCCGGTGCCCTTGGTGAACGCCTGCACGATCGGCAGGAATGAGTAGGAGGCCAGAGCCGGTGCCTCATCGATTTGGGTCCAAACAATCTTCTGGGTCACGTGGGACTCCTTCGTCGATCATGCGATGGTCAACGGCGCGTGCGAACCGGTGAGCTTTGTCCACCAAACTACCTTGATGTCGAGATAATCGTGGTGATGGGACCCCTTCGGTTACGCCGGCGGCGCCCGCAGACCGTTCGCACGTACTGCTCACGACCCTACTGGTGAACACGACGCCATGAGGCTCTGACACCCAGGTTCGCCCGCGCGACACCGCCGCCTCGCTGGGACGAGACGCTCAGTGAACTGCCCGTCGCCGCCGCGGTGGCATACGCTCGCTGGGCGGCTCAACAAAGGAGACATCCATGGCTGGGAACGCCTACCCCCACATCGTGTTCGCCAAGGACGAGACATTCCTGCCTCGCACAGAGCTCGAAACCCTCTTGCAGGAGCTGTTCGCAGACGACCCGATGCCACCTCAGACCTCCCAGGACGCTCTCTCGGTGGTGCTACGGCGGCAACTCCAGGACGCAGCCCCGTACACCTTCACGTTCTGGTACGACGACGAAGCCGAAGGCCTCGGGGAGCGCTACGCCGACTACGCCGCGCCGATCCGACGCCGCCGCGTCACCCGCTGCACCACGATGATCGACTTCTCGGGAGACACCGATGAAAGCGGCAGCCAGGCGCAGGCCGCTTCACTCATCGTGACCACGCTGGCCCAGCGTGAAGGTGTCTACGTGTTCTCCGAACTCGACAAGCGGTTCGTGGGCATGGACTACGAGGACGACCTGACGGCCGCCCCGGCTACCTCAGCGCCCCCCGTTGAATCGGTGGCCGCCCCGGAACCGGCGCCCTCACCGTTCGAACCGGCCCCGGCTGGGGCGGATATCCAGGCTGACACCCCTGTTGAGCAACCTGTCGAGCCCGCCGCCGCGGCGCAAGCACCTGCCTCGGCCGAATCGACCCCGATCATTCCGCCTGTCGGCCCGGACCTGAGCCCCGCCGAGCCCACGTCGCCGACGGCTCCGGAGGCGCCCAGCGCACCGCTCGAACCGGCCGTGACCGCGACGCCAGCGCCCAGTCCCGCCCCGACACCGACCCCTGAACCTGTTGTCGTCCCAGCGCAGCAGGAGCAGCCGGCAACCGCGCCCAAGCCGACCGTCGAAGAGGACGAAAAGGGCAAGCCGGGACTTTTCAAGCGTTTGTTCGGGCGACAGGGACGATAGTCCCGGTTCGGTAGCGCGCGGCACGAGAGCCATTGCCGTATGCCCCTCTACAGTTGGGGAGACGACGGCAAGGTCGCCGCGTCGCTCCGCGCCCTCATCGGCGGCCCCAACGTGATCAACGAGGTCTCTATGTCCACAGCACCCCCCACACACAGGTCCCCAGCACAGCCGAAGCTCGCTCACCGGCTCGGCGCCGAGTTCCTCGGCACCTTCTGGCTCGTCTTCGGAGGCTGCGGCAGCGCCGTCTTCGCAGCGCTCTTCGTCGCTGAACCGAGCATGTTCCCCGCAGGTATCGGCTTCGTCGGCGTCTCGCTGGCCTTCGGTCTGACGGTGCTGACGATGGCCTACGCCGTCGGTCACGTTTCCGGTGGGCACTTCAACCCCGCCGTCACCATCGGCTGCGCGGTCGCACGGCGCTTCGACTTCAAGGACGTCCTGCCCTACATCGCCACCCAGGTCGTGGCCGGTCTGCTCGCAGGCGCTGCGATCTACGCGATCGCCTCCGGCCGGGAGGGCTTCACCGCCACCGGCAACATGGCCGCCAACGGCTACGGGGCTGCTTCCCCGGGCGGGTACGGCCTGATGGCCGCGTTCCTCGCCGAGGTGATCCTGACCGCGTTCTTCCTCTACGTCATCCTCGGGGCCACGCACGAGAAGGCGCCGACGGGCTTCGCTCCGCTGGCGATCGGTCTGGCGCTGACGCTGATCCACCTCATCTCGATCCCGATCACGAACACCTCGGTCAACCCGGCGCGTTCGACGGCGGTCGCGTTCTTCAACGGCGGCGACGCTCCCGCACAGCTGTGGCTGTTCTGGCTGGCCCCGATCATCGGTGCTGTCATCGCCGGCGCCACCTACGCTGCGATCACCGGGATCGACCGCCGCGACCAGGACATTGAGGGCGGCGTCTGAGCGCACCCACCGCGACTCTTCATCGACGTCGCTGACCCGAACACTTCGGACCGTCTGCTCAGGCAGGCGGTCCGAAGTGCTGTGGGAGGGCGTGCCAGAGCAGTCCGCATTCCTGGCGACTGGATCGAGGCGAGGATCGGCCTGCGCGCGGCGCGGCATCTCATGTTTCACCTGTTCCGCATGCTCCGGTCAAGGTGCGCGACCAGCACCTCACCCTCGCCTTCCTCACCCGCCCGATCAGGGCCTTTGGTAGCGTCGAGATCACATCAGTTCCCTCGCTCAGAAGGGTCTTCACGTGAGCACTCCAGTCAAGGTCGCCGTCACCGGCGCAGCAGGTCAGATCGGCTACAGCCTCCTCTTCCGCATTGCCAGCGGTGCGCTGCTCGGCCCGGACACCCCCGTCCAGCTTCAGCTTCTCGAAATCGAGCCCGCACTCAAGGCCCTCGAGGGCACGGTGATGGAGCTGAACGACTGCGCCTTCCCGACCCTTGCCGGTGTCGAGATCGGCGCCGACCCCAACGTCATCTTCGACGGCGCGAACCTCGCGCTGCTCGTCGGCGCCCGCCCCCGCACCAAGGGCATGGAGCGCGGCGACCTGCTCTCGGCCAACGGCGCCATCTTCACCGGTCAGGGCAAGGCGCTGAACGAGCACGCCGCTGACGACATCCGCATCGGTGTCACCGGAAACCCGGCCAACACCAACGCGCTCATCGCGATGACGAACGCTCCTGACATCCCCAACGAGCGTTTCTCCGCTCTGACCCGCCTGGACCACAACCGCGCTATCAGCCAGCTGGCCGAGAAGCTCGGCGTGCCGGTGACCGAGATCAAGAAGATGACGATCTGGGGCAACCACTCGGCAACCCAATACCCCGACCTGTTCCACGCCGAGGTCTCCGGCAAGAACGCCGCCGAGGCCGTGGGCGACCAGGACTGGCTGGAGAACTACTTCATCCCGACCGTCGCCAAGCGCGGCGCGGCGATCATCGAGGCTCGCGGGGCGTCCTCGGCCGCTTCTGCCGCCTCCGCCACCATCGACGCCGCCCGTGACTGGCTGAAGGGCTCGGCCGAAGGCGACTGGCTCTCGATGGCGGTTGCCTCCGACGGCTCTTACGGGGTGCCCGAGGGCATCGTCTCCTCCTTCCCCATCACCACCAAGAACGGTGAGTGGGAGATCGTGCAGGGTCTGGAGATCGACGACTTCAGCCGCGCCAAGATCGACGCCTCGGTCAAGGAGCTCATGGAAGAGCGCGACGCCGTGAAGGAACTCGGCCTCATCTGAGTTCGCTGTCCACACGACAACGCGGTGCCTGCAGTTGCAGGCACCGCGTTGTCGTGTGTCGGATCAGATGAACTCGCGCAAGTGGACCAGGGTCGCTGAGACGATGACGGCGATCGCCGACAGCCCGTACAGCAACACATCGATGGTGCGGTTACGGATGCACAAACCGGCCGCGTCAGCATCGCTGAAAAACGCCCGGACGAGTGCCGCCACCAGGAAACCGGTGCCCATGACGAGCCCGCCGAGGAGAATCCGGCCCGCCACCGCGACCAGGGCGAACCCGGCGAGCAGAGCAAGGAAGGCCACCCACCAACCCGGGCCGAGCCGCAATCCGCGAGTATGCGGAACTTCACGCGCCACGCAGCGCCTCTCAGGCGCGCGCAGCCGCTTGACGCTCCGCGGCCTCGACGACGTTGCTCAACAACATGGCGCGCGTCATCGGCCCGACGCCGCCAGGGTTGGGCGTCAACCAACCGGCGACCTCGCTGACATCGGCGGCCACGTCACCGGCGACCTTCCCGTCGCGGCGCGACACACCCACGTCCAGCACAGCCGCGCCCGGCTTGACCATGTCAGCGGTGATGATGTCGGGCACCCCGGCTGCCGCCACCACGATGTCAGCTTCGCGAACGTGGCTGGCCAGGTCGCGAGTACCGGTGTGGCACAGGGTGACCGTGGCGTTCTCCGACTTACGGGTCAAGATCAGCCCCAGCGGGCGACCCACCGTCAGCCCGCGGCCGACAACGACGACATGAGCGCCGGCGATCGGCACCTCGAACCGGCGCAGCAATTCGATGATCCCGACCGGCGTGCACGGCAACGGCGCGGGGCGGTTCATCACCAGCGAGCCCAGGTTGTACGGGTGTAGCCCGTCGACGTCCTTGGCCGGGTCCACAGCGGACAGAACGGCGAATTCGTCCAGGCCGGTCGGCTGCTGCACGATGAAACCAGTGCACGCCGGGTCTGCGTTCAACTCGGCTATCACGGCCTCCACCTCCTGCTGGGTGGCCGTGGCGGGCAGGTCGCGGCGGATGCTGGTGATCCCGATCTCGGCGCAGTCTTTGTGCTTAGCACCGACATACCAATGCGATCCGGGGTCGTCCCCCACGAGCACTGTTCCCAAGCCGGGGGTGATTCCCTGCTCGGCGAGCGCGGCCACGCGGGCCGCAAGCTCGGTCTTGATCGTCGCCAAAGTGGCCTTGCCGTCGAGCCGGATAGCAGTCACGGCTCCGATCTTCGCATGTTGCGGCCGCGAACAGGGACCACTGCCAACAGATCGGACTACCGGGGACTCACCGGTCGCCGAGCACTGAAGTGCAACCCGATTCGACCCTGGCCACCGTCTGCTTATCCTTCGAGTAATGACAGGCGCACGGAGCCGGGCCGGCAAGCAACGCACACCAGCGGTGTGCCTGCTTGCCCTGTGCGCCGCTGCGCTGAGCGGCTGCAACGGGCTGCTGCCGCCGGGGGCGAACGCCGAGACGACACCGAGCGTTGCAACCTCACCGGCCTCGACGCCGGCAACCGCGCCTGCACCGACAGCACCGGTATCGAGCCCGGCCCCGGCCGGCGCCACTGAATCGGTGTCGGCCTCCGCGACCGCCCCCAGCCAGACTCCGAGTGGGCAACCCTCTACCCCTGCCGCCGCCACACAGGCTGCCGCCATGCTGGTGCCGACCACGGCGCTGCCCCGCGGTTGGACCGAGCAGAAGCCGCGACAGCTCGATGCCTACCGGATGACGATCTGCGGGGTCGACCTGGAACCGCAACCGCCGGCCGCCACCGGACAACGCAACTGGAGCCGCGACGCCGCTGGCCCCTACCTGGAGCAACATGTGCGCCTCTACACCGGCGACACGGCGCGAACGGTGATCGGGGGCCTGCACACCGCCCTGCCTACGTGCACGAGCTACACCGCGACCGACGCCCGGGGCGGCAGCAGCACCTTCACCGTGGAAAAGCTCACCATCCCCGGCGCCCCACGCGGTACCGTCGCCTGGCGCCAGCGAGTGCCGGTGGCGGTACCTGGCCCGAGCACACCCACGAACACGCAGGTCATACAGAATGTCGCCCTGGTACGACGCGGCTCGGCCGTGCTGTTCTTCACTTCCTACGGGGTGGGGCAGGACGCCGACGTGACAGCGCTCGGCGCCGCCCTCAACGCAGCGATCCCACCCGCGCCCCCCTGACCCCCTCCGCGAGCCGTCACTTTCGACCGACGGCTCGCGGGGGTTCATCGGCGAGCCGTCACTTTCGGTTGACGGCTCGCGGGGGTTACACGGCGAGCCGTCACTTTCGATTGACGGCTCGCGGGAGGTTAGGCGGTTTCGGCGAGTCGGCGTTTGGCGCGCTGAGCGGCGATCCCGGCAGATGCTGCCGAGACCAAGGTGATGATGACGCCAAGAACGAGCTGGGCACTGACATGATGCGCGCCGCCGGGGGTCAGCGCATCGAGCACAACCGCCGACATCAGCTGGCCCGCGAGCGTGAACAGCGTGGTGAGCAACACCCCTAAGGTGTGCACGACGACGGCGCTCACGGCGACGAACAGGATCCCGAGCACGCCGCCGAAGAACGCCCACCACGGCGCCTGCCAGGTAAGTGGCAGCTGCAGGGCGCCGCCCACCAGCTGGGTGGCTGCCCAACTACCGACGAACACCAGCCCCCAGGTGAAGTTGATCCACGCGGTCGCCATGACACTGCCCGAATGCCGGTTCACCCGCCCGTTCACCGCAGCCTGCACCGCCAGGCCCGCACCGGCCACGACAGCCAGCAGCACCGGCAGCACCGGAGGAGCCGCGTTGCCCTGCCCCCGAGCCAGCACCGCCACCGTCACCCCGATGAACGTGCCGAGCGCCGCCAACACCCGCGCCGGAGTGACCGCCGAACGCCCGCCCGGCCCCAACCCGATTTTGTCGACGAGCAACGCGTTCGCCGTCTGCCCACCCACCAGCGAGATCGTGAACAACGCCACCCCGACCTGCGGCACTACCCACGTCTGGGTCGCGACGAAAAGTCCGCCGCCCAGCCCGCCGAGGAACTGCCACCACTGCAGGTGATGCGCCCGGTAAGCCCCGTAGGCCGAGACGAGCCCCGTGCGGGAGCGGCGCCATAGCAGACCGATCGTCAACAGCGTCCAGCCGCTGATGAACGACCACAGCGCTGCATCGAGCGCGGAGCCGAACGCCGTGCTCAAGGTGCCGTTCGCCCGGGCCTGGATCGAGGAGGCTACGCCCACACCGAAGGCCGCCGCCACGCTCAGCGCGGCGGCGGCCTTGGCGGTGCGTGGTTCAGTGCGCAAAGTGCCGTGTCCCGGTGAAGTACAAGGTGACTGCGTGCTGCGTGCACAGCTCGATGGTCTCCTCGTCACGGATCGACCCGCCGGGGGCAACGATGGCGCGCACCCCCGCCTCGATGAGGACGCCCGGCCCGTCGCTGAACGGGAAGAACGCATCCGAGCTGGCCACGGCGCCACGGGCACGTTCTTGCCCGGCGCGTTCTACCGCGAGCTTGCAGGAGTCGACCCGGTTCACCTGGCCCATACCGACGCCGACCGAGGCCTGGTCGCGCGCCAGCAGGATCGCGTTCGATTTGGTGGCGCGCACAGCCCGCCACGCGAACTGCAGATCGGCCAAGGTGGCCTCGTCTGCCGGTTCACCAGCGACGAGGGTCCACCGGCTGGGGTCGTCGCCGTGTCCGGCGGTCGGCGCGTCTTCGGCGCTTTCGGGGACCACAGCATCGATCCGGTCGACCTCCTGCACGAGCAGCCCCCCACTGATCGGGCGGGTCTCCACGCCCGCAGGCGAGGGTGCCGGGCAGGTGAGCAACCGGATGTTCTTCTTCGCGGTGAGGATCTCCAAGGCTGCGGGTGCAAAGGAGGGCGCGATGATCACCTCGGTGAAGATGTCGGCGACGGTGCGCGCCATCTCTTCGCTGACCTCAGTGTTCGTCGCGATCACACCGCCGAACGCTGACAGCGGGTCGCAGTCGTGGGCTTTGGCGTGTGCCTGCGCGATGTCCTGGCCTACCGCGATGCCGCACGGGTTGGCGTGCTTGATGATCGCGCACGTCGGGCCCTGCCCGTGGTCGTAGGCGGCCCGGTAGGCGGCGTCGGCGTCCTGGTAGTTGTTGTAGCTCATCGCCTTTCCGTGCAGCTGCTTCGCCTGCGCGATGCCGCTGCTGCCGTCCAGGGCTGCGTAGACGGCTGCGCTCTGGTGCGGGTTCTCGCCGTAGCGCAGGTCAGCGAGCTTGTCGAAAGCCTGCCCGTAGAACGTGCCGAAGGATCCCTGCCCGGTGTAGGACCCGCCCATCCACGAGGCCACCGTCACGTCGTAGGCGGCGGTGTGCGCGAACGCCTGCGCAGCCAATTGCTTACGCACCGCCAACGTGAAGCCGCCCGCTCGCACGGCTTCCAGGGCTGCCTCGTACTGCGCGGGGCTGGTGAGCACGGCCACGCTGGGGTGGTTCTTAGCGGCGGCGCGCACCATGGAGGGGCCGCCGATGTCGATCTGTTCGACGCACTCGTCGGGGGTGGCACCGGAGGCGACGGTCTGGCGGAAGGGGTAGAGATTGACGGCGACGAGCTCGAACGGCGCAACCTCGAGCTCCTCGAGTTGGCGCAGGTGCTCGGGTTTGCGCGTGTCGGCGAGGATACCGGCGTGGACGCGGGGGTGGAGGGTCTTGACGCGGCCCTCAAGGCACTCGGGGAACCCGGTGAGGTCTTCGACGCGCGTCACCGGCAGGTCGAGCTTCTCGATCGCGGCGGCCGATCCGCCCGTGGAGACGAGTTCGACGCCCGCTTCATGCAGACCGCGAACCAGATCTTCTAGCCCTGTCTTGTCATACACAGAGATCAGAGCGCGCCGTACGGGACGACGGGTCTCGTCCGTGGCGGGCTTGGGGGTGGGCTCGGGCATGGCTGCTCCTCGGCAAGTTGTCCAGATCGGTGCGGCACCCAGGCGGGCGATGCCGCACGTGTCACTCCCCGGTGGTTGACCACCCGCGCCAGTCGTGTGGGGCCAGCCTATCGTCGTGCGTGCGCGCGGGGTCGCCGCCGGCCCCCGCCCCCGGAGGTCGGCCGCCTCAGGCCCCGCCGCGGAGGGCGTCAATGGGTTCGATGGTCGCGGCGCGCCAGGAGGGGTAGAGCCCGGCGAGCAGCCCGATGAGGGTGCCGATGATCGGCCCGGCGACCAGGACCCACCGGTCGAGGGTGGGTGGCCAGCCTTGGACGAGGGCGGCGAGGACGGTGATCCAGGCGCCAGCGCAAGTGCCGAGCGTTGCGCCGAGGGCGCCGATGATCGTGCTGGTGGTGAGGAAGTGGGTGAGGATGTCGCGGCGCCGGGCGCCGATGGCCCGGCGCAGGCCGATCTCGGTGGTGCGTTGGAGCACGGCGACAAGGGTGACGTTAGCGATGCCGACGCCGCCGATCACGAGGGAGACCCCGGCGAGGGCCAGGAGCAGCCCGCGGGTGTCGGAGGATACGGCGTCGCGGGTGGTGGTCGCGGTGGGCGGGACGGAGGTCTGGATGATGCCGGGGTTGCCGGGTCGCAGCGCGAGAGGTGCCTGGGCGGCGACGGCGTCGGCGGCGCCTGGGCGGGTGAGGGCGACGACCTGGGTGGGCCCGTCGAGGTGAAACCGGGCG
Source organism: Gephyromycinifex aptenodytis (assembly GCF_012277275.1). Classification (GTDB taxonomy): domain Bacteria; phylum Actinomycetota; class Actinomycetes; order Actinomycetales; family Dermatophilaceae; genus Gephyromycinifex; species Gephyromycinifex aptenodytis. Next base: position 2,924,837 of record NZ_CP051155.1, on the reverse strand, counting down.
CGGGCGAAGCCGTCGGGCACGACGATGCTGCCGAGGACGGAGCTCTTGCGTTCGGTGGAGTCGATGATGCCGACGACGACGAGGGGCAGGCCGTCAGCGATGACGACGGGTCGGCCGCGGGTGTCGGTGATGCCGAGGCGGCGGGCGGCCTCGCGGCCGAGGACGGCGACCGCCTCGCCGCGGCGGTCGTGGAACTCGGTGAACGGGGCGCCGGTGAGGTGGGCGCCGAGGGTGTCGAAGACGCTGGGTGAGGCTGCGATGATGCGCAAGGTGTCGACGCGGGCGCGGGTGGGGTCATGCACGGGGCTGCCCTGCACGGGGCGTTCGGGGGTGAGTTCGCTAAGGTTCGCGGCGGCGTCGACGCCCTCGATGCGGGTGAGGCGCGCGGGCGCGTCGAAGGGGAGCACGCCCGTGGCATCGGTCTGGGGGCGGCCCGGCGCCAGTTTGGGCGTGATGGTGACCTCGCGGGGCGCGATCGCGTCAAAGCGGCGGGTGATGCTCGATTCGAGGCTGGTGGCCAGACCGAGGGCGGCGACGAGCACGGCGATGCCGACCAAGGTGCCAAGGGCGGTGAGCAGGGTGCGCCCGGGGCGGGCGAGGAGGTCGTCGGTGACGTCGCGGAGGATGTCGGCGAAGGCGACGTGGCCGGATCCCGTGGCGGTCGCACCGGCGCGGGAAGCGTCGGGGGGTGGGCGCCGCAGGGTCGGCAGGACGGGGTGCCGCATCACGCCACCGTGAGGACGCCGTCAGCCATGACGGCGACGCGTCCGGCTCGGGCGGCGACGTCGTCGCTGTGGGTGACGACGATGAGGGTGAGTCCGTCGCCGTGGAGCTCGTCGAAAAGTTCGAGGATGCTCTCGCCGGTGGCGGAGTCGAGGTTGCCTGTGGGTTCGTCGGCGAGGAGCACGTCGACGTCGGCGGCGAGGGCGCGGGCGATGGCGACGCGTTGGCGTTCGCCGCCGGACATGGTGGCGGGTGACGCGTCGAGACGGTGGCTGAGGCCGACGCGCTTGAGGGCGGCACGGGCGCGTTCGGCGCGTTCGGCGCGGGGCAGGCCGCGGTAGAGCATGCCGAGTTCGACGTTGGCGGTGGCGCTCTTGTCGTTCAGCAGGTGGAAAGCCTGGAACACGAAGCCGATGGTGGCACCGCGCAGGCCTGCGCGTCGGTGGTCGGGCAGGTCGTCGACGCAGGTGCCGTGGACGATCACGTGGCCGCTCGTGGGGCGGTCGAGAAGCCCGAGGAGGTTGAGCATCGTGGATTTGCCTGAGCCGCTGGCCCCGCAGATCGCGAGGTAGTCCCCGACGGGCACGGCGAGGTCGACGGGTGAGAGCACGTCGACCTCGCCGAAGGAGCGGGTGACGCCGTCGAGCGCGATGACGGGCGCTTCGCCCGCGGTGAGGGTCTCGATCGTCATTGGGACACCACGACGCGGTCTCCGACGGTGAGGGGGTGTGCGGGGTCGGTGGGGGTGATCTCGACGAATCCGTCGGCGCTGAGGCCTGCGTCGACGGGGACGTCGCGGCGTTCGCCGCCTGCGTCGAGGACGGTGACGCGGGCCCCTCCGTCGGCGCGTCCCTTGACGGCGGCGGTGGGTACGACGAGCACGGCGCCTTTGGTGGTGGAGGTGGCGACGGTGACGCGCAGGTCGCTGCCGCGGCGATCGGCGGGCAAGGGACGGGCGGGGGTGATGTCGAGGACGGTGTCGGCGCCTGTGGCGCGGATCGCGGTGATGGTGCCGACACCGCTCGTTCCGCCGCCGTCGTCGGCGAACTTCACGGCGTCGCCACGGTGGAGCAGCTTGGCGTCTTGCGCGGAGACTCCGGCCTCGATGGTGAGGGTGCCGGGGGCGAGGGTGGCCCAGCCTGCGCCTGCGCCGCCAGCGGCCTGGACGCCCTCCTGGGGGGTGTCGCCTCCGGCGGCGGCGGCGCCTGCAGCGGCAGCGGATCCGTCGGGGGTGGAGTGGGCGGCGACGACGGTGGCGGGCAGGCTCGGCACGAACACGATTTCGCAGTAGGGCACGTGGGTGCCGACCCCGGCGGCGATGCGGTCGCGTTCGGCCGCGGCCTCGGCGCGGCGGGTGGTGGCTGCGGTGAGGGCGGCGCGTTCATTACGGGTGTCGGGGGCTCGGCGAAGGGCGGCGACGTGCTCGCGTGCCTGGGCGAGTTGGAGGGCGAGGAGGTCGTGTTGGGGTCCGGTTTTGGGGCCCTCGGCGAGGGCCTTCGCGGCGTCGGCGGCGGCAATGCGGGCGCGGAGCACTTCTTCGCGGGAGGGCCCGGCCTTCGCGGCGGACAGGGCGGCGCGAGCGCGGTTGACCTCAGTGTCGGCGGAACGGACGTCGTCTTGGGCGGCACGGAGTCGGGTGCGTTCTTCGTCGGTGGGCCCGAAGGGCGTGAAGCCGGCCTTGGCGTAGACCTTGTCGACTGCGCGTTGGGTGCTGGGGCCGTAGGTGCCGCTGCGGTCGGTGATGCGGTGGCCGATGCGGATGAGGGCGGCTTGGAGTTGACGCACGTCGGTACCGGTAGCGCCGGGCACGAGGTCACGGAAGGCAGCGACGGCGCCGGTCATGGCGATGACGGGGCGGCCGTTGACGGCGGCGACGACGGCGCCGTCGCCGATGCGATCTCCCATGGTGGGGGTACGGGTGAAGACGGTGGCGCCGCCAGCGCCTCCCGTGGCTGGGGCGGCGGGGGTGCAGGTGATGCCGACCTCGTCGTGGGTGACGACACTGCCGCGGGTGACGACCTGGGCCGAAAGGGTGCGTTTCTCCACAGGCTCGGTGAGGGTCGTCGCCGGAGGCGCGGAGGAGGCCTCCCGCACGGCCTTGCTCGTCGTGGTGAGCAACGGGATGAGCACCGTGCTCGCGAGGACGAGCACGAGGAGAAGCGCCCCGATTGCCCACCGGGAGTCGACGCGGCGAAGCGCGCGGCGCCAGCCGGGTTCGAGGACGGACTCCTCGTTGTCGCCTGACGACGGGGCGGCAGTGGCGCCGGGCGCCTCGGGGATGGGGGTGGTGTCGTCGTTCACTGTCGCGCCAGGGCGGTCGCCCTATCCACCGCCTTCTTCCGTAGTTCGACGAACGCCATGATGTCGTTCTCGTGGGCTTCCGTCACGGCCTTCGCCTGCTCGGCCGTGACCTGGCGTCGCACCTCTAGCGCCCCGACGGAGTTGACGCATTCGGCATCTGCCGTGGCCATGGCGATCTCCTGCTTTCGCGCCTCGGGCTGGGCGATCTGCCCCGAATGCACCTTGTCCATGATGACTTCTGGCGCTGTTTCTGGCTCAGTGACCTGGTAGCCCCGTGCGGCCATGCATTCCGCCCAGTCCCTTTTCTTCGCAGCGATGCGAGGATCCGCATCGACGGCGCTTACAACCTCGTTTGCGAGATCCTCGACGCGCTTCTCCGCAGTCATCCACTGCGTCTCATCTCCTTGAACCTGCTCGTCCCCGTAGGTACGGCAGGCGCTGCGGCTGAAGTAACTCGCCCCATCAGCCGTTTTTATCTCAACCAGATCAGGGTCTTTTCCGATGGCATTCGGATCAGCAACGGAAGCCCCGTTCAGAGCCGCCTGCCATGCGGTGCGTGTGGCAGGAGGAAGACGGCTGATGTCATTGCGCGGGGGATCCTCTGTCGTAGTTGACGCGCCCTGGTCGGGCTCACCCGAGTAGTTCAGGCCATATCCGCGCTCGCGCGCATATGCGACATCGCCCCAGGGGTTTTTCTCACCATCGGGTGCGCGGTACGGCTCGGGCAGATACTCGAACCCGCGCGACTTCATGCATGCCGCGATCGCCGACTGTTTGGCGTCGAAGATCATCTTCTGCTGGTCCGTGCTGAGGTCGGCTAGCCCAGCGAAGGGGTAGAACGAATCGGCCGAGCCGGCATCCGCCGACGCCGCCGGACTCGCCGGTGGGCCGTCGGAGGAGGGGGACGCGGCGCACGCGCCGAGGAATATGGTGATCGCCAGAGCGGACCCGAGGACGCATCCACGCCCTTGCGGGCCGGTCGACGTGCCGTCCCTCATCCGGCTGCCCGATTGATTTCGGTGGCGCGCTCGATCGCGGCGGCGTGGGCGGTTATGGGGAGGGCGAGGATCGCCAGAGCGGGGAGCGCGGTCGTGCGAACGAGACGACGCATGGGGATTCACTCCTTTGTGAAGGGGCGCGGGTGAGGGCTTCACCTGCTGACACCGATCCTGGCACCCCGCAACGGGCGTGGGAACTGGCCATTCGGCCAGGCTTTCGGCGACGCCGCTCACTCCCTGGCCGTCCGGCCAGGTGTCGGCAGTGAGCCGGGTGTCGCACCACCGGAAGCGCCATCCGGGGGCTGCGCGGGGAGGAATGCCTCCAGCACCCACTCCCCACCCACCAACCCGGCCCAGAGCGTGCCGTACAACAGTGCGCACCGCCGTTCGAGGGCCAGGAGACCCAGCCGCGTACCGGGCTCACCGCCGCCCTGACCCACCGTGTTGCGGACCTCGACCCGCACCCCCTCGGGCTCGACCTCCACCCGGATCGAGCACCACGCCTGCGCCCCCGCGTGCCGCGTGATGTTGGCGACGGCCTCCTCCACGATGCGCCCGACTGTGCCACGCAACGGCTCCGTCACCTCATCGGGGCAGAACACCTCAACGGCATGACCACCATGCCGCAGCCGCGCCGCCTCCGCGTGCACCACGCTCGACACCGCCGGTGGCGCCACCCCCGACGATTCTCCCTCGCCCGCCGTCAGGGTGCCCATGAGCAGCCTCAGCTCGTTCGTCGCCTCCCGACACAGCGCCTCCACCTCCGAGGCCTCCGGCAGCCCGTGCGTCTCCGCGAGCAACCCCAGCCGCATCGACGCCAACGCCAACTTGCGGGCGACTCCGTGATGCAACTCGTCGGCCAGTGCACGCCTGTCGGCCTCTCGAGCCTCGGCCAACCGGCGCTCGGCTTCTCGACGAGCCACCTCGGCCTCCGACGCCTGCTCCTCCGCCCGTAGCGCACGACGCTGCCCGTCCCCCACGGTCAAGCCCAGCGCCAGGACGCACGTACCGCCCATCAGCGGCAGTCCGATCCCTGGCGCGCTCCACAGCGGCACAGCACGCAGGAACAGCGCGAACCCGCACACTGCGACGCCCACCACCCACGCGGCGACAAGCCGCCCCCGGCCCGTGTAGGCAACCGCGAACCCCGTGAGCAGGAAGACGAACAGGGTGGTCACGCCGTCTCCGCCGGTCATCGACAGGGCCCCGCACGCGGCAGCGAAGATCAAGCTCCACGCGGCGCCCCTCGCCCCCCGCCACAACACCAGGCACACGCACAACAACAGGATTTGAGCGAGAAGATCTCGCCAGTCCCCCCTCGAAAGATCGAGTCGTGCGTCATCGGCGGCGCTGAGCCCCAGGACGATGAGAACGCCTCGCGCGATCCAGAGCTGGGCGTGGCGGCGCATCACCTCACCTTACGTGGCAGAACGAGGGAAGAGACGGCAGAAATGCTCCCTGCCACCTGGCGGCACCCCGTCGAGATGTATCGAATCGAGGCCACGGCCGTTCGATCGCACCTCTCCATTCGTGGTGACCGGCCCACCCATGACGACCACCACCAGAACCGCTCACACCGCAAGCGTCGTCGACACGGCGCACCCCCGTTCTCGATCCGGACCACCATCCTGCCCCGCACACAGCGACCGGGGCTGTCACGGCTCACCGCGGCCAGCAAACCTGGCCGTTCGGCCAGGCTCACGACCTCGCAGGGTGGCCGTTCTCGGCCACATCTGCGAGCTGCGGGGCCTCACCACACGCGCCACGGCCTTCGATCCGGTGCACCGTCCCTACACTCACCACCATGACGACCGACACCCCCACCGCCCCCGTCCGCGTGTTGGTCGTCGACGACGACGACGAATTCCGGTTTCTTCTGGTGAAGTTCTTGGACCTCGCCGACGACCTCGAGGTCGTGGGCGAGGTATCGGCGGGCGCGCACGTCGTCCCGGCCTGCGAGGAGTTGCGCCCCGAGGTCGTCCTCATGGACATCCACATGCCCGACGTCGACGGTATCGAGGCCACCACCAGGCTGACGAAGACCCACCCGGAGATCGTCGTCCTCGCCCTCACCGTCATGGCCGACCCCGCCACCATCGCGCGGATGCTGCGCGCCGGGGCGCGGGGGTACCTCCTTAAGTCCACCAACCCGAGCGAACTCGCCGCCCACGTGCGGGCCGTCCGCGCAGGCGGCGGCGCCCTCTCCCCGAGCGTCGCGGCCGCCCTCATCAACGACGTCCGCCGCCGCCCCGCCCCCTCCGCCGCCACATCGCTGCCCCGCCCCAGCGAGGCCGAGCAACAGGTACTCGACGGCTTGGCCCGAGGCCTCACCAACGCGCGCATGGCTGAGGAACTCTCCATCTCGACGAGCGCCGTCAAAGCTCGGCTGGAGTCGCTCTCGAGAAAGTGGGAGATCTCCGGCCGCACCCGACTCCTCATGGCCGGTGTTCAGTCCGGCTATGTCCTGCCCCCCCCAGCAGCCGGAGTCGTCTATCCCCCGATCCCGCCCATCGTGCCCGAACCCATGGAGCCCTCATCCCCGATGACCTGGTGGGGTCACCTCACGTCCCCGAAGCGCACCTGACGCCCCTGCACCCGCCACCCTTGTCGCGCGAGGCGACCGACGACGTCGACGAGCATCGCGCGCTCCTCGACCTTGATGCGGTCATGCAGAGAGTCGGCCGTGTCGTCATCGCGGACCTCGACGGCGCGTTGGGCGATGATCGGGCCGGTGTCGACCCCGGCGTCGACGAAGTGGGCCGTGCACCCAGTGATGCGCACACCATAGGCCAAGGCGTCCGGGACGCCGTGCGCGCCAGGGAAGCTCGGAAGCAGAGCGGGGTGGGTGTTGATGACGCGACCCCCGAAGCGGTCAAGGAACGCCGACCCGAGGATCTTCATGAAGCCAGCGCCGATAACAAGATCCGGTTCATAGCGGGCCACCTGGTCTCGCAACGCGACGTCCCACGCGTGCCGGTCCCGGTGGTCGCGCAGCCGCTCGACGAAGGTGGGCACGCCCGCCCGATGCGCGCGCGCCAATCCTTCGATGCCGTCACGGTCAGCGCCGACGGCGAGCACACGGGCGCCGTAGGCGGGGTCGGCGCAGGCATCAAGCAGCGCTTGGGCGTTGGTGCCGCTGCCGGAGACGAGAACGAGCAGGCGGGCGGGTTCGCGGGTCACGCCCCGACCTTAGTCCGACTGCTCACCGCGGCGACGGAGCTTGCTCGGCCGGGCTGAACCGACAGGGGCGGCACCTTCCCGTGAACCTTCCTTCCGGCGTAGGCGCACCCCGCCCAAGAGCGCCGCCAGGGCGGCCCCCAGGAGCAGTTCTCCCAGCAGTGCTGCTCCAACGGCCGGGACAGCCACCCCGACGTGGGCCAACCGGGCTGCCCCGAGTGGACCGGAGGCTGCCGCAGCGGCCACCGTCAACAGCCCCGCAGCGAGGGTAGCCGCTGCAGCGGCCGCTGCGGCCCGTTGCGACAGCGTCGTCGGCGCGGCGTGGAGTCGCCTCAACCTGCGCGACGCCATCGCCCCGATCCCAGCGCCGATGCTGATCGGCACCAGGACCGCGGCGACGTTCCACGTCGGCAGCGGACCGGGGTCCGGCAGCGCACCGAAGACCGGCACCAGCGGCAGCAGACCCGGCTGCGACAGCGACCAGGACACCGTCGAACCGGCGCCGATACCGAAACCGGGGCCCGCCATCCACGCCAGCGCCCATACGGCGAAGGTCGGCAGATAAGCCAATTGGCCCAAGGTGACCCCGACGTCACCGATGACGCCGGCCTGCAGCGCGCGATAAAGCATCAGTACCCGGCCCGCGTTCAGCCCCAACATAAGCAGCACCAGCAACAGACCCGCAGCTAACGCGCCGAGCGCCCCCCACACCGCGGGGCGCAGCGCCGCCTGTGCCCAGAACGGGACCCGGCGGCGGAACAGGCGCACCCCTTCGGGCAGCCACGCCTGTAGCGGGTGCTGGGACAGCAGGGCAAACAGGTAGGCCAGCAGGGCCAACAGTGCACTGCCGAAGAGGGTGCCGAGCAGCGAGACCGAGACCCCGCCGAGGCGGGCGAGGAAGGCCAGCACACACGCCGTCACGACATAAGCGGCCACGAAAGCAATCCCGTGAGCGCCCACGTCGCGGCGCAGACCGCCCAACCGGTCCCAGCGGGCAGCGCCAAGGGAGTCCTGCGGAACCAGCCGACCGGCCGACCAGCGGGCTGCAAAGAACGGCAACAACGTCAGCAGCCAGGGCGTCAGGTCGGCGCGTCCCTGCCCCAACGACAGCGACGCGCCGTGCGCTAGCAGCCACGCCCCGATACCGGCGCTGAGTGCTTCGCCGGCCGAAGCCGACCCGGAGGCACCGGCCAGCCACACGAAGAAGACGACGGCCACGATGATCGTCGCCGAGGCGGCAGCGGCACCGACGGCCGCGCCGATGGCATGCGTCCATGGCGGCAGGGAGGCCGCGAGATCGCGAAATTGGGAGGGCCGGAGGTCCGGACGAAGGTCACGCACAGGCATCAGGGTGCCATGCTCGCGCGCGATGCCCGCATCGCCCAAGCGGCCACGCCGAGGCCCACCCGGGGACTCTGTGGACGGCCCTGCGGCGGGACGCGCGATGGGGGCCAAACTGGTCCCTCCGGCACGTCCTCGGGGCCGTCAGCGCGGCCCGGAAAGGGGCCCCCGCGCACATGTTCGCCGCCCTCGCCTGCCCGCCACCAACCGAGATCCCGCCGATGTTCCCGTCGGCGTTAGCGGTGGTGGGCTGCCTGGGCGGTCAACAATTGAGCGGGTGGATCCAGCGCGGTCTGCACCGCCGACACGATGATCGAGCACGAGGGGTGTCTCCCGCCTTGGGCCCGTGGCTGGGCTGCACCTGGTTGCTGCTCGGCCTGCGATTGGCATCGACCCCGGCGACGCTGGGCGCCCTGCTCCTGCTCAGCGTGCCGCTGCTGGCGCTGGCCGCGATCGACGCCGACGTCCACCGCCTCCCGGACGCGCTCACGCTGCCGCTATACCCGCTGAGCCTGGTCGTACTCACCGGCGCGAGCCTGCTCGACGACCGACTCACCGCGATGGGGTGGAGCCTGGCCGGCTGCGCCCTGGGTGTGAGCGTGTTCCTGGCGTTCGCGCTGCTCACGCCGCGAGCCGCCCTCGGGTTGGGCGATGTGAAGCTCGCTGGCGTGCTCGGTCTCATCGCTGGTCTGGGGGGCCCGAACGCGCTCCTGCTGGCGGTGTGGCTCGCCAGCGCGCTCGGCGGCGCCCAGGCCGTTCACGCGCTGCGCCACGGAGCGCCCGCCCACACTCCCATCGCCTTCGGGCCGGCGCTCATTCTGGGCACCTACGCCGCCATCGTCGTCGTCGGCTCGGCGAACCTTCCCTATTAGCCTGGGCCGTATGTTGACCTCCACCGACGTTCACGCTGCAGCCGAACGGATCACCGGCGTGGTCCGCGCGACCCCGGTATGGACCACCACCCTTGACGAGGTCGCGGCTGGGCTCACCTTCAAACTCGAGATGCTGCAGCACACCGGCACCTTCAAGGCCCGGGGCGCGGCGAACCGGATCCTCGCCGCCCGCGAACAGGGCCTGCTCGACCCCAACGTCGGGATAGCGGTGGCCTCGGGCGGCAACGCCGGACTAGCCAACGCCTGGGCGGCCGCACGTTTGGGGGTACCGGCAACGGTCTTCGTACCGCAAAGCGCTCCTGCGGCCAAGATCCGGCGGTTACAGGCGGCTGGGGCGCAGGTCGTCGCGACGGGCAGCGAGTACGCCGCCGCGTACACAGCCGCATCGGAGCACGTGGCGCGAACCGGAGCACTGCACTGTCACGCCTACGACCAGTTGGAGATCTGCGCAGGCGCCGGAACCTTGGCCAGTGAGCTCCTGGCCCAAACCGACCGGCAGCTGGACACCGTCATCGTCGCGGTGGGCGGCGGTGGCCTCATGGCAGGAGTGGCCGCCGCGCTGGACCAGCAGGACATCAGCGTTGTCGGTGTGGAACCCAGCAACGCGCCAACGTTGCACAGCGCCCTGGCGGCGGGCGAACCGGTCGACGTCAGCGTGGGAGGGGTGGCAGCGGATTCGCTGGGCGCCAGACGTGTGGGAGACATCGCCTTCGAGGTGGCCCGCCGTAGGCAGGTCACGAGTGTGCTCGTCACCGACGAAGCGATCACCCACGCCCGCCGGTTGCTTTGGGAACGCTGGCGTCTGGTCGTCGAACACGGCGCAGCGACGCCCCTGGCTGCCCTGCTCGCCGGCGCCTATCGACCCGACGATGGCGAGCGCGTCGCAGTCGTGCTGTGCGGGGCCAACACTGACCCCACCGACCTGTGAACAGCGCCCGGTGATCCCCGGCAGACATAGTGAGGGCCGACCCGAACGGGTCGGCCCTCACTACTTCACGTCGTGCAGCGGCAGCCGAAAGGGGGCTGCACACTCGCACGGAATCACATCTTCTGCATGATGTCCCGCATGAGCTGCGCGGTCTCCGACGGCGTCTTGCCGACCTTGACGCCCGCAGCTTCGAGGGCTTCCTTCTTGGCCGCAGCGGTTCCTGCTGAGCCGGTCACGATCGCCCCGGCGTGGCCCATCGTCTTGCCCTCGGGCGCCATGAAGCCCGCGACGTAACCGACGACGGGCTTGGTGACGTGCTCCTTGATGTAGTCGGCCGCGCGCTCCTCAGCGTCGCCACCGATCTCACCGATCATGACGATGCCCGCGCACTCCGGGTCCTTCTCGAACGCCTCGAGTGCGTCGATGTGCGTGGTGCCGACGATCGGGTCACCGCCGATGCCGATGCCCGTGGTGAAGCCGATGTCGCGAAGTTCGTACATCATCTGGTAGGTCAGCGTTCCGGACTTGGAGACCAAGCCGAGCTTGCCCGGGCCGGAGACGTTGGCCGGGGTGATGCCAGCGTTGGACTTCCCGGGGCTGATGATGCCGGGGCAGTTCGGGCCGATGATGCGCGTCTTGCCCTTGTCCTGGCAGTAGTTGAAGAACTCAGCCGCGTCCTTGACCGCGATGCCCTCGGTGATGATCACCAGCAGCGGGATCTCGGCGTCGACGGCCTCCACGACCGCGCTCTTGGCGAACTTCGGCGGGACGAAGACGACCGAAACGTTGGCGCCGGTGGCCTCCATGGCCTCCTTGACGCTGCCGAAGACCGGGACCTTAGCGCCGCCCGTGAACTCGACCTCCTGGCCTGCCTTCTTGGGGTTGACACCGCCGACGATGGCCGAGCCGCAGTCGAGCATGCGCTGGGTGTGCTTCATGCCCTCCGAGCCGGTCATGCCCTGGACGATGATCTTGCTGTCCGAATCGAGGAAGATTGCCATGTTTTCGTTCCGTCCTTACTTCGCAGCCAGCTCGGCGGCCTTGCGGGCGGCGCCGTCCATGGTCTCTTCGATGGTCACCAGCGGGTGGTTGAACTCGGCGAGGATCCGGCGACCCTCTTCGACGTTGTTGCCGTCGATACGGACGACCAGCGGCTTGGTCGCCTCGTCGCCGAGGGTTTTCAAGGCGCCGACGATTCCGTTAGCCACGGCGTCGCAGGCGGTGATGCCGCCGAAGACGTTGACGAACACACTCTTGACCTGGGCGTCGTTGAGGATGACGTCCAGACCGTTGGACATGACCTCGGCTGAGGCGCCGCCACCGATGTCGAGGAAGTTGGCCGGTTTGGCCACACCACCGGTGTGGTCCTCGCCTGCGTAGGCCACGACGTCCAGGGTGCTCATGACGAGCCCGGCGCCGTTGCCGATGATGCCGACGTTGCCGTCGAGCTTGACGTAGTTCAGACCCATCGCCTTGGCCTTGGCCTCCAGCGGGTCCTCAGCGGCCTCATCGACCAGGGCCGCGTGGTCCTCGTGCCGGAAGGAGGCGTTGTCGTCCAGGGTGACCTTGCCGTCCAGGGCCAGGATCTGACCCTCTTCGGTCTTGACCAGGGGGTTGACCTCGACAAGCGTGGCGTCTTCCTCGCGGTAGACAACCCACAGCTTCTTCAGGACCTCGGCAACCTCGGCCTTGTCTTTCTCATCGAAGCCCGCCGCGTCCACGATCTCTTTGGCCTTGGCGTCGTCGATGCCCACCTGCGGGTCTACGGCGATGCGTGCCAGCGCCTCGGGGCGTTCCACGGCGAGCTGCTCGATCTCGACGCCACCCTCCTTGCTGCACATGGCCAGGTAGCGGCGGTTCGTGCGGTCCAGCAGAACGGAGAAGTAGTACTCCTCGGCGATCTTGGCGCCCTGGGCGATCATCACCGTGTTCACGGTGTGGCCCTTGATGTCCATTCCCAGGATCTGCTTGGCGTACTGCTCGGCCTCGTCTGCGGACTTGGCGACCTTGACACCGCCGGCCTTACCACGCCCGCCGGTCTTCACCTGGGCCTTGACGACGGTGACGCCACCACTCTTAGGGCCGATTTCCTCAGCGGCTGCACGCGCCGCCTGCGGGGTCTCGGCGGTCTTACCGGCAAGCACGGGCACGCCGTGCCTTTCGAACATGTCACGTGCTTGGTACTCGAAAAGATCCACGGCAGATTCCTCGTCGTCGATGGATTGCGTCCGCGGCGATCCTACCGCCGTAAGCCCCACCAGCGGCGGTCAGCAGCGCTCAGTGGCACATGACACGCGCGACGACCCCGGTTCGCGGGAGCCGCGAAGCCGGGGCCGTTCTCGATGCGGGAGGCAGCGATCCGAGAGAGCCGAAGCTCAGGAAGGCCGCACGTTCTGGCGAACCCACTCGACGATCTCCGTGGTGGTGGCACCCGGGGTGAACACCTTGGCGACCCCGAGCTCCTGCAGCTGCGGGATGTCTGCGGCCGGGATGATGCCGCCACCGAAGACGACGATGTCGGCGGCGTCGCGTTGGTGGAGCAGCTCGATGGTCTTGGCGAAGAGCGTCATGTGCGCCCCGGAGAGCACCGACAGGCCCACAGCGTCGGCATCTTCCTGGATGGAGGCCTCGACGATCTGTTCAGGCGTCTGGTGCAGGCCGGTGTAGACGACCTCCATACCTGCGTCGCGTAGAGCACGGGCAATGACCTTGGCACCACGGTCGTGCCCGTCGAGTCCGGGCTTGGCCACGACGATACGCAACGGAGATTCGCTCATGACTGCACAGCCTAGCCAACACAGCCTCTGCTCGGCACTGCAAGAGCGGCACCCTCCCGCGAGCGCAAACACCGCTTCCCCGAGCCCTATCGGGGCAGTTGTCCCGCTCGCTGCAAGGGGCCTGATCGTCAGAGACTCGGACACGCGTCTTGAACGGATTGCCGTTATCGCTTCGTTACCGGCATACTTCCCTGCAGTCGTGGCAGACGCCATGCGTGCACACCGGTAGCCACCGTGCAGGTGTGCGCTCCTCTACCTGTCGAGGTCTTCCGTGCACAGTCGCACCGGTCAGCGCTCCTCGCGCCAGCGCGCCAACCCTGCCCCGAACGCCCACCCGCAGGGGGATAACGCACGTTCGGCACTGACCTTGGGAGCCGCTGCCGTCGCGCTCGGTGCTGTCATCGGCCTCGGTGGAGGCGCGTCCTTGGCGTTTGGAACCGACACACCCACGATCGCCTCCCCCGCCCGGGCAACGAGCCTGGCGCCACCGCAACCGGCCGCACAGGTGATCGGGCTCGTGCGGACCGAGCGTCCACAGCGCCGAGCGGCGAAGAGTTCGACGACCTCGGTTGTGGACGTCGTACTGACCCCTGCGGCACGTAACCGCCTGACGCTGGCCGCCCGCGCCACCCGAGCCGAACAGCGCGCTGCGCTCGGAGCCCGCGAAGGTTGGGCGCGAGCGGTCGATGACGGTACTCGGATCAGTTCCGGGTTCGGGCGCCGCTGGGGCCGGTTGCATGCCGGTGTGGATCTGGCCGGGCCGATCGGCACCCCCGTGCGCGCCGTGGCCCAAGGACAAGTGGATTTCGCCGGCCGGCAGCGCGGTTACGGCAACGTCATCATGATCAAGCTCGAAGACGGCACCACGGTCGTCTACGGACACCTGGACAAGATTCGGGTCACGGCCGGCGAGCAGGTCACTCCCGGACAACTCATCGCCGCGCTGGGCAACACCGGGCGCTCCACCGGGCCCCACCTGCACTTCGAGGTCCGCACCCCCGAGGGTGAGCCCACAGACCCGATGCCCTGGTTGCAGGCCCGCGGGATCGTGCCGGTGCCGGCAAAACCCACCCCCTGATCCCGGTCAGCGCCGCGCCCGTTCTGATCGGCGGGGCCTTGGCCCAGGGGTGATGCCGCTGCTCAAAGCTTCTGCAACGGGGCGTACCGCAACAGCAACCGCTTGACCTGCTCGCCGCCGAAATCCACGTGAGCCATCGTCCGCTCCCCCTCGCCTTCCACGCGCACCACCGTGCCCAGACCGAAGGCGTCGTGATTGACCCGGTCACCCGGCGAGAGCGAGATCGCCGGCCGATTACCCGGCGAGCGGATGCCCGGGCGCGCCGCCAATGTGGCAACCGCCGGTGTCGAGGAGCGTCCAGCGCCGGCCCCGAAACCGGGGTCGCCGCGTTCCCAGGTGACTAACTCATCTGGAATCTCGGACAGGAAGCGCGAGGGCGGGTTGTACTGCGGTGAACCCCACGCCGAGCGCACGACAGCCCGGGACAGGTGCAGACGCTCCCGGGCCCGGGTGATTCCGACGTAGGCGAGGCGACGCTCTTCTTCCAACTCGGTGGAGTCGGCCAGGGAACGCTGGTGGGGGAAGGTGCCGTCTTCCAACCCCACCAGGAAGACGACCGGGAACTCCAGTCCTTTGGCGGTGTGCAATGTCATCAACGTGACGGCGCCCTGGTCTTCGCGTTCGGCCTGCGCCAGCGCATCCGAGACGGCCTCATCGGGGATGTCGTCGGCGTCGGCAACCAGCGAGACCCGTTCCAGGAAGGCGTCCAGGTCCGGTTCTTCGCCGGCGCTTTCGGCCTCGGCATCGAACTCGCGGGCGACCGACAGCAGTTCGACGAGGTTGTCCAGGCGGGTCTCGTCCTGGGGGTCGCTGCTGCCGCGCAGTTCGGCGACGTAGCCGCTCTGTTCCAGAATGGCTTCGAGCAGGTCCCCTACCCCGGCCCCGGCCTCGCGAACAGTGCGCAGCGACTCCAGCAGCGCGGTGAAGGATTCGATGGCCTTCACCGAGCGGGTAGCGATCCCGGGTGCGTCCCGGGCGATCGCCAGCGCCTGGACGAAGCTGATCCGTTCCCGTTCGGCCAGGAGGCTGACGCAGGCCTGAGCCCGCTCCCCGATGCCCCGCTTGGGAACGTTGACGATGCGTCGCAGATTGACCGCATCGGCCGGGTTGGCCAGCACCCGCAGATAGGCAAGGGCATCCTTGACCTCGCGCCGCTCATAGAAGCGGGTCCCGCCGACCACCTTGTACGGCAGCCCCACCCGCACCAGCACTTCCTCCAGCGCCCGGCTCATCGCGTTGGTGCGGTAGAACACTGCGACATCGCGTGGGCGCACCCCGTGTTCGTCGACGAGTTCGTCGATCTTCTTGGCCACGAACGCGGCCTCGTCATGCTCGGAGTCGGCCACGTACCCGACGATGGCCGCGCCGTCACCGCTGTCGGTCCACAGGTTCTTGGCCCGGCGGGCAGTGTTCTTGGCGATGACGGCGTTGGCTGCGCGCAGGATCGTCTGGGTCGAGCGGTAGTTCTGCTCCAGCAGGATCGTGCGCGCCTGCGGGTAGTCCTCCTCGAACTCGACGATGTTGCGGATCGTCGCCCCGCGGAACGCGTAGATCGACTGGTCGGCGTCACCGACGACGACCAGTTCGCCTTGGGCTACCGGCGCCTGCTCCGGCGGTGTCTCGATCGGCGCAGAAAGCTCTTTGACCAGAACGTACTGGGCGTGGTTGGTGTCCTGGTACTCATCGACGAGCACGTGACGGAACCGGCGCCGGTAGTGTTCGGCGACCTCGGGGAAGGCCTGCAGGATGTTGACCGTGGTCATGATCAGGTCGTCGAAATCCATCGCGTTGGCCTGGCGCAGCCGACGTTGATACATCGTGTACGCCTCGGCCAGCACCGCTTCGGCCGGGTTGGCACCCTCGGCATTCGCCCGCCGGGCGAACTCCTCCTCATCAACGAGTTCGTTCTTGAGGTTGCTCACCTGGGCGTTGAACGAACGCGGGGGGTAGCGCTTGGGGTCGAGGTCCAGATCGCGCAAGACCATCGCCATCAAGCGCTGACTGTCCGCAGCGTCATAGATCGAGAAGTTGCTCTTCAACCCGACCTTGTCCGCTTCACGCCGCAGGATGCGCACGCAGGCGCTGTGGAAGGTGCTGACCCACATCATGCGGGCCCGGGGGCCGACGAGGGATTCCACCCGTTCGCGCATCTCAGCCGCGGCTTTGTTGGTGAAGGTGATCGCCAGGATCTGGCCAGGATGCACGTTGCGCGCTGCAAGCAGGTAGGCGATGCGATGGGTCAGAACCCGAGTTTTGCCGGAACCGGCGCCTGCGACGATGAGCAGCGGCGATCCGGCGTGCACCACGGCCTCACGCTGTTGCGGGTTCAGGCCCGCCAGCATCGCCTCGACGTCACCACCGGCTGCACCGGAGCCCACCTGCGGGCTGCGCTCGCTGACCCCCTCCTGCGTCCCGGTGGGCACCGGGCGGCGGGGCGGGGTAGACGCCACGTTCGGGCGCGGTGCGTCAACGCTGCGGGTAGGGGCTGGCGTGAAGTCAGGAAGGTCGTCGAAGAGGCTCATCTCGCCGTGCAGTCTAGGCCCGGGCCGCGACAGCGCGGCCCGCGCGGCTCAGGCAGGCCGCCGCCACGTCGGGGGGCCTCAGTGCCAGAGGGTGGCGACCATGACGGTGACCAGCGTCAACGCCGCGGCAAGGTGCATGAAGAGCGGTTTGTTCTGACCCTTGGCAGCCTTGGACTGGGCGACCTCACACAGACCGACAACTCCGACCGCCAGCAAAAGCTTGACGGCCACCCACGCGTGGTTGAGCGTCATCAACGAACCCATCTCGACGACCGCGACGATGGCGAGGCCGAGCAGGAGTTGCAGGCGCGCACCCCAGACCATCACCGGGTGGATAACCCCGTGGTTGAAGCTCAGCAGGTAACCAATGACCAGCAGGGCGAGGCCGACCCAGTGCAGGAGCGTAAGAGCGGTATAAGCGGTCGTCATGGCATCACTTTACGTCCCGCGATCACGGCTTTGGGCCACGGCTCGGCCGGCAAGGCCCTCTGCGCCCCACCTCCCCAACTGCACGGCTGTCCCGAAGGCGCGACTGCGTGACTACATCGGCGCAGGCCGCAGGCGGCCTACAGCAGGTGCCGGTGCATCGCCCAGGCGGTCAGCTCATGTCGGGAGCTCAATTGCAGTTTCCGAAGCACCGAACTGACGTGGGTCTCCACCGTCTTGATCGAGATGAACAGCTCCTTGGCAACCTCTTTGTATTGGTATCCGCGAGCGATGAGCCGCATCACCTCGCGCTCGCGGGCCGAGAGCCGGTCGAGCTCCTCATCGACCTCAGCCACCTCTCCCGCAGCAGCCCCGAAGGCATCGAGTACGAACCCGGCCAGGCGCGGGCTGAAGACGGCGTCGCTGTCAGCGACCCGGCGGATAGCGCTGACCAGATCCCGCGGCGAAATCGTCTTGGTGACATACCCCCGAGCCCCGGCGCGGATGACTGCGATGACGTCCTCGGCGGCGTCGGAGACCGACAGCGCAAGAAAACGCACCGCCTGGTCGCGTTGCGAGGTCATCCCCCGGCAGTCCAACAGCACATCGGTGCCGCCCCGCCCACGGCCACCGGGCAGGTGAACATCCAAGAGAACGACATCGGGCCCGGTCTGCTTGATGACCGCAACCGCCGCCTCGACATCGGCGGCCTCACCGACGATCTCCAGATCCCGGCCGAGTTCTTCCCGCAGCTCACTCTTGACCCCGGAACGGAACATGCGGTGATCGTCGACGAGGACGAGTCGGATCGGGGTAGGCGTGCTCACAGCGTTCTCTCCTTGGTTGGTGCCGGCGGCGCAAGAACCGTGTCGGCGGCTACGGACGAACTCGGATCGACCTGGTCGCCGCCGTTGGGACGGTCACCCGTTCCACCTGGGCGCCCCGCACGCTCGGCGGGGCGATCGTTCTGCCCAGCAGCTTGCGGGCGCGGCTCGGCGGGTTCGACCGGGAGTTGGATACTCACCTCGGTGCCGTCTTCCAGCCTGCGGATGCGGGCCCGGCCACCGTGCCGTTTCATCCGGCCGATGATCGACTCGCGCACCCCCAGCCGGTCATCGGGAATGGTGTCGAGGTCGAAACCCTCGCCCCGGTCCCGGACGAACACCTCGACCAGGCGCGGACCCACCTCAAGGTAGACCGTTACCGGTGGCGCGCCATGGCGCACTGCGTTCAACAACGCCTCCCGGGTGGCCTGCACAAGCACCTGCCCGCATTCGTCGAAAGGCCGGTCGCCGGTGGCCACCAGTTCAACCGGCACGCCGTGCAGGTCCTCCACCTCGTCCACCACCTCGCGGATTGCCGCCGCAAGGGTTTCGCGGGAGCCTTTGGTGCCGCCGTACAACCAGGTGCGAAGCTCACGTTCCTGCGCGCGGGCCAGCAAAGTCACCCGTTGCGGGTCGTCGGTGCGTTGGATCAAAGCAAGCGTCTGCAGCACCGAATCGTGAAGGTGGGCAGCGATATCGGCACGCTCGGTCTCCCGGATGCGGCTCACCTGTTCATCCTGATATCGGCGCCAGAAGCGCATCCCCCACGGCGCGAGAACCAGACCCAGACCGGCCAGCACCGCCAACGTGGCCAAGATGACGTCCCACATCAGGACGAATCCCTGATGCCGCCACACGATCACCACCGAACCGGTCACCGCGAGGGCTGCCCCGATCCCGACCCGGAGCAACCCGTGTCGATCGGTGAGCGGGTCTGAACCGAACCACTCTTCGCGTTCGCTGCTGTCCAGGTGCGACCACGCCAGGACCGCCCCGCCGATGATCGCGGCGACGGGCAACAGGTTCGCCAGGGAGCGTCCTAGGGCGGGAGCCCGGGAATCGGTGTACAGACTCGCCGCGCAGATCAGCAGGGCCTGACCGCCGAGAAACAGCCGCGCTGCTGAGCGCGGAGCCTTGGCTTGGGCCGGCGTCGAGCGCTGGCCAGGGGTCATCACCCACAGCAGCAGGTAGGCCGCCAGACCGACGCCACCAAGACAGGTGGCCGCGATGAAGCAGATGCGTACCGCGCGTGTCGGTAGTTGCAGATGCGCCGCCAATCCCGAGCACACGCCGACGAGCACCCGGTCATCGACGGGGCGCTCCATTCGGGGCGGCCAAGGGGGTAGCCCCTCAGCTGGGGCGGCGCTCACCCCATCATCGTGTCCCACCGAAGCGATACGCGACACCCTCGCCGGCATTAATGAGGGGCCGCTCAGGGTGGGTTCAGGGTCGACCCTCATGGCCTAGGCGAGCGGGTGCGGACACGATGGCGGTATGAGCCAGCAGAGCGCGCACCCACTGGAACGCTTCGCCCAGGCGTCGCGGGCCACCGGGATCCGCCGTCCGCAACGCGGACGCTGGGTGGCCGGAGTCGCCAGCGGGATCGCGCTGCGCTACCAGATCGATCCGGTGATCGTGCGGGTGGCGTTCATTCTCACCCTGTTCGTCAGCGGTATCGGGCTGCCGACGTACCTGTTCGCGTGGGCTCTGCTGCCTGCTGAGGACGGCAGCGTGGCGTTGGAACGCGGGTTCCGCCAGGGGCAAGCATCAGCGATCCTGCTCTGCGTCGCTGCTGCCGCCAGCCTGAGCGGCCTGGGCGCCTCGGGCGACGGGGTTGTGGGATCGATCTGGGGGTTGCTCATTGTCGGGGCGGTCGGCTGGCTGCTGCTTCGCCGGCACCAGCAGCACGTCGGCGCGAACGGCCCGGCCCAGCCCCCGGGTGTTGCCCCAACACCGGTCGGTTCCATCCCGGCCGGCGGCTATCCCCAGCCCGGCGCACCGAACGCATCCACCCCGGCGCCCTTCCCCCACACCGCCTACCCGCTCGAAGAACACAGGCACGACCCCGCGGTCGGGGTGGGCCACGCCCCTGCACCCACGGTGACGCCGGAACCGGTCGAGCCCCGGCGAGGCGTTGGGTGGTTCGCCACGTTGTTGGCCCTGGGTGCCTCGATCCTGGCGTACGTGGGGACCATGTGGACCGTTCAGGCGGCCGGTACGGGCGGAGACTCCCACGTCTTCGGCCTCATCGCGGTTCTCGCCGTTTGCAGCCTCACTCTGGTCGGCGTGGGGATCCGCGGGCATCGGGCACCGCTGGTGACGATCGCAACCTGGTTCTTGGGGGCGGTGCTGGCCGCCTCCACGCTGCCGGGTGCACAGCTCAGCGGGATGAGTGTCGTCTCGGTCCCGGACACAGGGCGGCGCTGGGACCCGACCACCGCAGAGCAACTGGCCGACCCCTTCGATATCGGGGTGGGCGAGGCGACCTTGGACCTCACCGGCCTGCCCGAGCGTGAGGCGGCAAAAGCCAAGAACATCGAGTTGGATCACGGCACCGGTTCGCTGACCATCATCGTGCCGAGCAGCTACGGCACCCAGGTGCTGACCGATATCGGTGTCGGCCAGGTCACGGTGGTGCGCGGGGACAGCCGCACGACGCTGGATCCTACGGAGATCGATTCCGACAAGCCCAGGACGTTGAGCTTCGGGACCGGCAACAGCGTGCTGACCATCAACGCCGAGCTGGGTATCGGCTCGCTGACCATCGTCGAGAAGGACACGCCATGAGTCACCCTGCGCAGTGCCCTGAGGGCGGACAGTTGGGTCCCGTCAGCTTCGGCGAGGATCTGAACCTCCCGCAGGACGCGGCCCGCCCCGGCGAGTCGTCGGTGGCCTCGACCAGTTCGCCGGTGTGGGCACCGCACTCGGCGAGCCCGCCGTGGGCCCCGGCACCAGCGGTGTTCGCAGATACCGCCACCGAGGAGGAACCCGCCATGGGGAGCGACGCGGCGCCGGCTCGCCCGAGCCCCCGTGGGTACCCGATCTTGGTGGGAATCGTCGGCCTGTTCATCGCAGCAGCAGCCGGGGTTCACCACACCGGCTTTGCGGTGCTGGATTGGCGCACGGTGGGGCCACCGGTGTTGGTCTCCCTCGGCGTCACCCTCGTCCTTCTGGGCGGGGTGGGCTTGCTCCGTCGTCCCCGCCACGGACGTCGCTGAGCGGTCGGGGCCGACAGCTCGCTACCGGCCAAGGCGCCTCGGCTGCCCGCGCTGTTCTCAGCGGCGCCCGCGAGCCTTGCGAGAGGCCGCCCGCATCAGGCGGCGCACTTGGGCTTTGCGCGCCTGGTCGGCGTAGGTGTCGTCAAGCTCGGCGGGTTCGAACGGCGTGGTCAACGCCCGATCTACCGCGAACCCGATGAGCGCGTCGGCCAGGGCGGGATTGGCCGGCAGGATCGGGCCGTGCAGGTAGGTGCCGTGCACGCGGTGCGCGATCGCCCCCTCGGTGCCGTCCTTACCGTTGTTGCCGTTGCCGTACGCCACGATGCCCAGCGGCGGTTGGCCGGTAGCCAGCACCGTGGAACCGGAATGGTTCTCGTACCCCACGACCTCCCCGTGCACCGTCCGCAACAGGACCGGACCGATCATCCGCTTGTCGTTACCCTTCGTGGTGACGTCCAGGATGCCCAGTCCGGGCAGGTGCTTTCCGTCCACCGTCACGAAGTCATGACCGAAGAGCTGGTACATGCCGCACACCATGAGCATCGGCACGCCGTCCTGGGCCAACGCACGCAGCATCGACCCGATGCGTTCCAGGTCTTCCTTGACCCGCGCCTGACCGGAATCCTGCCCACCGCCACCGACGACGATGTGCGCTCCGGCCGGGAAGTCCGCGCCCGGGTGGTGATCGTGGACCTGGACGTCGTAACCATGCCGCCGCATCCGGGTGGCCAACGCCCGGGTGTTGCCCAGGTCGCCATAGATGCTCATCTCGCGCGGGTATAGGTGAACCAGGGTGATCTGGCCCTTGCTGGGCCCCTCTGCGGGCCCTCCGCCCCGGGTGTCGGTGCTCATTCCTGCCCCTCCTCACCGAAAGCGGATAGGTCATAGCGTGCAGCCAGGACGCGACGCAGGCTCATCATGGCCGTGTAGGTGCAGAAGATCCGTAGCGGCTGACCCGGGTGCGCAGCCAGGAAGGCATCCAGCGCCGGTTCCAGTTCCGGAATCACCCGATCGGTGGAAACCTGGTCATATTCCAGACGCAACGCCATATCGTAGGCGCGCTGACCGCTGACGATCGATACTCCCCGCTGCGCCAGCGAGGCGAACGAGACGTCGTAGAGCCAGGACACGTCGCGTCCATCAGCGGTGTTGTCGTTGATGGCGATCATCGTGGCCACAGGGGTCGAGCCGTAAGCGCCCAACGCCACCGTGAACCCGGCGGGGTTCTTGACCAGCACCAGCTCCAAGGTGCGCCCGCCGAGGTCGATCACCTCACCGCGACCGAACGGCGGCGCGACGCTGCTGAGCGCCTCAGCGGCAGTCGCCGCATTGAACTCGCTGCCGAGCAGGCTACGAGCCATGGTCGCCGCGGCGGTGGCGTTGATCATGGCGGCGAGCCCGCGCTGGCGCAGCTGCACCGGACCGACATGGCCCCCGGCAGCGAACTCCACCGTGAACCGCTGCGTGCCGTCGGGCTGTAGTTCCTCGGGCCGCAGCAAGCCGTCCTGGGCCCCCAGCTCAGGAGCTGCCGACTCGTCCTCGAAGCGGACATCGGCTTCCTGCAGTTCCGGCAACCGGTCGGCCATCTCGGGATGCACCCCGAAGTAGCGCACATCAACCTGCATCTCGCGAGCGATGCGCGCGATGAACGAATCGTCCCGATTGAGCACCACCCCCAGCCGGGCGGTGCGCGCCAACCGGCGCAGCAGGTCGGCGGTGTAGTCGATCTCGGCGAACCGGTCGAGTTGGTCCCGCGCCACATTGAGCAGCAGCGCGCGAGTGGGCGCCACCACGGCCACGAAGCGCAGTGCGTGCGCCTCGTCAAGTTCCAGAACGGCCATATCGGCAGCGATACGGCCGTTGGCCGGCGCCTCACCGAGAAGCGCAGAGATCACGCCGCGGGTGAAGTTGCTGCCGGTCGGGTTGGTGACGACCTTCTTGCCGTGGGCCCGCAGCACCGCAACGAGCATCCGCGTGGTGGTCGTCTTGCCGTTGGTGCCACTCACGACGACCACTTCGGAGATATCGGCGAGCGCGTGATCCAGGAATTGCGGATCGATCCGTTCCACGACGAGACCCGGCAGAGCCGAGCCACCTCCCCGCAAACGGGCGAGCATCCGGGCGGTCTTCCCTGCTGCGACGGCTAGGCGAGTCCTCACCCAGCCAGCTTAGGGCGTCCACCGCCCCAGTGTTGCGCCCCGCTACCTGCCGGCACCGACAGGATCGCCGGCGGCGGCTTCCAAACCGGCACCGGTGAAGGCGACCACCCCAGCGGCCACGACGCCGATCGTGGACAACACGAAGCCACCGACGAGCAGATTCCCAGCCTCGCCTTGGGTGACCATGCCGGCAGCCACCAGGAACACCCCCGCCAGCAGCGCCCCCATCAATGCGGGAAGGGCGTACAACCGCACGGTGCGGCGGGTCAGTTCGGCACGCGGGCGACTGTGCTGAACAGGGCCTCGGTCGGCGATGAAGAGAGCGACCCCGGCCCAGATGGCGCAGACCCCCAAGGCTGCGATCACATCGCTGGGCCGGTGCCAACGCTGCAGGATCGTCGCGGCACCGGTCAGCGTCGCGGCACCGGCGGCCAGCAACGCCACCAGGCTGCGCAGCCGCCACGAGACGACCAGCAGAGCCGCCAGGACCAGGGAGGTAACGACCGTGACATGCCCGCTGGGCAGCGTGTTCTGGCTTCCGATGCCGTAGTAGGGACGCGGGATCACCGCTTTGAGGATTTGAGTGCTCACATTGGCACCGATGACGAGCACGATCGCCCCGGCAGCGCGCTCAACCCGGCGACGCAGCAACGCGATCCCCACTGCGAGCGCCAAGACGATGGCGATGAACTCGACGCTGACCAGCCCCAACCACTCGGTGAGGAGGCGACTGGTCCGCCAGGGAACCCCCACTGACCATCGACTGCGTTCGTCGGCACGCTGGCCCAGATGTGTCCAGACGACGGCGACCACGACAGCGACCAGACCGGAACCGCCGAGCAGAATCATCGAGGCTCCGACGTGCCGCGAACGCACCTGCACTGCACACCCCTCACTGTGGGCGTGAAATCACGCCACGCGCCGTTCTGCTTGCGTTCCCCGCCGTACGACGGCCTCCGGCTCAGCGGCCGCGACCACCTGGACCGCCCGACCACCTGCGTTTGCGCCCCCACCGGAAGGATAGCCTGGGGCCATTCGGACTTGATGGGGTGAACATGAGCGTCCAGGTACCCGGTAGACGGATCACGGTGATCGGAGCCGGGGTGAGCGGGTTGCTGGCAGCCCGCCGACTCCGCCAAGCGGGCGCAGAGGTCACGGTTTTCGAGGCGAGTTCCCGCATCGGTGGGCAGGTCAAGACGATCGAACTCGCTGGGCGCGCCATCGATGTGGGCGCAGAAGCGATGCACCTGGGTGCACCCGGCGCCAAGGAACTCCTGGCTGAGCTCGACCTGATGTCCAGCACGGTCACGGCCCGGCCAGGGTCCAGTTGGCTGCTCACCGGCCGAGGGCTGCGCCGGCTGCCCGCCGGAGTCGGCCCCGCCGGCCCGACCCGACTTCGCCCGGTCCTGCAGAGCGGCATCATGTCCGCCGCCGGGCTGGCCCGCGCCGGGCTGGAGCCGGTTTTCGCGCGCCGCACCAATCCCCTGCCGGACGGGGTGGACCTCAGTGTGGGTGACTTCGTCGGTTCCCGCTTCGGGGCGCAGGTGGTGGAGCGGTTCGTCGATCCGCTGCTGGGCAGCCTGCACGCCGGGAACGTGCGGCGGCTGAGTCTTCGAGCCTGCGCTCCCTCGCTGCTGCCCGCGGCCAAGAACCAGACCCCGCTGCTCAAGCTTCGCCCCCGCCGCGGCGGGCCGGCGCCGGCGATGTCATTCATCACCTGGGAGACGGGCTTGACCAGCCTGATCGAGGCTCTGGCCGTGGGAAGCGACATCCGCACCGACACCCCGGTCACGTCGCTGCGCCGCACCCCGGGCGGTTACGAGATCACCGTGGACAGCCCGCACGGCAGCCAGCAGCACAGCTGCGACGGTGTGGTGCTGGCGGTCTCGGGCCCGGTCGCGGCCGACCTCATCGGTGAGGCGCTGCCGGGGGCTGCAGCACGGCTCAACGAGGGCGACTGGGCGAGCGTCGCCACGATCATCTTGGCTTATCCGCGCTACGTGGTCGAGACGTTGCCCGCGTTGCGCGGCACCGGCCTGCTGGTGCCTTCCAGTCACGGTTCGCTGCTGAAGGCGGCGACCTTCCTGTCCACCAAATGGCCCCACCTGGACGACCCCGAAACGGTTTTCCTGCGGCTCTCTGCCGGGCGGGCCGGCTCCGATGCCTGCCGCCGCCTCAGCGAGGAGGAACTGCTGGGCCAGGTTCGCGAAGACCTACGCTCCTTCATCGGCTTGGATGTCACGCCGCGCCAGGCGCACGTGGAGCGGTGGCCGCTCACCATGCCCCAGCTGCTCGTGGGCCATCAGGACCGCATCGCGCGCACCCGGGAGGATCTCGCGCGAGCGATGCCCGGCGTACAGCTGGCCGGATCTTCCTACGACGGGGTCGGGCTCGCCGCGTGCATCACCTCGGGCACCAAGGCTGCCCAAGCCCTCGTGGCCACCCTGAGCGAGCAGGACCCCGGCAGCTCCGCACCCGAAAAGGACGTCCGATGATGAATCAGTCCGTAGAGAAGGTCGCCCCCGACCGCGCCGTCCGCCGGCTGCGTCACGATATCGACGACCGGCCGATGATCGTCATCTGGGAAGTGACCCGCGCCTGCCAATTGGTGTGCAAGCACTGCCGCGCCGATTCTCAGCCGGTTGCGCACCCCGAGCAGTTGAGCACCCAGCAGGGCAAGGATCTCCTGGATGACATCGCGGCCTTCGGCAAGCCCTACCCGATCGTCATCCTCACCGGTGGCGACGCGTTTGAGCGCCCCGACCTAGCCGACCTGCTCTCCTACGGTTCGGGTTTAGGACTGCACATGGCGCTCTCGCCGTCGGTGACGCCCAAACTCACCCAAGAGTCCGTGCGCCAGATGCACGCCGCCGGAGCCAACTCGATGTCGCTGTCGCTGGATGGCTCAGAGGCGGCCACCCACGACGGTTTCCGCGGGGTGCCGGGCGTTTTCGATGCCACCTTGGTCGCCGCACGGTGGATGCGGGCCGAACGCATCCGGTTGCAGGTCAACTCCACCGTCACCCGCGACACGGTCGAGCAACTGCCGAAGATGTTGACGATCATGCTCGACATCGACGCCTCGCTGTGGAGCTTGTTCTTCCTGGTGCCGACCGGGCGCGGGCAGCAGCTCAAAACCCTCGATCCCCCACAGATCGAAGATGTCCTGCACTGGATGGCCGACATCTCAGACATCATCGCGGTCAAGACGACCGAAGCACCGCAGTACCGCCGGGTGCTCACCCAGCGCCGCGCAGCCAAAGAACAGGGTCTGGACCCGCGCGACCTGGAGCACCGGGGCGAGCTGTACCACCGCCTCACCAACGAGACCGCTGCGCTGCTGGCGGGTCGGGAGCTGACACGCCGCCCGCCACGCCCACCGATCGACATCAACTCCGGACGTGGCTTCGCTTTCGTGGATCACCGCGGCGATGTCTACCCCAGCGGCTTCTTCCCCCACCACTGCGGCAACGTCAAAGAAGTCGGTTTCCGGCACGTCTACCGCACCGACCCGCTCCTGCAGTCGTTGCGTCGCCCCGAAGAGTTCCACGGAAAGTGCGGGATGTGTGAGTACCAGGAGATCTGCGGCGGGTCGCGCAGCCACGCCTACGCGGTGACCGGTGACATCCTCGGCTCCGACCCGACCTGCGGGTACGTGCCGCAGGCGATGCGCGAGCCGCATGAGCGACCAGGCCACGCCACACACGCCACCAGCTGAGCGCCTGCACGAGCGCAGAGCCGATAGATACCGATCAGGCCGGCGCCCCGAAGATGTTAGGGGGCCGGCCTGATCGATCTCGTCTCTGTCGGGCGTAGCGGTCTCGCTACACGGCAGGTACGAAGAAGTACGTCGTGTGCTCGATGATGCGCCCGCCACCGTCGAAGGTGAAGAACGCAGCGAATCCGGTGGTCGTGCGCCCGCCGTCCTTCAACTCCCCCTCAAAGGTGCCGTGGGCGGCGGCCGAGTGGCCCTCGACGACGACGGAGCGGATGACATGCCGGCCGCTGGCCAGAAGACGGTCTTGCGTGTAGTAGGCGCGAAGGCGCTCTAGGCCGGTGATCGGTTCATACCCGGGGCGCCGGTAGAGGATCTCGCCGCCGAAATAGTCCAGGGCAGTTTCGATGTCTTCGCGGTCGAGTGCGTCGTAGTAACCCTGCACCGCGGCCCGCAAACCATGCATCGACTGATTACTCATCACTGCTCTCCTTCGTGGTCGCTGCGCCCCAGCCTACGGTTGCCGCGCCGTCCCGGACACCCGCTGTTCACCTAGCGAATTCCCGTCCCCGGCAAGGAACACGCCGCCGGTCCGGCAGGGCCACTGCCGCCGAGCACGACAGCGGCGCAGACACCCCCAGGGGGTCTGCGCCGCCGTCACCGCATTCTCAGCGGTTCACTCCCACTCGATGGTGCCCGGGGGCTTGGACGTGACGTCCAGCACGACCCGGTTGACTTCGCGTACCTCGTTGGTGATCCGGGTGGAGATCGCGCTGAGCACGTCGTAGGGGACACGCGACCAGTCGGCCGTCATCGCGTCCTCGCTACTCACCGGCCGCAACACGATCGGGTGGCCGTAGGTGCGGCCATCACCTTGGACCCCCACCGAGCGGACGTCCGCCAGAAGCACGACCGGGCACTGCCAGATGTCGCGGTCCAACCCGGCCGAGGTCAGCTCTTCCCGGGCGATCGCGTCAGCAGCGCGCAGCGTCTCCAACCGCTCTCGGGTGACCTCGCCGACGATGCGGATCCCCAGACCGGGGCCGGGGAAGGGCTGACGCCACACGATCGTCTCGGGCACCCCCAGCTCGAGACCGACCTGGCGCACCTCGTCCTTGAACAGGTCCCGCAACGGCTCCACCAGGGTGAACTGCAGGTCCTCGGGCAGTCCGCCGACGTTGTGATGACTCTTGATGTTGGCGGTTCCCGACCCGCCGCCGGACTCCACGACGTCCGGGTACAGAGTCCCCTGTACGAGGAACTGCACCGGGTGGCCTTCCTGATCGGCCGACCCGGCGATGTCGCGGGCCGCCTGCTCGAAGCAGCGGATGAACTCGCGGCCGATGATCTTGCGTTTGGTCTCGGGGTCGCTCACCCCCGCCAACGCATCCAGGAACCGCTCCGCGGCGTCGACGACGACCAGGTCGACCCCGGTCGCCTCAACGAAGTCCTTCTCCACCTGCTCAGCCTCACCGGCGCGCAACAGCCCATGGTCGACGAAGACGCAGGTGAGTTGGTCACCGACGGCCTTCTGCACCAGCGCCGCAGCAACCGAGGAGTCCACGCCGCCGGAGAGCCCGCAGATGACCCGCGCGTCACCCACCTGCGCGCGGATCTTCTCGACCTGCTCCTCGACGATGCTCGCGGGCGTCCACGACCCTTCCAGACCGGCTCCCCGGCGCAGGAAGTTCTCCAGGACGCGCTGACCGAACGAGGAGTGCATGACCTCCGGGTGCCACTGCACCCCGTAGAGCCGGCGCTCATCATCCTCGAAGGCGGCCACCGGCGCTCCTGAAGTGGAGGCCGTCACCTGCATTCCCTCGGGAGCCTGCGTCACCGAGTCGCCGTGCGACATCCACACCGATTGGCTGATGGGCTGGCCGGTGAACAACGTCGAGGAGTCCGGTTGCACCTGCGCCTGGGTCGAGCCGTACTCCCCCAGCCCGGTCTGCTCCACCTCGCCGCCGAGCGCCATGGCCATCGCCTGGAAGCCGTAACACATGCCGAAGACGGGAATCCCGGCTTCAAGAACGGCCGGGTCCAGTCGCGGAGCGCCTTCGGAGTACACCGAGGCGGGCCCGCCGGAAAGAATGATCGCCCCTGGGTCGCGGGCGAGCAGTTCAGCGACGGGTGTGGTGTGCGGCACCACCTCGCTGAACACGTCGGCTTCGCGCACCCGGCGCGCAATGAGCTGCGCGTACTGGGCGCCGTAGTCGACAACGAGGACGGGATGAGCGTGCAGAGCGTCGGTCACCCGGTGAGTCTAATGGCCGCCCCGGCGCTCGGCCGAGTGAGCGGGAACGGGTTCAGCGGCCGGCGGCGTCGGCCAGCTGCCGCTTGACCTTGCTCGCGGTGCGATGCTCCACCCAGAACGACAGGAAAGGTACGCAACCGGCGAGCATGACGCCGACCATCTTGCCCAGCGGCCAGCGCGCCGCGAAGCCGAGGTTGGCGACCGTGGCCAGATAGACCATGTAGATGAAGCCGTGTGGGGCGGGCCACCAACCCAGCGGGTTGGCATCCCCCTTAAGCCCGTAGCCGTAGCTGAGCACCATTTCGACCACGAGCACGAGCAGGCCGACACCGACCACGAACGCCATCACCCGGAACGGCGTCAGTGCCTTGGCGACCTTCTGCGGCTCGAAGCCCCTGGGTAGCGCGTTCTGGCTCACGTGCTGGGCGGTCATGACGGTTGTCCTCCTGCGGTGCTGCTCTGGATGTCTTCGGGGGCGTGGTCGGCGGGTGGTGCCGCTGCGGGAGTGTCCTGGGTCGGCAGTTGGGAGACCTCGTAGTCGTCGCGGACCATGCGCCACCACAGGTACAGGGCGAAGGCCGCGAATATCCACCATTGGATGGCGTAGGCGAAGTTGCGCCAGACGATGCCTTCGCTGCCGCTGACCGGCAGTGGGATCCGCTGCAGGGTCCCGGCGCGGATGTCTTCCGGCGCCGGGTCCTCATCGGTGGCGAAAACGAAGCCGTTGTAGAGGTCCCCGGGCCAGACGTTGACCAGACTGGACAGATCCACCGAACCCAGTTGTCCCGTCGGCAGCGGACTCGGGTCATCGGGCGGGCCCTCCTGCGGCTGTAGCGCGCCCTGCACCTTGATCGTCCCCGGTGGGGGCGGCGGCGCCGAATCCGTCGGCGTGAAACCGCGGACGATGGGCAGTCGCGCCCCGCCGTCGTCGACGATGAGCGGGGTCAGGACCCAGAAACCGACCTGTTCTCCCAACCGGCGCCGGGCGATGAGGACCTGACCTGCGGGATCGTAGCTGCCGGTGGCGGTGACCTTGCGCCCGACCATGTTTCCGGTGAACGGGGCGTGGGGGGTGATGATGTCCTGCACCGGTTCGGCCGGTGCGGCTTCGATCTGCGCCAGCATCTCGCGCTGCCCCTTGCTTCGCGACACGTCAAGCTGCCACATGCCTAGCCAGCCGAACGTGACGACGACTACAAGCACGAGGCCGAGGAGCGCCAGCCAGCGAGGCTGCAGAGCCGTTCGGAGCACCGCTCCAGGCTAGGCCATCCCGCGTGGCGGTGCGGGGTGGGGCATCAGTGCCGCCCCAGCGTCTTCATCACCTTCAGCCCGCTCGTGATCAGGTCGGCCCAGCGCTCCTGTCCGATCCGCGCCGGAGCGCCCACCCCGATCAGACGCTGGGTGGCGATCGTCTGCGCTTCGGTCATGGCCAGGATCCCCTCGGCGCCGTGTCGACGGCCCACACCGGAGGATCCCATCCCGCCCATCGGCGCGCTGGGACTGGCGTAGGCCGCGGCATAGCCCTCGTTGATGTTGACGCTGCCGGCGCGGATGAGAGAGCCGATGGCGCGCCCTCGTATTGCGTCGGCGGTCCACACCGAGGCCGATAGGCCGTACTCGCCCTCATTCGCCAACGCCACCGCCTCGGCGTCGCTGCCCACCCGGTAGACCGACACCACCGGCCCGAAGGTTTCTTCCTTGGCGACGTCCATCTCGGGGGTGACGTGAGTCAACACCGTGGGCTCGTAAAAGAACGGGCCGATGTCGGGTCGGGGACGCGCACCGGTGAGCACCGTGGCGCCCATGGCCTGGGCGTTCTCGACATGCCGACGCACCCGCGCCAATTGTTCCGGCCCACCCAGTGAGCCCATGTCCGCGTCGTAGGTCAGGTTCGCCCCCAGCCGCATGGCGGCCACTGTGGGAACGAACTTGGCCAGGAAGTCATCGGCGATGACGTCATGCAGCAGCAGGCGTTCGGTGCTGACGCACAGTTGCCCGGCAGAGGCGAAGCAGGCCCGCACCGCTCCCTCGACGGCCCGGTCGAGGTCGGCATCGGCGGCGACGTACAGCGGGTTCTTCCCGCCTAACTCCAGCGTGGCCGAGACCAACCGTTCCCCGGCTTGGGCTCCTACCGTGCGGCCGGTGCGCGTTGAACCGGTGAAGCAGACGTGGTCGGCTTCCTGCACCACCGCAGCACCCACACTCGGCCCCGAACCCAGCACCACCTGCAGCACCCGTCCGGGAAGACCCGCCCGGTCCAGGAGTTCGGCGGCGAACAGCATGGTCAGCGAAGTCGCCGGATCAGGCCGGACGACTACCGCGTTCCCGGCCATCAGTGCAGGTAGCGCGTCGGTGACTCCCATCGACAGCGGGTAGTTCCACGGCGCCACCACTCCGACGACGCCCTTGGGGTGGCGCAGCTCCAACACATCGGTCAGGACCGGGATCAGCCCGGGGTGGCTTCGCGGGCGTAGGTAGCGGGAGGCATGCCGCGCGTAGTGTCGCGCGACCTGCGCGGTGTCGACGATCTCGTCGAAGGCGTGATGGCGGGCTTTGCCCGTCTCGAGCTGGATGAGGTCGAGCATCTCCACCTGGTGGCGCAGCAGCAGATCGTGGAAGCGCAGCAGGACCTGGCTGCGGGTAGCCAGCGGTACGTGCGCCCACGCCTGGCCCGCCGCGCGCGAGCCGACGAACGCCAGATGTACATCCTGCGGAGTAGAAACCGGCAGCACCGCCAGCGGCCGCCCCGTCAGCGGGGTGATGCTGGTCATCGTCTCCGCCCGGGGTTGGGTGACCGCCCGTTCAGCCAGGTGGGCGACCCACTGCGGATCGAGCGCGAGGACGGGGTCGTCAACGACCGGGGGCGTACTCATACCCCGATCCTAAAACTCCATTCGGTCGGCGCCGAGGAATGGAGTTCCTGCGATGGCGCGCCGGGCCGACCAGGCTCGGGTATGGCGGCGATTGCGAATAGTGACGAGCGGTCGCAGAGCGGATGTCAACAGCGGTAGCGAAGTCGCGTCCAGGGCCGGCGCAGGTCTTCGCGAGCCGCACCGCCACCGATGGGTCGGGCGGCGGCGGCGCGGAAACAGTATGGTCACGGACATGCGCGAAGCGAAGCCCGCGATGGCGATGCCCGGCGAGGAGCAGGCGGCGGTGGCTGCCGAGACCTTCCGGCTGCTGGCCGACCCCACCCGGATCAAACTGTTGTGGGCCTTGTTCCAAGGTGAGGCTGCAGTCTCGGAGCTGGCCGAACTGGCGGAGGTCAGTCCGACCTCGGTCAGCCA
Source organism: Gephyromycinifex aptenodytis (assembly GCF_012277275.1). Taxonomy (GTDB): domain Bacteria; phylum Actinomycetota; class Actinomycetes; order Actinomycetales; family Dermatophilaceae; genus Gephyromycinifex; species Gephyromycinifex aptenodytis. The sequence goes on along the minus strand of NZ_CP051155.1, from coordinate 2,892,216 downwards.
GCACCTGGCCAAGCTGCGTCTGGCGGGCCTGGTGCGTGGGCGGCGGGCCGGCACCTACATCTACTACCGCGCCGCCGACACCCACGTGCTGGCTCTGCTCACCGAAGCGCTGTCCCATGTGGAACACATCGAGGCGGACCTGGGCGAGGAGAGCGAGCACGAGCACCCGCTGAAGCACCGACCCTAGAACCGACCGGTGCCTCAGCGGTACCTCAATCTCAGGCGGGTGAGTACGGGGCGACGACAACCTCGACCCGCTGGAACTCCTTGAGCTCGGAGTAGCCGGTGGTTGCCATGGCCCGACGCAGCGCGCCGACGAAGTTGGTCATGCCGTCCGCGGAGCGACCCGGCCCGTGCAGGATCTCGTGCAGCGGAGCCAGCGCCCCCACCTGCACCCGTTCCCCTCGCGGCAACTCGCTGTGGTGTGCCTCGCTGCCCCAGTGGTAGCCGCGCCCGGGTGCCTCCTGGGCGCGAGCCAGGGCCGCGCCGATCATCACGGCGTCAGAACCGCAGGCGATGGCCTTGATGACGTCACCAGATCGCCCCATCCCGCCGTCGGCGATGACGTGCACATACCGTCCGCCGGACTCGTCGAGGTAGTCGCGGCGAGCGGCTGCGACGTCGGCGATGGCGGTGGCCATGGGGGTTTGGATGCCGAGCGTCTGGCGGGTGGTGTGCGCTGCTCCCCCGCCGAAGCCGACGAGCACCCCGGCAGCGCCGGTGCGCATGAGGTGCAGCGCGGCGGTGTAGGTTCCGGCGCCGCCGACGATGACGGGCACGTCGAGCTCGTAGATGAACCGTTTGAGGTTCAGCGGTTCGGCGTGGCTGCTGACGTGCTCGGCGGAGACGGTGGTGCCGCGGATGACGAACAGGTCGACGCCTGCGTCGATGACCCGCTTCCAGTGTTCTTGGGTGCGTTGCGGTGAGAGCGCACCGGCAACGGTGACGCCGGCGTCGCGCATCTGGCCGAGCCGCTGCGTGATGAGTTCAGGCTTGATGGGTTCGCGGTAGATCTCTTGCATCCGCGAGGTGACGACCGAGCCCTCAAGGGAGGCGATCTCGTCCAAGAGCGGCTGCGGGTCCTCGTACCTGGTCCACAACCCTTCCAGGTCCAAGACGCCCAGTCCGCCCATCTGGCCGAAGGCGATCGCGGTCTCCGGTGACATCACCGAGTCCATCGGCGCCGCGATGAACGGCAGGTCGAACTGGTAGGCATCGATCTGCCAGGTCGTCGAGACCTCCTCCGGGTCGCGCGTGCGCCGCGAAGGCACGATGGCGATGTCGTCAAAGGAGTAGGCGCGGCGTCCCCGCTTACCTCGGCCAATATCGATCTCACTCACCCGATCAGCCTACCTGCCACCTGCGGCACCAGCTCTGCAGTCGACCGCCCTGTCACGCACCGACGCCGCCGCCGTCCACGTACTTCCCGCGCACCCGACTCGCGGCGCAGCTGGCCGATTGAGCAGGAATCGGCATGCGGCCGTATCGGGTGCACCACAGGTTCGCCCCGGTACCAAGTGGCGGTACCGGGGCGAACCTGATGTGTGGCGTGCTTCGACTCAGCGGTCGAGGACCTTGCCCGCGATGAGATCACCGATCGGCATCGCGCTGGTCGCCGCCGGCGAGGGCGCATTGCAGACGTGCAGCATGCGGTCGGTCTCGTAGAAGAGGAAGTCCTCGACCATCGAGCCGTCCTTCTTCACGGCCTGCGCGCGGATCCCGGCAGGTTCAGGCGTGAGGTCGGCCGTCGTCAACTGCGGGCAGTACTTGCGCACCAGCTCCAGATAACCCGGCTTGTACATGGAGTTCCACTGCTCGACGACACCGGTCTTCAGCTGGCTCTTGGCCACCTGCCAGAACCCGGGGAACTTCACGAAGTCCACGATGTCCTTGGCGTTCATCGACCACTTCGGGTAGCCCTCGCGCGCCAGACCCATCACCGCGTTCGGCCCCACCGTCACCCCGCCGTCCATCATCAGCGTCAGGTGCACACCGAGGAAGGGCAGATCAGGGTCGGGCACCGGGTAGATGAGGGTGTCGACGATGTTGTTGTGCTTGGGGTCGAGGCGGTAGTACTCGCCCCGGAACGGCACCATCTGGAAATCGGGGTCAAGCCCGGCCATCGCGGCCAGTCGATCGGCCTGAATACCGCCGCACACGACGAGCTTCTTGGCGAAGACCCGCTCTGTGGCTCCGGCATCCGCGGCGTGACGCCCCCGACGCTGGTTGTCGGCGCGCGCCACATCGATGCGCACCTCCGACAGCGACTCGGTGATGTCCACGACCCGCGTGCCCAGGCGCATCGTGCCGCCGGCGCCCTCGATGACCTCGGCCATCTTCTGGCAGACCTGCTTGTAGTCCACGATGCCCGTCGACTTCAAGAAGATCGCCCCGACACCGGTGATGTTGGGTTCCCGGCGCTTCAGCTCAGCGGCGTCGATCTTCTCCACGTCGAGTTCGTTGACGAGCGCCCGCTCGTACAGGGCGTTCATCCGCTCCAGCTCAGCGTCGTTGGTCGCCACGATCAACTTGCCCGTGTTGCGGTAGGGAATGCCGTGCTCGTCGCAGAACGCCCGAGTGCGCTGCGCGCCTTCCTTGCACAGCAGCGCCTTGTGCGAACCGGGCTTGTAGTAGATGCCGGCGTGGATGACGCCCGAGTTGTGACCGGTCTGGTGGGCCGCGACGCGGTCCTCCTTCTCGATGACGACCAGGCTGGCGCCCGGACGCTCCTGGAGCAGCTTCATCGCCGTGGCCAGACCGACGATGCCGCCGCCGATCACGGCGAAGTCATACACCTTGGCGTCGCTGGGCGTGGCGATGTCGCGCTCGCTCTGGCCGGAGGTCGCCGCCGGAGCGGGGCGAACCCCGCCGTCCAGGGCGCTACCGTCCAGGCCTGGACCGGCCAGGCTCGGGTCGTCCACCGGATGATTCGTGGGCTCACTCATGCGTGCACCTCCGGCTGGGGGAACATGGCGTCCTGTTCGGCCCGCAGTTTGTCGCACAGGCGACCCTGCGGGACTGTGACGTCGGCGTAGCTGATCGCCTCGTCCTTGGCGACGTCGCGGGTCAGGACGCATCCTTCGGCCAGACCCACCGGGATGAGGTTCTCCGCCTTGGCCACCGGCGCCTTCTCGCACTCGCCGTAGTAGCAGTAGCCACCCAGCGCATCCAGGGTCTCCCCCGCCTTCATGTCCTTCTTGGCGATGGTGATGACCTCGACCTTGGGTGCCTGGCGCAACGGTTTGATCGTCGCGTCACCGAGCAGCACCGCACGCGCCGCCGTGGTCGGAACTTCGAAGTGGCACAGGTGGTAGGGCGTGTAGAAGCTGTACAGCGGACCCTCACCCAGCTTGTAGAGGTTGAGGTAGTGCTGCTGCTTCGGGTCGTCATGGGTGGCCAGCACATAGACACCCGGGCCCGGCTTGGTGCCGACGACGTAGTCGACGGCGCCGCCGAGCTTCTTCAGCTCGTCGATGTCGTACATGCTGGTCAGCTCGTCGACGTGGCCGCGGTGGTCACGCTGCAGGCAGCCGCGCTTGTGCACCGACAGACCGGCGGCGTTGGCGACCAGCGCCTGCTCGACCGAGACCTTGGTGCCGTCCGCGAAGCTGGTCACCATGTGCGGGTCCTGGCCCCATTGACGTGCGAACCCCTCCTGTGTGGTGGGGTTGCGGTACGGGTCCTGCAGGCCCTTGATGTTGCCTGCCACCAGCGGCGTCAGGCCGAGGCCTCGGACGAACCGGATGAGGTTCATCTGCACGCCAGGCTGGTCACCGTCGCAGCCGGTGTAGACCAGGCCCGCGTCCTCGAACTTGGCCGAGAGCACCGGGCCGACAGTGGCGTCGACCTCGGCGTTCATCAGCACCAGGTGCTTGCGGCCGGCCAAGGCTGCCAGCGCCAGTTCGCAGCCGAACTCCACCGAACCGGTGCAGTCGATGACGACGTCGACGTTGTTCGCCTGCGTCATCGCTTCATGGTTGCTCGTCACTGCGGTGCCACCCTGGGCGGCCATCGCATCGACGCCGGCAGCGTCATCGACGACCGAGACCAGGTGACCGCGGCGACCGGCCAGTTCCAACGCCGCGACACCCTTTTCGGGGGTACGGGCGTAGACGCACGCCACCTCCATGCCGGGCGTGGTGTTCAGGATGTGGTTCATCAGGCCCTTGGCCATGAACCCCGGGCCGGCGATGCCGACCCGAACGGGGTTGCCCTGCGCGGCGCGCTTCTCCAGAAGAGAGTCGACGATAATCACTTGATCGGCTTCCCGTCCCAGTCCGCCCAGGACTTGTCCTTGTCGCTGATGACCTCGACCGGGGCCGGCCATTCCAGACCGAAGGCGGGGTCGTCGTAACGCTGACCGCGCTCGTGCTCCGGGGAATACATGCCCGAGACCTGGTAGGTGACCTCGGTGTCGTCGGTGAGCGTGAGGTAGCCGTGGCCGCAGTACGGCGGGATCCACAACGCCCGACGGTTCTCGGCGGACAACTCGACCATGACGTTCTTGCCGAACGTCGGGGAGTCTTCGCGCAGGTCCAGGCAGCAGTCCACGATGGTGCCGCGCACACAGCGCACCAGCTTGCCCTCGGCCGCCGGCGCGATCTGGCGGTGCATGCCGCGCATCGTGCCCTTCTTGGCGTTCCAGCTCATGTTGGCCTGCTTGACCTCGGTGGGGATGCCGTGCTCGGCGAACTCATCCACGCAGAAGGTGCGGGCGAATCCGCCCCGGTCGTCCTGAAAGGCCTTGAGGTCGATGATCCAGCAGCCGTCGACGTCAGTCTTGGTGAACTCCATCAGTGGTTCGCCTTCCAGAAGAGCTTCTCGTCGACCTGGCCGGTCTTCATCAGCCAATCGATCTGCTTGAGGCGGGTGTGGCCCCGACCGGTGAAAGTCGCCTCGTCGAGCTGAATCGCGTCGAACACCTCGTGCAACTGCTTGGCGCCCATCGCCAGGTCCCAGTCGGCGGTGAAGCCCAACGTGTCGGTGATCTTGTCGAAGTTGACCTTGTAGGAGCGGTTGTCGGCGCCGGGCTCCCCGAAGGAGAGCTTGCAGCCGGTGAACTCGTTGGCCACCGTCTCAGCGATCTCGCGCACGGTGTAGTTGTTGTCGTTGCTGCCCGAGTTGAAGGCTTGCGCGTGGATCTTCTCCACCGGAGCGTCCAGCATCGTGATGATGCCCTTGCACAGGTCGAGCGCGTGGGCCATCGGACGCCACGGGGTGCCGTCGCTGGTCATCGCGATAACGCCGGTGGTGTAGGCCAGACCGCACAGGTTGTTGAGCACGATGTCGAAACGCTGACGCGGGCTCGCACCGAAGGCGGTGGCGTTGCGCAGGGCCACGGGGTGGAAGTTGTCGTCGGCGAGCTCCCACAGGTCCTGCTCGGTGAGGTACTTGCACTTGCCGTAGGCGGTCTGCGGGTTGACCTCGCTGGTCTCATCGACGGTGCCGTCCGCCACGCCGTAGACCGAGCAGGAGCTCATGTACACGAAGCGCTCCACGCCGGCGGCCTTGGCCGTCTTGGCGACGTGGGTGGAGCCCAGGTGGTTGATGTCATAGGTGAGCGGACCGACGAGGTCCCCGACCGGGTCGTTGGACAGCTCAGCCATCGCGACAACCGCGTCGACGCCCTCGAAGTCAGCCTCGGTGAGGTTGCGCATGTCCTTCTCGAGGGTCAGCGCGCTGCTGGTGATGCCGTTGTACAGCCAGCCGTTCTTGTAGAAACCTGAGTCGACCGCGACCACGTCGTGGCCGGCGTCGATGAGCAGGGGCGCGAGCAGGCAGCCCAGGTATCCCTCGGTGCCAGTGACAAGAATCTTCATCTTCAGTTCCACACCTTCCAGGGCGCCGTGCCCTCGTTCCACAGGTTTTCGAGCAGGTTGCGGTCGCGCAGCGTGTCCATCGGCTGCCAGAAACCGTCGTGTTTGTAGGCCTGCAGCTCGCCGGCGTGCGCCAAACTGCGCAGCGGCTCCTGCTCCCAGACCGTCTCATCGGAGCTGATCTCATCGATGACGCTGGGCTCACAGACGAAGTAGCCACCGTTGATCCAGGCGCCGTCCCCTTGCGGCTTCTCCTGGAAGGACTCGATAGCGGTCTCGTTGGCGCCCAACACCAGCGCGCCGAACCGGCCCGGAGGCTGCACCGCCATCATCGTGGCCTTCTTGCCGTGCTCCTTGTGGAAGGCGACCTCAGCGGTGATGTCGACATCGGAGACGCCGTCGCCATAGGTGAAGCAGAAGGTCTCATCGATGTGATCGCGCACCCGGCGCAGACGGCCACCCGTCATGGTCTCGGCTCCGGTGTCCACCAGCGTGACCCGCCAGCGCTCGGAGTACCGGTTGTGCACCGTGACCTCGTCGCGGCCCAGGTCGAAAGTCACATCCGACATACGCATCGCGTAGTTCGCGAAGTAGTCCTTGATGACTGTTCCCTTGTAACCGCAGCAAACGACGAAATCGTCGATCCCGTGCGCGGAGTACGTCTTCATGATGTGCCAGAGGATCGGGAACCCCCCAACCTCAACCATCGGCTTCGGTCGCAGCGAGGTCTCTTCGCTCAGCCGCGTTCCTAGTCCACCGGCAAGAATTACTGCCTTCATGCGGGCCCTCCCCAGGCTCGATTCACGTCTCGTGACGTTCCGACGGAACGCCTCCCCAGACACGTCGACTCGGCCCCCGCCTCATCCGACGGAAACCCCCGTTCGGTGACCGACTGACGACTGCGTTGGCTCACTGCACCCACGCTGCTCTGCGCAGCTTGAGTGGGTAGCCAAACGACACCCCCCGCGTCGTATCCCCGCCACGAACTATACAACCGTCCGAACCGCCAGCAGAATGCGCGCAGCAGCCGGACGAACGTCCAGGACGACGAGCATATCGCCTAAGAGTTGAGCCCAGCAGTCGCCCAGCGAGATTCGACTGATCGAGCCTCAGTCGGTGACGTATGCAACCCGGCCGGGGTTGACGAGCGCACCCACCCGCCCTCCCGAGCGACCTCACCAGCAGCTGGGGCCGGACGCCTACCTGACCCCTCAGCGCGCGGCGTAGTTGGGGGCTTCCACCGTCATCTGGATGTCGTGCGGGTGGCTCTCTTTGAGCCCGGAGGGAGTGATCCGCACGAACTGGCCACGCTCCTGCAATTGCGGGATCGAGGAGGCGCCGACGTAGAACATCGACTGCCGCAATCCACCGATGAGCTGGTAGGCCACCGCGCCGAGCGGGCCGCGATAGGAGACCTGCCCTTCGATGCCCTCCGGCACCACCTTGTCGTCATCGGTGACGTCCCCTTGGAAGTACCGGTCCTTGCTGTAGGACTTGGCGCGGCCGCGACTCTGCATCGCCCCCAGCGAGCCCATGCCGCGGTAGGTCTTGTACTGCTTGCCGTTGATGAAGACCAACTCCCCGGGGCTTTCTTCGCAGCCGGCCAGCAGCGAGCCCAGCATGACGGTGTCCGCCCCGGCGACCAGCGCCTTGGCGATGTCACCAGAGAATTGCAGGCCACCGTCACCGATGACCGGGACACCGGCCGGTCGGGCAGCCAGTGAGGCTTCGTGGATCGCCGTCACCTGCGGCACCCCGACCCCGGCCACCACCCGGGTCGTGCAGATGGAGCCGGGACCGACCCCGACCTTGATGCCGTCCGCGCCGGCATCGACCAGCGCCTGCGCCCCAGCCCGGGTAGCCACGTTGCCGCCGACGATGTCGACCTCGCGGCAGGCCGATTCGGCCTTCAGCCGGCGGATCATGTCGGTGACCCCGCGAGCGTGACCGTTGGCGGTGTCGACGACCAGCAGGTCCACGCCCTCCTCCACCAGCGCCATCGCGCGATCCCAGGAGTCACCCCAGAACCCGATGGCTGCACCGACTCGCAGTCGACCCGCGTCGTCCTTGGTGGCGTAGGGGTACTGCTCGGTCTTGGTGAAGTCCTTGACCGTGAAGAGGCCCTGAAGCCGCCCCGCGGGATCCACCAGCGGAAGTTTTTCGATCTTGTGCTTGGCCAGCAAAGCCAAGGCATCTTCTTTACTCACCCCAACGGGGGCGGTCACCAACGGCATCGGGGTCATCACCTCATGGACCCGTTTGCTGAAGTCGGTCTCGAAGCGCAGATCACGGTTGGTGATGATGCCCACGAGCAAGCCGTCGTCGTCGACCACTGGAAGGCCAGAGATGCGGAACTGTCCGCAGGCCTCGTCGACCTGGCGAAGTGTCGCCTCCGGGGAGGTCGTCACCGGGTCGGAGATCATGCCGTTCTCACTGCGCTTGACCACGTCGACCTGATGCGCTTGGTCCTCGATCGAAAGGTTGCGGTGCAGAATGCCCAGACCCCCCTGGCGGGCCATGGCGATGGCCATCCGGGCCTCGGTGACCGTGTCCATGGCCGCTGACAGCAACGGCACTGCCAGCGAGATTCGCCGACTCACCCGAGTGGACGTATCGGCCTCACTCGGGATCACGTCGGTATCGCCGGGCAGGAGGAGCACATCGTCGAAGGTCAGCGCGAGACGCGCGAACGGGGTGGAACCGTCATGGCCATCGGGCGTCAACGTCATACCGCAGAGTCTATGGCTCCGCCGACCAACGCCAGCGCCGGGTGGCACGCATCTGCGCACCCGAGCGAAGCATCAGCGCCACAACCGATCCCGTCAGGGTGCTGGTGTAGAGCTTCCGGCAGCGCTCTTTGTCACCGATGTGGTGACGCCGGCGCTCGCCTTAGCCTTCTTGGTCGTCGTCGCTTTAGCCGTCGTTGACGCCTTGGCCGCTGTGGATACCTTGGCGGCAGGAACCTTGGCGGGTGCCTGCGTCTTGGAGGCCTGCGCCACCGGCGCCTTGGACTCACTCGGCGTGGAGTCCGCGCTCACTGGCGGCTTGGGCGCCGCGGCGGGCTCTGAGTGCGCATGGCTGGGGGCGCTCGTTTCCGGAACCGGCGAGGAGGACTCCACACCGGCGCTCTGGTTGCCCGAGGCCGACCCGATCGTGGAAGGCGCAGGCGAGGCACTGGCGGGGGTGGAGGTTGAACCCGAATCCGCGGTGGGGTTGACCGGAGCAGGGTCGGTCGTGGTCCCAGGCAGGGTCGCAGCAGGAACGGTGGCGCTGCTGGCCGGCGCGGAGGTTCCCGGCAGCCCAGTCGCGGACGTGCCGGAGGGGTTACGCACCGCGGTCGGCTCCGGAGCCGGTGGGATGGTGCCGCGCTGCGGGGGCACGGTGGTTGCCGTCGGCAGGCTGGCCAGGGTGACCGGGGCGATTCCCAGAGCCTGGCTGCTGGAGTTCGGCCGGTCTGCCGCGAGGATCTCTTGTTCGATCTCTGCCACGTCACCGGCCAGGGTGGCATCCGCCTGGCTGTGTTTACGCATGACGTCGAGCATTCCGCGGGCCCGATCAACTTGCCCGGAACGCGCCGCAGCCTTGGCCTGTTCAGCCGTCACCTGCCAGCGCATCCGCGCTGCGGTGTCACTGGGGGTGGGGGTCGCCGCGATCTGCACCGGCGCAACCTTCTCCACGAGCTTGCGGACGCTGGGCATCTCGCCGCCGTTGATCGCGGCAGCAACGCCTCCGCCGGAAACTGTCAGTGTCAGAGCGCCCAACAGCGCCACGGCGCGAGCCCGACGAACCCGGACTACGCGCACTCCCCGGGGAGCCTCCTGCGTGGTGTGCGGCAGCCGCAGACCCAGCGGCCCGACCTGTGCAGCCGAAGCCTGTTCGTCTTCGTCGATGGCGCGCACCCATGCGACGAACATGCCCTCAAGTCCTGAATCGTCATCACAATCACGGGAAGCGAGTCGGTCGAGCAGCTCGTCATCCTCCCTGATCGGCCCCAAACCGAATGAGGTCGCCATCACTTCTCCCCCTGCTGGCGCCGGTTGAACATGTCACGCAGCCGAGCCAAAGCCCGGTGCTGAGCAACCCTGACTGCCCCCGCAGTCATACCCAGCGCTTCTGCCGTTTCTTCTGCGCTCATGCCGACGGCCACACGCAACGTGAGCAATTCACGCTGGTGCGGCGGCAGCGACTGCATGAGCGACCACGCTTCGTCCGCTTGCGAACCTGCGATGGCGATCTCTTCAGGACCAGCCTCGAAGTCGACGCGGTCAGGAACATCTTCGGTCGGTACCGGCTGGCGGTAGACAGACCGCTGAACATCTGCCACCTTGCGGGCACAGATTGAATACACATAGGCCTCGAAAGGCACGCCGCGCTCGTCGTATCGCGACAATGACGTTAACACCGCGATACACACCTCCTGCGCAGCATCTTCAGCAGCCCCCGCCGCATGTGGAAAACGACCCAATCGCGCCCTCGCGTAGCGATAAGCGCGTTCACGCACCCCCACCATCAACGCTTCCAGTGCGGAGGCATCACCCTCCCGGGCCGCGCAGGCATGGGCAGCGAGCACCGAAGAGGCGCTCTTTGAAGACATCGCTGAAGAGTCGGCCTCCGTTACATCAAGAGGCACAGCATTTGGACCCATGTGCGCGTTCATCCGATCCCTTCGCGGGAAGCGGTAAACCTCGGATCGGTCACCGCACCCCCTTCTGATCGTTCTTCTTGCCCACATCGGCAAATCGGTCTCAGAGCTGAGACCCCGTTTCATCCTGGCTCACAAGGGTAATCACCATAAGACCACCGGAACCGCCGCAGCGTCCGATGCACTCAGTCACTGCCTCACCGACTGTGCCGCATGGACCACGCTACGGCAACCCGGCGGGGAAGACCCGAGGAGGACACCATGGCCGAGATATCGCGCCTACCCGGACCTGCCGCCTACCGGTGGGAATGGCAGTTCCTCGGCGCCTGTAGGGAGACGGGCCCCGAGACGTTTTTTCACCCGGAAGGGGAACGAGGATCCAACCGACGCGAGCGCGACGCCCGCGCTAAACAGGTCTGCTCGACCTGTCCCGTAATCCGTGAATGTCGAGAGCACGCCCTTGAAGTGCGCGAGCCGTACGGCGTCTGGGGCGGTCTCACCGAAGCCGAACGTGAAGCTATCTACGCCGATTCAGATCAGGGCATGGCCTCCTAGCCCGAGCCTCCCAGCGCCGCAGAGCTCAAGCAACAGGGCCCAGAAGAGGCGGCACGGTCACAGCGACGCAACACAGCGGCATGACGAAGGCCCGGCGCGAGGCGCCGGGCCTTCGTCATGCCTGCGAGTTGGAATCAGTGCCCGTGACCGTGACCGGTCGGCTCCTCTTCGGCAACCTTCTTCTCCACGACCAGGGTGTCGGTCGTCAACACCATCGCCGCGATCGAGGCAGCGTTGCGCAGGGCGGAGCGCGTCACCTTCACCGGGTCGATGATGCCCTTGGCGATGAGGTCGCCGTACTCGCCCGTGGCCGCGTCCAGACCGGTACCGCGACCGGCCTCGCTGACCTTGGCCACCGCGACGTAGCCCTGCAGGCCCGCGTTCTCCGCGATCCAACGCAGCGGCTCCACGACAGCCTTACGAATGAGGCTGGCGCCCGTGGCCTCATCACCGGTGAGCTCGAGAGCATCCAGCGCTGAGGTGGCGTGCACCAGGGCCGAGCCACCGCCGGCGACGATGCCCTCTTCGATGGCCGCACGAGTAGCCGAGATGGCGTCCTCAATGCGGTGCTTCTTCTCCTTCAGCTCCACCTCGGTGTGGGCACCGACGCGGATGACGCACACGCCACCGGCGAGCTTGGCCAGGCGCTCCTGCAGCTTCTCCCGATCCCAATCGGAATCGGTGCGCTCGATCTCGGACTTGATCTGCCCGACGCGACCCTCGACCTCATCGGCCGCACCAGCGCCGTCGACGATCGTCGTGGCCTCCTTGGTGACGACGACCCGACGAGCCTGGCCGAGCATCTCCAGGTCAACGCTCTCCAGCTTCAGGCCGACCTCTTCGGAGACAACCGTGGCGCCGGTCAGGATCGCGATGTCCTGCAGCATCGCCTTGCGGCGGTCGCCGAAGCCCGGCGCCTTGACGGCGACGACCTTCAGAATCTCGCGCATCCGGTTGACGACTAGCGTCGAGAGCGCCTCGCCGTCCACGTCCTCGGCGATGATCAGCAGCGGCTTCTTGCTCTGCGCAATCTGCTCCAGCAACGGAAGGATGTCGGAGACCGCCGAGATCTTGCCCGAGTTCACCAGCACGTAGGCGTCCTCCAGGACACCCTCCATGCGCTCGGGGTCGGTCACGAAGTACGGCGACAGGTAGCCCTTGTCGAACTGCATACCCTCGGTGAACTCCAGCTCCGTGGAGGCGGTCTGGCTCTCCTCGACGGTGATGACACCGTCCTTGCCGACCTTGTCGAACGCCTCGGCGATGAGCTCGCCGATCTCAGTGTCCTGCGCCGAAAGCGCAGCGACCTGGGCGATCTCTTCCTTGCCCTGCACCTCGCGAGCCATCGACAGCAGCTCGGTGCTCATCGCCTCGACAGCAGCTTCGATGCCGCGCTTGAGGCCCGAAGGAGCCGCGCCGGCAGCAACGTTGCGCAGACCTTCCTTGACCATCGCCTGCGCCAGAACGGTCGCTGTCGTCGTGCCGTCACCGGCAACATCGTTGGTCTTGGTGGCGACCTCCTTGGCCAACTGCGCGCCAAGGTTCTCGTAAGAGTCTTCCAGCTCGATCTCGCGAGCGATCGTCACACCGTCGTTGGTAATCGTGGGGGCGCCCCACGACTTGTCGATAACCACGTTGCGACCGCGCGGGCCCAGCGTCACCTTCACGGTGTTCGCCAGGGCGTCCACACCCCGCTCGAGCGACTTACGTGCCGCGTCGTTGAACTCCAGCTCCTTGGCCATACCCATCCTTCTCATCGGTTCTACGACGACGCCCCGGCTGCGCCTTGGTCAGGCGGCCGGGGCGCGTCGATGTCCTTGCTTGCGAACTCGCGGAGTTCGGCGCAAACCTGCGAATGATGCGCAGCTAGGCCGTGAGTCTGCGGTGCCGGGGCGCTCGACTGCTCGCGCTCGGGCATCGCAAACGATTCGCTTCGTTCGCGCTAGTTAGTGCGTCAGCTCTGAACGACGGCCAGGACGTCGCGCGCGGAGAGGATCAAGAACTCCTCACCCGCGTACTTGACCTCGGTGCCGCCGTACTTGCTGTAGATGACCTTGTCGCCCACGTTGACGTCCAGCGGGATGCGCTGGCCCTTGTCGTCGATACGACCGGGGCCGATGGCCAGGACCTCGCCCTCCTGGGGCTTTTCCTTGGCAGTGTCCGGAATGACGAGACCGGAAGCCGTGGTCTGCTCGGCTTCGCTCGACTTAACGACGATGCGGTCCTCGAGCGGCTTGATGTTCACCGACACGGTTCGACCTTTCGCTAGAGCATGCCCTCAACAGGCACGCGAGAATCTGGATGGCGGATCTGCGTCACCGGACGCCGTCGCGGGGGTCGACCGGTCACGCGGGAACCGCTTGCTTACCGCCCGCCCCGGCGCGCACCGATCCCCACCGGAGTGGAGGCTGGCACTGAGACGAGGCGAGTGCTAACTCAGAATCTAGGTGCCCGGTTAGCACTCGGTCAACTCGAGTGCCAGCCTTTGCCACATCTCCCTGGCCCGCCCCTGGAGCCTGATCGGCAGCGGCGGTGTGTCCCGGCGCAGTAGGCCATCGCATCCGAGACGCACGGGGCATACGGGGCCGGCTACGCCGTTGCGTCTCTGGGCGGATGAGCGGGCAAGGCGGGCACCAGTGCGGTGCCCGAGCGGGCAAGGCGAGATCCACACGAAATTCGCTGTGACAGGCCCGCCATCCACGAGTGCCGCTCTGCCCCGGCCCAGGCCATTCGGGGTGCTTACCCGAGCGCGAGGCCAGCCCGTGCAAGAGTGTGCCGGTGGACCTGGCAACCGTGCAGCAACTCACCTGCACCCGAGGCGCAGCGCTGTTGGCGGCCATGCCGCCCTACGACGAAGCCACGGCGTTATCCCTGGGCAGCGGCCTGCGCGAGGGCGGGTACTCTCCCGAAATCGTCGCCGCAGTCCTCACCCAGACCCGGCTGCGTGCCAAGGCCGAAGCCAAGTTCGGTGAGTTCGCCCGCGGCATGCTGTTCACCCCGGACGGTCTGGAGCAAGCGACCCGGTTTCCTGTGGCAGCTCGGCACGCCCAACGCTTCCGCGAGGCCGGCATCGAGCACGTCTTCGACCTCGGCTGTGGCATCGGCGCCGACGCGATGGCCTTTGCCAGCCTCGGGCTGCAGGTCACGGCGGTGGAGATCGATGAGGCGACGGCCGCCATCGCCGCCCACAACCTGCGCCATTTCGACGCCCACGTCATCTGCGCCCCGGCCCAGGAGGTCGACATCCCCGACGGGGCAGGCGTCTGGCTCGATCCGGCCCGGCGCAACCCAGGACGCACCGACGCCACCGGTCGCACCCAGCGGGTGTTCCGACTCGATGCGCTCTCCCCCAGTTGGGATGCGGTGCAACAGATCGCGCAACGCTGCCCGACCGGAGCCAAACTCGCGCCGGGCTTCCCCCGGGCGCAGGTGCCACCCGGCACCGAAGCGGTGTGGACCGCCGTGGATGGTGACGTGCTGGAGTGCACCATCTGGTGGGGGGCGTTGGCCCGCACTCCCGGGCGCACCGCGCTCGTACTTCGCCAGGGGCAGGCGCTGAGCATCTACGAGCGCGATCTGCCCGAGCAACCCGCCCACCCCGTTCCGGTGCAGGCGGGTGGCTGGCTCTACGAACCCGACCTCGCGCTCTTGCAGGCCGGGCTGGTGGGGGCCCTGGAAGCCGCCGTCGAGGGCGCTGAACTCTCCCCCGGAGTCGGCTATGTCTTCTCCCAGCAGTGCCTCGAGGTGCCCTACGCGCGGCGCTACCGGGTGCTGGAGGTGCTGGCCGCCCAACCCAAACCGGTCCGCGCGGCGCTGCGATCCGCCGGGGTCGGCCGGATCACTCTGAAGCGCCGCGGCGGACGGATCTCTCCAGAGGACTTCCGTCAGTCGCTGCGACTGTCCGGGGAAGGCCAGGAGGCAACCCTGGTGCTCACTCTCGTGGGGACCCGGGCCCGAGTGCTGCTGGTCGAGCCCGCCTGAGCTGCGGCTGCGGTTTCCCGATGAGGTTCCGCTGGGCGCCAGCGCCTGAGCGCAGCGCGCGACATCGCTATGCGCTCAGACCGCCACCTCACTCACGGGGGATGGAGCGGGATCTGCTCAGCCCTGGTCGACCAGGATCGCGTGGCATCGGCGTAACCGCTCGCGCCACCACTGTTCCCGCTCCGCAGGCGCCGCGAACTGCTGCAGGAGCTCTTCGCTCACCGGCGGCGGCTCCTGGACCGCTATCCCGCCGTCGGCAGGCACCAGTGAGGCCTCGGTGACGTCACCGTCCAGCAGCCGCACAGTGCCCAACCCGCAAGCGTGCTCCAACTGCGGCAAGGCCGCGGCGAGCGCGACACCGGCCCGAATACCTACCGAGGTGTCCAGCGCGCTGGAGACGACCGCCGGCAGCCCGACCTCCTGCACCACCTGGCAGGCCCGCCGCACCCCGCTCAGCGGGGCCACCTTGACGACGATGATGTCGGCGGCCTCCAGATCACGCACCCGCAGCGGATCTTCGGCCTTGCGGATGGATTCGTCGGCAGCGATGGGCACCTCGATGCCCTCGCGTGCCAACGCCCGGCGTAATTCGGCGAGGTCTTCGACCCGCTCACAGGGCTGTTCGGCGTATTCCAAGTCGTAGCGGGCCAGGGCCGACAGTGCCGCTCGGGCCTGCTCCACATCCCAACCGCCGTTGGCATCGACCCGGATCCGGGCATGCGGCCACTCCTGGCGCACCGCGGCGACCCGATCGATGTCGTCCATCCGCGCCTGGCCGCGTTCGGCCACCTTCACCTTCACCGTGCCGCAACCGTCGTAGCGGGCCAGGATTGTGCCCACCTGCGCGGCGGGCACCGCGGGGATGGTGGCGTTGACGGGCACCAGTGAGCGCACCGGCTCCGGCCACCCCAGCCACGCAGCCTCGATCGCCGCCGCCAGCCAACGCGCAGCCTCAACGTCGGCGTACTCCGTGAACGGGGCGAACTCACCCCATCCGGCGGGGCCGCGCACCAGCAGCGCCTCGCGTTCGGTGATGCCCCGAAAGCGCACCCGTAGCGGAATCCGTACCACCCGGACGTCACGGCTCAGCGTCGCAAAGTCTGGAAGAACAACGTCAGCGGACACCCCTGGACGCTACCGCCTCCCACGACCACCTTCTCCGGCGACCCGCGCCGCCGGGCTTCGGGCGCCAGCGGGTAGGACGCTCCCGCGCCTCAACCCAGTTGGCTGGCCTGCAAAGCGGTGGCGACGACGGTGTCGATGACTTCGCTGACGCTGGCGTCGCGCGGTGGTGCGTTCACCGGCTTGTTCAGCCCTTGCAGGATCGGGCCGATGACATGGGCGCCGCTGCTGCGCCGGACGGCCTTGTAGGTGGCGTTCCCGGTCGCCAGATCAGGGAAGACGAACACGGTCGCCTGCCCCTGCAGGGGACTGTCCGGTGTGAGCAAACGCGCCTTGGCCACCGAGGCAGCCGCCTCGAACGGCAGCGGGCCATCGACGATGAGGTCCGGGCGGCGGTCCCGGATCATTGCAACGGCCTCCTGCACGCGCGCCCGCGCCCGCGGCGCGTCGGCGTGGGCCCGGCTCGGGGCAACGAACGCCACCCGCGCCGGGATCCGCACCCGCTCCACGGCGTTGGCCGTCTGGGAGGCGATACACGCCAGTTCCATACCGCTGGGCTCGCTCACCACCACGCAGTCCGCGTAGGCCACGACACCGTCGGGCAGCATCATCAGATGCGAGGACGAGACCGTCATCACATCCGAGCGTCGCCCGATGATCTCCTCCGCCAACCCCACCAGCGGCCTCGAGCCGTGCAACTCCCCACCGACGACCCCGTCCACGTCCTGGATCTTGAGCAGCAACAACGCGGTGGTAAGCGGGTCGCGAAGTAATTCGCCCGCTTCGGCGGCGCTCAACCCGGGACGCACCGAACGCAGCGCGATGACAAGCCGCTTGTCTTCGCGCTGCGGATCCACGATGAGCACGTCCGGCGGCAGGTCCAGACCCAGTTCCGCGGCGGTCCGGGTCACGTCGGTGGTTGAGGCGACCAGCACACAACGCACCCGGCTCGCTTCGGACAGCGCCACGGCTGCAGCCACCTGCGCCGGAGCCGAGCCTTCGGCCAGGGCCACGGTGTAGCGCCCACGACCCAGGGCGTGTCTGGTGGCCAGCTCGTAGTGCGCCGGAGTGATGCGGATGCGTGTAGGCAGCGCTTTCAACTCCGCCAGCCACGTCTCGTCATAGGCGGTGGCCATGATCTGCATGACACGACGGGCCCGGTCCTCGTCATCGGCCGGGATCTCCGGGTCCAGATCGAGCACCTGGGCCGCAGTCTCGAACGTTTTGGCGCGGCTGAACAGGACCGGCAGCCCGCAGCCGAGCGCCGGACGGCACAGTTCGAGCACCTGTGGGTCGGGCCGCACATCGGCGGTGAGCACCACCGCCGCCAACCGGGTGCCGCTCATCTCGGCCAGCGCCGCCGAGAGCAACACTTCGTGCCGGTCCCCTGGGACCAGGATCAGCCGACCGGCGACAAGGCTGGGCAGGAACCCGGGAACGCTCTGGGCGGCGATGGCCACGCCACCGATTCGGCGAGTGTCATCGCCGTGATTGATGACCTGAAGACCGAGCCCGTGCGTCAGGTCACGCACCCGCGGGCGGGCCAACTCGTCATCGACGAGGATCCCGGCAGCCAGGCGCAGCCCCTTCTCGGCCAGCGCCTCCCGGTAGGGCGCCACCAGCGGTTCCGGGTCTTTCAACCCGTGGCCGTGGTCGTCCTCATGCTCGATCCGGTTGACGACCGCACCGATGACCCGCGAACCGGCCGGGCCGTTGAACGAGCCCGCCATCGCCGCAAGTTGATTCGCCAACCGGCTGGGGTCTTTGCCGCGGGCTGAACCCACGATGAGCACGTGGGCATCCAGGGCTCGGGAGAGTTCGACGTTGACATGCTCGGGCAGCGCCTGGTCCTCGCCGGGCGCCAACCCTTCGAGGAGGACGAGTTCATGCTGATCCAGCACGTCCTCGCAGGTCGCGAGCATCTCCAGCATGAGGCTGTCGATGCGCCCCTCGGAGAGCAGCTCCTGCACGCGCTGGGCAGGGACCGGCTCCGGTGGGCGCAGCGGCGTGGTCAACCGAAAGAGTTCGCCTGCATGGCCGGAGCCACCATGATGGCGCGTCTGCGCCAGCGGTTTGGCGTAGCCGACGTCGACTCCGCGTTCGTCGAGTGCGTGCGCCAATCCCAGACAGGCAGCAGTGAGGCCGACATGCGGATGGGCCGGCACGAGCAGGATTCGACGACTCATCGAGGCGCACCTTTCGAGATCGACACCGCCCACACGGCGCTGTGATCGTCCTATCGGCCCAGGCTCAGACCCGGCGAGGAATTCGCCACAGCCGACCCCGGCTCCTGCGCCGACCCCGTCGCCACTGGTGGCCGAGGCCATCGCGCCTCCACCGGGCGGCCTCCTGGAAGCTTCCGGCTACAGACGCCTGGCGCGGCCTGTTGCCGCCGTCGGCGGCCTTGATGGGGACCTGCGCACTCCGTGCGGCGGGCCGGAGGGGACCTGGACCACCACGCCCCCACCCGGGCACCGGCCCTTCTCGGGTGTGCTGCCGGCTCAGCCGAAGAAGACGTCGCTGTCCTCGGCGAGCGCCAACCGGATCGCCTCTTCATGCCGGGCCAACATCGGCGGCAGGCCGTCGGTGGGCCACCAGCCCGCTTCGGTGGATTCGTCGTCGCCCACGACCGGGTCACCTGAGACCCACCGGCAGCGGAAGGCATGGTCGAGGTAGTTCGAGACGTCCCCGTTGGGGTAGGTCACCGGCCCCACCACCCGGACGGCCACCAACCGCTCGACCCTGATCTGTACGCAGGCTTCTTCCGCTGCTTCGCGCACGGCGGTGCGGGCCGGGTGTTCCGCAGGGTCCACGATGCCGGTCACCGGGGTGTAGGAGCCATCGTCAGAGCGCCGCACGAGCAGCACCCACGGCGGGCCGCCGGGGCGCTGGGGGTCGTCCTTGAGGATGACCGCGCTCATTCCGGGCAGCCACAACGGGTCATGTCCGACGTGCTCACGCAGGCGCGCCACGAACTCGGGAATCGGCATGACCCCAGCCTACGGACCAGCCGATCAGCCCTCGTGACGACGAGGCGAGCGGGGGTCCTCAGCGGCGCCGAGCCAGGATGGCCACCGCGCGCAGCACGTCCGAGTGCTCCCGGAACGACGCGCGCATCTGCATGACCCGGGCGCGGGCCTCCGGACGCCGGGCCAGGTTGACGCCGAACCGAGCGGCGCCCAGCAGGCCTTCGTCCGCGATGAGCCGCGACGGTTCGAGCAGCCGCATCGGGGCCTCTCGGGTCCACAGCACCTCGAACCCCTGGGATTCCAGCAGTTCGCTCCACCCCCGTACAGTCAGCGGCCGGGCCCCCACCTTGATGCGTCGGGAGATGTCCTTGGACGCCCCCGCACCGCGGCTCGGGTCGACGTCGGCGTCCTTCGTCAGCGACAGCTCGTGAATCGCGTAACGACCTCCGGGGGTCAGCAGACGAGCGGCCTCGGCGACAATCGCGGCCTTGGCTTCCGGGGAGCACATCGTCAACATCGCCTCGCCGACGACGAGGTCCGCGCAGGCATCGGGGCATCCGGTCTCGGCCGCATCGGCAACCTGGATCCTCGCGTTCGTCCGCCCGGCCAGCACCTTCTCTAGCGCCCCGCGGCCCTCGGGGTTCGGGTCGACACCGATGTAGGAGACGGGGTTCGCGGCAAGCAGCTGCGCCGCGGTGTGCCCTAGACCAGGGCCGAATTCGACGATGCGATCGTCGGCGCTGGGGGCTGCCTGCGTGATGAGTGCGCGGGTCAGCGCGGCCCCTCCCGGTCGCAGCACTCGCTTGCCGAGCGAGGCCAGCAACCAGTGGCCCTGCATGCGGTGCTCGTCCGGGCCGGCCGTTCCTGAGGTCGTTTGCTCCGAAGTCATTTCTTGTCTCCCTCTTCCATGTCGACCATGACCAGGGCCAGCCGACTTGCTTCCTGTGCCATGAGAGCGTGCGGCGCACCTGGCGCCAGGTAGATCACGTCGCCGGGGCGCATGTCGTGCGCGGTCCCCTCGACCGTGAACTGCAGTGCGCCTGCCACGAGGATGCACGCAACAGCGCGGGGCGAGCTGTGCTCCGTCAGTTGTTCTCCGGCATCGAAGGTGAACTGCACGACTCGCATCGCCGGGTTGTCCACGAGCACCCGAGACGTCGTTGAGGAGGTGACGACTGGCAGGGCATCTACCAGCTCGAGGTGTGCTGAGCTGGTCATTTGCGAGGTCTGGGACACAGGAGACTCCTGGTTTTTAGGTAAGTATTACCTAAAAACCATAGCACGGAATCTCCCGTGGAAATGGTCTTACGGCACCGGCAAGTAGTCCCTCGACCCTGCTGCACCCGGGGAGAATCCAAGGCAGTATCGGCCCGGATATCCGGCCCTCACTGGCGGCGTCGAAGACCGAAGAAATGCCGATCCTGCTGGCACTGGGCAATTCCCGGCAGCTGCGGCGACCGCGAGCAGCAGACCAAGCCGGAGCCGACCGACAGTGCAAGCACGCCGAAACACGGCACAAGGCTTCGCGGTTTGTACCCTGCTCCCATGAGCGCCGAAGCCTGCCAGCCCTTTGACCCCTCCGCGTGGCAGGAGGTGGACGGGTTCGACTTCACCGACATCACCTACCACCGGTGCGTCCTGCCCGGGCCGGTGCCCGGCCGCACCCTGGGCGCGGTGCGCATCGCCTTCGACCGCCCCGAGGTCCTCAACGCCTTCCGCCCGCACACGGTGGACGAGTTGTACCGCGCCCTCGACCACGCGCGCCGGTGCGCCGACGTCGGCGCTGTGCTGCTCACCGGCAACGGGCCCGGACCGGTCGGCACCGGCGCCGCCGGTAAGTGGTCCTTCTGCTCCGGCGGCGACCAACGCATCCGCGGCCGCTCCGGCTACCAGTACGCCTCGGCGGATGCCATCGCTGCCGGCGAGGAAGGCAGCAGTAGCGTCGACGCCGCCCGGGTCAAAGCCGAGGGCGGTCGCCTGCACATCCTGGAGGTGCAACGCCTCATCCGCACCATGCCCAAGGTCGTCATCGCGGTCGTCCCCGGCTGGGCCGCAGGTGGCGGGCACTCCCTGCACGTCGTCTGCGACCTGACGATCGCCAGCCGCGAACACGCCCGGTTCAAGCAGACCGACGCCGACGTCGGCTCCTTCGACGCCGGCTACGGCAGCGCCTACTTGGCCAAGATGGTCGGGCAGAAGTTCGCCCGCGAGATCTTCTTCCTCGGGCGTACCTACAGCGCAGAAGACATGCACCGGATGGGCGCGGTCAACATCGTCGCCGAGCACGCCGAACTCGAAACCACCGCCATCGAGGTCGCCCGCGAGATCCTCGGTAAATCCCCGCAGGCGCAGCGCATGCTCAAGTTCGCGTTCAACCTCCTCGACGACGGCCTCATGGGCCAGCAGGTCTTCGCCGGTGAGGCGACCAGGTTGGCGTACATGACCGACGAAGCAGTCGAAGGCCGAGACCAGTTCCTGGAAAAGCGCGACCCCGACTGGTCCCCCTTCCCCTGGTACTTCTGATCCCGCGCGTTCACCTCGCGCGGGACTGCCCAGCCAGCCCAGGGACCCGGGTAGCCGGGAGGACGCGCCCGTTATGGTGAGGTGATCAGGCACCCCCTGACCTCGTGCCGTCCCTCGCCCAACTGCGGAAGTACTGCCATGTCCACCGACGCTGCGCCTCGACGGGCCGCCCCTGACGCCCCGCCCGCCGCTGCGGGGGCGCACCCGGTGCGTCAACGCATCGGCTGGCTGGACTGCGCTCGCGGCGCGGCGGTCGTGGCGGTGGTGCTGCTGCACGTCAGCATCGGGCACTTCTACATGCTGGATCACTCCAGCCGGTACATGGTGCCGGTCTGGGACCGGATCAACCAGGTCATCTCGGTACTGCGGATGCCGCTGCTGTTCGTCGTGTCAGGCATGCTGGCCAGCACCAAGATCGCCAGGGGGTTCCGCAAGGGCACCAGCCTGGTCACCATCGTCAGCGACTACTACTTCTATCTGGTCTGGCTCCTGGCCTACGGCGCGTTCATGCTCGCAGCGGGCGATCGGCCGGTGCCGTTCCAATTCACCAGCTTCAGCCAATACCTGCTGCAGATCGTCCTCCCCGGCACGCACCTGTGGTTCGTCTTCTTCCTTGCGGTGTACATCCTGGTGCTCACCGCGGCGCGCAAGGTACCCCCGACGCTCATCATCGGCGCAGCGGTCGCTCTGCACCTGTGGACCGCGACGACGTATTCGGTGCAGAGCCCGCTGTGGACCCGGGGCCTACAGTTCGCGCTCTTCTTCGTCCTGGGTGTCTACGGCCGCGAAGCGCTGCTGTGGGTGGCGCGACAGCACTGGCTGACCATCCTCACCTGCGGCGCCTCGGTCGCGCTCTATCTGGCCGTCTCGCTGTCGACCATCATGAGCCTGGACCCGATCGAGCTGCCGCGGGCGGCGCTGCTCATGTGCCTTTACGTTGCCGCCACCCTGGCCGCAATCGGGTTGGCCGGGCTGCTGTCCAAGGTGCCGCTCTATCTGGCCATCGGCTCCTGGGTCGGGCGTCGCACGCTGAGCATCTACGTGATGCACATCCCGGTCATCACCATCATCAATTTCGCCCAGGACGGCGCGCTGAGCTGGCTCTCGCACGCCACGGCCACCTCGTTCGCCTTCGACGCCGCATGGCCGCTGCTCATGACCGCGATCGTCGTCGCCATCTGCGTCGGGCTGCAGAACCTGCTGACTCGGATCGGTCTGGGCTTTCTGTTCGCCCTTCCACAGCCGGTGGCGCGGCGGCTACGTCCCCGCACGTAGTCACGTGCTGCGGCAACCCTGTTCACCAACAGACTCACGTCGCCACCAGCGGCCCGGGCCAGCGCCGCCACATCCTCAGCACTAGTGCCATCGCAACCCACCACACGCCCACCACATTCGGCGGCGCGACGACGCGACTCCACCGTCTGCCGCACCCACGGCTCCTCCCCGGGCCACAACACGGCGTCCGGCAGGTCGCCGTGACTACACACCACGGCGACCTGCCGGGGCAACAAGGCCCCCACGACGCCGACCTCACCGGTCGATCCCCGATCACCAACCTCATGCTCAGAGCCGCCCCGGCCGCCGCCCTCGCCCCTGGGCCCTCACGGCCGAAGAAGGTGGACGAGGCCGTCGGCCAACCCGCCGCGCCAGGACGCGTAGTCGTGGCCGCCCGCGACCTCCCGGTAGGTCACCTCGACGCCCACGGAGCTCGCCACGTCACGGAATTCACGGTTGACGTCGAGCAGTTGGTTCTCGAACCGGCCCACCTCGTGGAAGATCCGCACTCCGTTCGGCGGCGGGTCGGCACGGTAGCGCTCGGTCAGCTCGCCGGGGTGCTCCTCGTCGGGCCACCAGAAGGAGCCGGACTGCACGATCGCCGACGCGAACGTCTCGGGGCGGGCGTGCACGACCTGCGCCGCCGCCAGCCCACCGAGACTTTGACCGGCGACGACGTGGTGACGCGGGTCGTCCTGGATGTCCCCCAAGGCCCGCACCCGGGTGAGAAGTTCGTCGGCGACGAACGCCGGGAACTTCGGGTGCAGCCCCAGTTCGGCGAACCTCAGGGCGCGTTCGCCCGAATCCACGAACACCGTGATGGTCGGACGGATCGCCCCCTCGTGGTGCAGGTTGTCCAGGGTCGGCCCCAGGGGTTGGATCTGCGTCCACATGTCCCCATCAAGCAGCACCGCAAGCGCGAACGGGCCGGTCGCCCCGGCCGGTACGTGGATCCACCCGTCGACCATCCGACCGAGGTGGGCGGAAAACACGTTGACGGTGCAGACCTCCCCGGCGGGGACACCCGGCCGGGGCGCGTACCAGGGCTGCGCGAGGGCGTCGGGCAGGGCGAGGACCGACCCGAGGCCGCCGTGGGCGTTGCCGACCACGTCGTCCGACCAGGCTGGGGCCGTGCAGTGGGCGAGGACGTGGCACCAGCCGTCGCGGTCGCGTCCGGCCTGCAGATCGAGGTCCCGGCCGGCCCACCACGCGCAGGTGACCCGCAGGTCGATCGGCAATGCGAAGCTCCCGGCGAGGACGTCGGTGCCCGGCACGGGCTCCAGACGCATGGGGGTGAGGTCGGCGCGGTGGGTGTCGGTGATGGTGTCGAGGATCACCGCGCACTCGGGGTCCTCGTCCGTGGCCCGGGTGACGAACGTGACGTACACCTCCTCGCCACCGCGCCCCGGCGCCGGTTCGACGATCACGCCACCGCCCTGCGCGGCCCGATCCAGGACCTGGGAGACCCGCTCGGCCGAGGGGTCCGCGATCAACGCGCGCACGGTCTCGCTCTCAACCCGCGGGGGCGGGCCCGGCCACCACTCCGGCTGCCGGCTCATCCGGCGACCTGCAGCCCGGTCCAGTGCTGCTCCACGTACGCGAGGCAGGCCTGGCGGGAGTCGGGGCCGAAAACGGCTGCCCACCCCGCGGGGATGGCCGCGAACGTCGGCCACAGGCTGTGCCGGTCGGCGTCGTCGCGCAGGACGAGGAAGACGCCGGAGTCGTCATCGAACGGGTTCATCGGTGCTCCTTGCTGAGGTCGGTGCGGCCTGGGCCGCGGGGGGTGTCCGTGGCGGGTAGCCGGTCCGGTGGTCGGCGAGTGGTCCTGCGTCCCGGGGATGGGCCTCGACATGGACGTGATCTATCCGGCGCTCGTCTTGCCGAGGGCGGCGGGAGGCAGGGTCGACCACGTGGTAGCGGTCGGGCATCTTCAGCGATGGAACGGTTGCGGAGGTGGTCGCGCAGGCAGCGGGCCGCCTCCCACGCGGGCAGCGCCGTCAGCTGTCGCCCGGCGTCCCGGTCGGCGGGCACGACGTAGGCCACGACCTCGCTGACCGGGCACGTCGTCGCCGCCGGTGACTGCGGCCTGGTGCACGCCGGGGTGGGCGAGCAAGTGGTTCTCGACCTCCTCGGGCGCGGCGTGGCTCAGCCGACGGGGTTGCCGACCAGGAGGACGGTGCGGGCCAGGGCGGTGGCGATCGTGACGGCCGCGTCCTGCGCGCGGGGTGAGCGGGCGTGGTCGGCGAACTCCGGTTCGTGCGGGGCGCAGGCACCGCCGGTGATGTCGAACATCGGGTGGATCGCGCGCACGGCGTGCGACACGTTGCCCATGTCGGTCATGGCGAACCGGCCGCGGCCCGGGCCGACGTCGCGCCCCAGGTCGCGGGCGGTGTCGGCGTAGAGGCGGGCCAGCTCGGGGTCGGTGCGGAAGTCGAGGTAGTCGGGGTCGACGGCGGTGATCGTGGCGGTGCACGACGCGGCGGCGGCCACCCCGGTGCAGGCCCGCTCGACCCGCTCGCGCACGGCCCGCAGGAGCTCCGCGTCGGGGGCCCGCACCTCGAGGGCGAGCCGGGTGTGCGACGGCACGGCACCGGGAGTGCCCAGGTCGCCGGTCGGGGCAGCCACCACGGCGCAGTCGGGCGGCAGGTGCCCCCGCATCAGCCCGAGGGCCGTCTCGGCGAGCACGAGCGCATCGCGAGGCTGGCTCGCCACGTGCGCCTCACGCACCGCGTGCGAGGCCTCGCCGTCGAAGACGACCTCCAGCGTCGAGAGCGCCCAGGAGTCGAACCACGCCGAGTCGTGATCTCCTGGATGGGCCATGACAGCCAGGTCGATCCCGTCGAACACCCCGGCCTCGAGCAGCAGCGCCTTGCCTCCCCCGGACTCTTCGGCCGGGCAGCCGACCGCCGTGACCTGCAGGCCTGCCCGGTCGGCCACCTCACCGAGGGCCACGGCAGTAATGGCCCCGACGGCGGCGATGAGGTTGTGTCCGCAGGCATGGCCGATCGGCAGTGCGTCGTACTCCAGGCATACCGCGACGCGCAATGCGCCCGCCCCCCGCCGGGCGACGAATGCCGTCGGCAGCCCCTCGACGCCGGTGACGTCGAACCCGTTGTCGGACAACACCACCCGACACGCGGCAGCTGACCGGTGCTCGGCGAACGCGGGCTCGGCATAGGCGTGGATCTCGTGCAGGAGCGTGGTCACGGCCGGACGCACGCGCGCGACGGCCTGGTCCAGATCGGCGAAAAGCGGGTGCTCAGGCATGCAGCGTCGCACCGCCGTCGACGTAGATCTCCTGCATGCTCACGTGGGCGAAGTCGGCGCGACACAGGGCCGCGACGACGCCTGCGATGTGATCGGCATCAGCGATGCGTCCGAGCGGGATGCCGAGGCGGTGGTCCGCGCGATCCTCACGCAGCGTGACGGACCACCCGGCCTGCCTCGCGTCCTCGTCGTCACCCAACAGCGCGTGGAGTACCCCGAAGAGGTTGGCGTCGATCATCGCGCGCACCTCGCTGTGGTCCTACTCGGCGAGCTCACCGGGCGAACACCCTGGGCGGCGCACACCAAGGCGGCGGCGGGATGACCGGCGGCGGCAAACCGGGCGACGCAGGCCGCTCCGATTCCAGCGGCGCTCGCAACGGCGACTGCGGGAAGCACAGTCGTGGTCGTTATCATAAGGTGAGGCTAACCTAACTTCTCTCGACCGCGACGAGTTCCCTCCGCCCTTCCGGTCCGCAGGCACATACCGACGAAGAAGAGCCGATGAGCGCCACCATCGCCATGCACCGACGCGTGCCTCCGAGCCAGCCCCCACCTGCCGAGCGCCGCCGCGCCGGACGCCGCCACATCCTTACCCTGGCGGCCCTGACCGCGGCGCTCGTCCTTGCCTGCGCCGCCTCACTGGCCGTGGGATCTAACGACATCCCCCTGGGGGTGGTCCGGCACGTCCTGCTCCACCCCGACGGCTCCCACGAGGCGTACATCATCGGCCACCTGCGCGTCGTCCGAACCCTGCTCGCGCTCGGCGTCGGGGCGGCACTCGCAGTGGCGGGCGCCCTCATGCAGGCGGTCACCCGCAACCCCCTCGCCGATCCAGGACTCCTCGGCGTCACCTCCGGCGCCTCCCTGTTCGTCGTGTGCGGCATCGCCTTCTGGGGCCTCGACACCCCCGCCGGTCACATGCTGTGCGCCGCCGCCGGAGCTGTCGCTGTCAGCGTGCTTGTGTTCGCTATCGGGTCGACCGGTCCCGGCGGCGCCACCCCGGTGCGCCTGGTCCTCGCCGGCGTGGCCGTCTCCTCCTCCATCGGGGGTCTCATCTCCGCCGTCCTGCTCACCCACCCCCGCGCCTTCGCAAGTTTCCGCTACTGGGACGTGGGCGCACTCGTGACCTCGACGCCCGCGCTCGATCGCACCCTGCCCGCGATCGCCCTCGGCGTCATACTCGCCCTCACCCTCGCCCGACCGCTCGACGACCTCGCCCTCGGCGACGACCTCGCCCAAGCCCTCGGCACGAGCCTCGTCCGCACCCGCGGCATCGCCCTCGTCGCCATCACCCTGTTGTGCGCCGCCGCCACGGCGGTCGCCGGACCCATCGGGTTCGTCGGCCTCATGGCCCCACCTCTGGCCCGCGGCCTCGGCGCCGACACCCAGGGCCGAACCCTGCGCCTCACCCTCCTCCTCGGCCCGCTCATCGTGCTCGTCGCCGACATCGTGGGCCGCATCATCGCCCGCCCCGGCGAGATCGCCGTCGGGCTCCTCACCGCCGCAGTGGGCGCCCCCGTCCTGCTCGTCCTCGTCCGTCGTCTCCAGCGGGGTGGCCGATGAGCACCGTCGCCGTCCGCCTCGCCGGGGAGCGGGTCTCCTTCGCCGCCCACCCGCGCTCCGTCCTCGTGGGCCTCATCCTCGCCGCCACCGCCCTCGCCGCCACACTCGCCGCCCTGGTCCTGGGCGACATCACCCTGCCCGTGGGCCGTGTCGTCCAGGTCCTCCTCGGCAGAGGCACCGGCCTCGACCGCCTCGTCGTCCTCGACTGGCGACTCCCCCGGGCGCTTCTGGCCCTCACGGTGGGCGCCACCCTCGGCATGAGCGGCGCCATCTTCCAGGCCGTCACCCGCAACCCTCTCGGCAGCCCCGACATCATCGGCTTCTCCACCGGGGCGACCACCGGCACTCTGCTCGTGGTGCTCACCGCCGCCGCCGACTTCTCCCTTCGGGCTCCCGCCGCCTTCGCCGGTGGCGTCGTCACCGTCGCGATCACGTGGCTGCTCACCCGCGGCGGCAGCCGCGCCGGCCTGCACCTCGTCCTCGTCGGCATCGCCATCACCGCCATCCTCACCTCCGTCAACCGGTGGCTCCTCCTGCGGGCAGACTCCGACACGGCGCTCGCCGCGAGCCGCTGGATCCTCGGCACCCTCGACGGCGTCGGATGGGAGGCCACGCTCCCCGCCACGGGGCTCGGGCTCATCCTGTGCGTCGCCACCGCCGCGCAGGCCCGCCACTTGCGCATCGTCGCCCTCGGCGACGACCTCTCCACCTCCCTCGGCGTCTCGCCCCGGCGCGGCACCGCCGTCCTCGTCGTGCTTGGCACCCTGCTCGTGGCCGTCGCCACTTCCGTGGCTGGACCCATCGGGTTCGTCGCCCTCGCCGCCCCACACCTGGCCCGCCGGCTCACCGGCGACGGGGACGTCGGCCCCGTCACGTCCGCCCTCATGGGCGCGGCGCTGCTGTCGCTGTGCGACCTCGCAACCGGCCGCCTGCTGCCCGACCTGCCCGTCGGCGTCGTCACCGCCTCTCTCGGCGGTCTCTTCTTCGTGTGGCTCCTTACCCGGGAGCTGCGACGCCGATGACCCACGCGACGGTGACATCCATGACCACCACACCTCACCCGAACGGATCCGTGATGACGTCCAGTCTGTCCGCCGAGCACGTCACGTTGGGCTACGACGACCGCGTCGTAGCCGAGGGGCTCGACCTCCATGTGCCGGACGGCGGGTTCACCGTCATCGTCGGCCCCAACGCGTGCGGAAAGTCCACTCTGCTGCGCTCCCTGGCCCGCCTGCTCACGCCCACCGCCGGGCGCGTCGTCCTCGACGGCGACGACATCCACCGCCGCCCCACCCGCGAGGTGGCCCGCCGCATCGGCCTGTTGCCCCAGAGCTCCATTGCCCCCGACCTCGTCACCGTGCGCCAGCTCGTCTCCCGGGGACGCTCACCGCACCAGAGCCTGTTGCGCCAGTGGTCCCGCGCCGATGAAGAGGCCGTCGCCCAGGCCATGCGCCTCGCCTCGGTGTCCGACCTCGCCGACCGGCAGGTCGACCAGCTCAGCGGTGGTCAGCGACAACGGGTCTGGCTCGCACTCGTCCTGGCCCAGGAGACCCCGCTCATCCTGCTCGACGAGCCGACGACCTACCTCGACCTCACCCACCAGGTCGAGCTGCTCGACCTGTGTCGCCGCCTGCAACGGCACGGCGGGCGCACCCTCGTGGCCGTCCTGCACGACCTCAACCAGGCCGCGCGGTACGCCACCCACCTCGTGGCGATGAGCGGCGGGCGCATCGTGGCCGAGGGGGATCCGCACGACATCATCACCCCCGATCTCACCCGCGACGTCTTCGGTCTCGACTGTCACGTCTGCCCCGATCCCGTGACCGGCACCCCGATGATCGTGCCGCCGTTCGCCAACGACTGATCCGCTCCACACGCCACGCGGTTGCCCCGTCGGGTTGCCGCGGACGTCATCACACCGGAAGATTGCGACATATTGCGACATAAGGTACGCCTTGCCTAACTAGGCACTCCGTCGAAAGGGAACCATGCAACACTCACCCCGCGGCCACGCCACCGTCGCTGCCGCCCTCACCCTCGCCCTATGCCTGGGCATGTCCGCCTGCGGCACCCAGGAATCGCCACAATCTGCGACCCCGCAGAGCGCAGCGACGGCGAGCAACGCACCCGCCACCGACGCGACAACCACCACGGGGTGGCCGCGCACCGTCAAATCCGACAAGGGCGATGTGACGCTCGAGGCCCAGCCGCAGCGCATCGTCTCCACCTCACCCACCCTCACCGGCCCCCTCCTCGCCGTCGGCGCCCCCGTCATCGCCACGGCGGCCACCAAACCCAACACCGACGTCTCCGACGACCAAGGCTTCTTCTCTCAGTGGGGCCCCATCGCCAAGGAGCGCGGCGTCAAGGTGGCCTACGACACCGCGGCCCCCTCGGCCGAAAAGGTCGCCGCGCTGCAGCCCGACCTCATCGTCGTCGCGGCAACCGGCGGCGACTCTGCCCTCGACCTCTACAACCAGCTCGCCAAGATCGCGCCCACCATCGTCATCAACGGGTCGAACAAGAGCTGGCTCGAGGTCACGGAGCAGCTAGGCCAGGCCACCGGTCACGAGGACAAGGCCGCAGAGGTAAAGAAGGCCTACGAGACCCGACTGCAGGAAGTCAAGGCCAAGATCAAGCTCCCGGAGGGCACGGTGTCCCCGTTCGTCAACTTCGACGACGGCTCCGGCGCCGCGGCATTCACGCCCCAATCCGCGCACGGGCGCCTGCTCACCGACCTCGGATTCACCCTCGCCCCCATCCCGGAGTCGGTCACCGGCACGACGAGCATGGGCAAGCGCGACGACATCGTCGAACTCTCCACAGAGAACGTGGTCAAGGGCCTCGCGGGCGACACGTGGATCGTCTTCGCCCCCGGCGCCAAGACCAAGGAGGTCATCACGACGAACCCGGCCTACAACGCGGCCCCCGCCGTCAAGAAGGGCCAGGTCGTCTACATGGGGCCGGAGACCTTCCGTCTCGACTACTACGCAGCCATGGCCTGCCTGGACCAGCTCGAGAAGCATTTCGCCCAGTGATCCGCCGGCAGGGGCCCACCCGGGCCCCTGCCATGTCCCACTCGATCGAGCTCTCAGCGTGGCGGCATGCGCAACCGTCGCGGGTGCCGTCACGTTGAGTGCAGCAACGCTCGTCGTGACCATCGCGCTCGTCGTGGCCATGGGGTGCGCCCCTGGCCCTTGCGGCCTCACGGCGACGCGACGCCCTCGCCGAGGACGCACCCGACGGCACATCCTCGCCGGCAGCACGCTCAACCCCCACGCCTGACGCGGCCCGGCGACAGCGCCCCCTCCACCCGACGGCGCGGCCCCGTCGACGGGGTCAGGCCAGCGGACCCCGGTGCACCTTGAAGCTGGCGGCCTGCGCGACCGGTTTGACGGTGAGCCGGTCAATGTTCACGTGCTGCGGCAACCCCGCCACCCAACTGACGCACTCCGCGACGTCCTCCTCGGTCAGCGGCTCCTGCACCCCCTCATACACCGCGTCGGCCTTGGCCTGGTCGCCATCGAAACGAACGAGCGAGAACCCCTCGGACTTGACCATCCCGGGCGCGATGTCACAGACCCGGATCGGTTCACCGTTCAGTTCCAGACGCAACGCATCCGAGGCGTACCGCTCCGCAGCCTTCACCCCGCAGTAACCCGCCCCCTTCTCATACGCCGCGTCGGCCGCGATCGAGGTAATCGTGATGATCGTGCCGCCCGAACCGGCCCGTAACGCGGGCAACAGCGCCTTAGTCACCGCCACCGTGCCGACAACGTTCGTCTCGTACATGGCGCGCCACTTATCCAACTCCGCGCACTCCACCGGCTCCAAGCCGAAGGCTCCCCCGGCGTTGTTCACCAACAGACTCACGTCACCACCAGCGGCCCGGGCCAGCGCCGCCACATCCTCAGCACTAGTGACATCGCAACCCACCGCACGCCCACCACACTCGGCGGCGATCTGCTCCAGTTTGTCCACCCGACGCGCCGCCAGCACCACGTCGTAGCCGTCCGCCGCCAGGCGCACCGCACTCGCGCGTCCGATTCCGCTGCTTGCTCCAGTCACTACTGCCACGCCCTTTGTCATGGCCCCATTCTTGCCACACTCCACCCGCGCGCCGAAAGGGTGCGCACATTTCCTACCCTGGCCTGATGAGTCGCGCCCTGTGCATCGGATCCGGGCAGGATGCCCTGCGGGCACTCCCTGCGCTGGAAGAACTGCTTGCCGGGCGCGGACCGTTGCTGTTGCCACATTCCGCCGACGAGCCGTCGCCGACGATGCCGCAGGAGGCGGATCTGGAGGGTTTGGGGCTGGGCCCGCAGGTCGCCGCGTTGGCGGTCGGCACCTCCGGTTCCACCGGTGCAGCCAAACGGGCAGTTCTACCCGCCGCGGCGCTGCGCGCCTCCGCCCAGGCCACCCACGAACGGCTCGGTGGCCCCGGACGTTGGCTGTTGGCCCTGCCTGGCCATCACATCGCAGGTCTGCAGGTCATGCTGCGCTCCCTGGGTGCGGGACAGGCCCCGGCCGTTCTACCTGCGGGCCCGTTCACCGCCGCGGCCTTCGCTCGAGCAGCACGAACGATGACGGGTGGTCCCCGATACACCTCCCTGGTGCCCACCCAATTGCGCCGCGTCCTGGCCGACGAAGGCGCCACCGGCGCCCTCAGCGAGTTCGACGCCGTGCTCGTGGGCGGCTCGGCCACCCCACCGGACCTGCTGGCTGCGGCGCGCGAGGCGGGGATTCGCCTCGTACTGACCTACGGGATGAGTGAGACCGCGGGCGGCTGCGTGTACGACGGGGTCCCGTTGTCGGGAGTCCACCTCGCCCTGGACGCCGGACGAGTCCTGCTCTCCGGGCCGATGCTGGCCAGCGGCTACCTGGGCGGGAACACCGGGGCGTTCCGGCGGATCGGCGGACGCCGGTGGCTGCGCACCGACGACATCGGCCATCTCGAGCAGGGCCGCCTGGCCATCGACGGACGCGCTGATGACGTGCTCATCACCGGCGGACTGAAGGTGTGGCCGGCACAGGTAGAACGTGTGCTGGCGCCGCTGTTGCCTGCGGGAGCCGAGGTGGTCGTCGTCGGGATCCCCGACCCCGAGTGGGGAAGCGCTGTCGTGGCTGCAATCGCACCCTTGGCCGCAACCGACTTCGACGTCGAGGGCCTGTTGCACGCCGCCAGGCGGCTGTTGCCGCGACACGCCCTCCCCCGGGCGATGGCGGTGCTGGAGCAACTGCCGACAACAGGCCCCGGTAAGCCAGACCGGCGCCGGATCGCCGAGTCCCTGGCCCAACCCGGGGCGCTCAGCATGCCCGTCAGTGCGACAATGAGGGATCACCACCCCTGATCAGGAGGTTCAACGTGCTGCGAGTGGTCGTCGCCCTCGCCGTTCTGGCGTTCACCATCTTCTCGGTGGTCGATGTCATCCAGATGCCCGAAGACCGGGTGAAGAACCTTCCCAAGCTCGTGTGGGTGGTGTTGGTACTCCTTTTCACCCCCGCCGGCGGTATCGCCTGGTGGATCGTCGGACGAACCGAGTCCCCGACGCTACCCATTCCGCGCCAACGGCCCCGGCCGCAAGGGCCCGATGACGACCCGGACTTCCTGCGGGGCCTGTGAGGTATGGCCACCTTTACTCAGTGGCTGGAAGGCGCCCGGCCACGTACCTGGCCTGCAGCCATCGCACCGGTCCTGCTCGGTACCGGCTGCGCAGCGGCCCTGGGAGCGCGGCACTGGGACCGAGCGTTGCTCGCGCTCGTGGTGGCGGTCGCGCTCGAAATCGGCGTCAACTACGCCAACGACTACTCCGACGGGATCCGCGGCACCGACGATGACCGTAGCGCCGGCCCGGTGCGTCTCGTAGGGCAAAAACTTGCCGCCCCAGCGCAGGTCAAGACCGCCGCGTTCGCCTCGTTCGGCCTCGCAGCCCTCGCCGGTCTGCTGCTCGTGGCGCTCTCCGGAGCCTGGTGGATGCTGGCCGTCGGCGCGGCCGCGATCGTGGCCGCCTGGTTCTACACCGGCGGGTCCCACCCCTACGGCTACCTCGGGCTCGGCGAGATCTTCGTCTTCGTCTTCTTCGGACTCGTTGCGGTGCTCGGCACGCAACTGACCCAGGCCGCCAGCATCACCCTGGCCGGCTGGGCCGGCGCGGTCGGGGTCGGGGCGCTGTCGTGCGCGATCCTGATGGCCAACAATGTGCGAGATATCCCCACCGACAGCGAAACGGGCAAGCGAACCCTGGCCGTCCGGCTCGGTGATGTCCCGGCCCGCCGCACCTACGTCGCCATGGTGGCCTGGGCTTTCTTGGCCAGCCTCGTCGGTGCCGCCCAACATCCCGGCGCGGCTCTCTCACTGGCAGCGATCGGTCTGGCTGTCCGCCCGGCGCAAGCCGTCTTGGGCGGGGCTCAAGGCCGCGCTCTCATCCCGGTCCTAGCCGCAACAGGACGGTTGACCTTGGCTTACGGCTTGGCTTACGGCCTGGGCGCAGCCCTGTGGCCCAGTTGGTGAGCGTTCAGCGGTAAGGATCGTTCTGCGGGTCTCCGGGTACCTCGCCGGTGATCGAATCGCTGCGGGCACGGGAGTTTTCGGCCGCTTCGATCTCTTCGGCTTCCTCGTCGGTGAGCACATCGTCGTGGCGTCGCTCCTGGTTCCGGTTGCGACGCTGCTCGACCCGCTGTGCCACCTCCACACTCATCGCGTCGCGCATATCTTTAAGAGCGAAAAGCGAGATGAGCATCGAGATCGTCGCCGCCACCAGGATGAGCAGCAGCGGATCGTGCAGCCCGGCAAGCCAGAGCGCCAACAGCGAGCCGAGGAACAGCAGAATCCGCAGCAGCGAGTACCGCACAGCATTGGTCATGTCAGGCTCCTCATCAGGTCGGCGGGCAGGGACAGGGCAAACAGCACGGTGCGAGATAGCCGCACCGGCGCGGATTGGGTGCTGCGGCGCCGCCGGCGGCCGCCCATCACAGCCCCGAGTAAGAGTGCAGGCCACTGAAGTACTTGTTCACCACGGTCGTGTTGAGCAGGATGGCCACATACCCGGCTACGGCGATCCAGGCGGTGGCGCGGCGCTTCCAACCGCTGGTGGCGCGAGCATGCAGGTAGGCGGCATAGATCACCCACACGACAAAGCTCCAGGTCTCCTTCGGGTCCCAGCTCCAGTAGGTACCCCACGCTTTCTGTCCCCAGATGGCACCGGCGACGATGGTGAAGGTCCACAGCGGGAAGGCCGCAACGTGCAGTGAGTAGGAAAGCCGATCCAGGCGCGCGGCCGGTGGGAGCGCTTCCAGCCAAGTCATTCGGGCGCTTCGGCCCGCGGCGAGGGCGGTTTCCCGGCGCTCGGCCAGCATCTGCAGAACCAGCACCGCGAAAGCCACGGTGAACAGACCCACCGACAAGACCGCGATCGGGACGTGGATGGCCAGCCAGTAGTCCTGCAGCGCCGGCCCCACCTCGGTGGCTGCGGTGTACCAGGAGGTGACGGCCAGCCCCAGGACGAGCAGACTCGGGGTGACGATGAACAACCCGAGCCACCGCAGCGGCCGACGCAACGCGACCGCGAGGTAGACCCCGAGGGTGGCGATCACGCCGCCGATGGCGAACTCGTACAGGTTGGCGATCGGTGCGCGCATCACGACCAGCCCGCGCAAGACCAGCGAGGCCAGCAGCAGCAAGAAGGCCAGCCAGGTCAGACTCATACCGATGCCACCGGCCCTCGCGCCAGCTGCGGGCGCGCCCGTCTCTTCCACCGCCGACGAGCCGGTGGGCCGCGCAGCCTTGCGAGCACCGGCACCAGCAGCACCAGCGGTCACTCCGGCCAGCTCACGCTCGCGCAGCTGGGCCCGCACAGTGCTGCGTTGGCCGGCGACACCAGCGATGTGCAGCGCGAAGGCGAGCATCGCAAGACCGAGTACAGCCATACCTGTGTAGAGGGCGAGGATCGAGTACTGAGCCAGGGCCGCAGCCGTCATGACGATTCCGTTCCGAAGGGGTCGTATGTCCCCGATGATAAGTGCGTTTCCTGACCGTCTCCGGGCGGCGCCGGGGAGTTCAGCCGATCCCTGAGGTTCTCTTCCAACTCAGCAAGCAGATCGGGCAGGGCAGCATCTTCGCGTTGCGCCAGCCCGCCCAGGACCAGGCGCGAGCCCCCGGCGCTGAGCGGGGTTATCCGGGCGAAGACGCGCCGCCGAGGAATCAGCAGCGAAGCCAGCAATCCCAGAATCATCACCAGGGCAGAGGCGAGGGCGAACGGTTTGGCCGGGTCGTACCGGGTGGACACTCCCGCCCATCGATCCACCCCGTCGAAGGTCACCGACCCTCGCCCTTGCGGCAACTGCACGGTCATCCCCGGCGTCAGGCGCAACTCGAACTGGTTCTCGGCGCCACCCACCGGCCGCATCCCATCGGTACGCAGTTCGTAGACCGATTGCGGTTCGCCGTCGGGGAACAGCGTCCCCTCCCACGCCTTCAACAGCAGTGTCGGGGCGCCCAGATCAGGGAAGGCCGATTCCAGTTCTTCGGCCCGACCCTCCTGCGGGGCATAGGCCGTGGGCAGGAAGACACCGGCAAAGCCGAGCTGCGTGCGCGCGGCCGACACCTTCACCGCGCCGGTCGAACGGTAGTTGCCGTCCTGGGGCAGGAACGGGGTGGCTTGGGAGTACAGAACCTTGCCGGCCGCGTCCCGCACTGTGATCCGAGGGGCGTAACCGTTACCGAGCAGGTACACCTCGGCGCCGCGGAAGTGCAGCGGACCGTTGACCGACAACGTCCGCTTCTGCGGCGCCTCCCCCGGGCCATCAGTGGTGGTGGTGGCTACCTGGAAGTCCCGGGGCGCACCGAGTTGACCGCTGCCGGGGCGTTCCTCGAAGCGCACACTCATGTCGTCGATGTGCACCGAGAACGGTTGCATGGAGTCGCTGCGCGCCCACGGGCCGCCGGTGAACGTGTGGTACGCGCCGATGGTGTTCGTGAAGGATTGGCCGACCGGGACGATGACATCGCCGCGCCAGCCCACCAGGTACCCGGAGGCTAGCGCGACGACGACCGCCACCACCCCGTAGTGGAAAGCGAGGTTGCCGGCCTCACGCAGGTGACCGCACTCGGCGGCGACATCCCAGGTGCCGTGATCGTTGCCGCCGTCAGGGCGCAGCCGGTACCCGCGCCGCCGCAGCAGGCTGCGCAGCGCGCCGTCCACCTGCTCGGCGGTGGCGTCGAGCTGCACGTTTCGGTGCGATGCGAGCCGTTCCAGGTGCCGGGGCACCGCCGGCGGGCGGGCTCGCAACGCCCGCGCCAACTGGCTGGTGCGGGGCAGGATGCAGCCGACCAGGGAGATGATCAGGAGCAGGTAGATGGCCGAGA
The DNA here is from genome assembly GCF_012277275.1 of Gephyromycinifex aptenodytis. GTDB lineage: Bacteria > Actinomycetota > Actinomycetes > Actinomycetales > Dermatophilaceae > Gephyromycinifex > Gephyromycinifex aptenodytis. Next base: position 2,855,139 of record NZ_CP051155.1, on the reverse strand, counting down.
ACCACACCGAGGTGTAGACGTCGAACAGTTGCAGCCGATCCAGCCACGGCCCGGAACGTGGATGCTCCTGCAAGTAGCTGACGACCTTGCCCTGGTCGATGCTGCGTTGCGGCCACACCGAGCCGGGGATGGCTGCCAAAGCGACCAACAGCAGCAACAGCAGGGCGGTGCGCATGCTCGTGAGTTGGCGCCACAGGAACCGCGCCCAGCCTCGAGCGTCCAGTCGGGGTCCGCCGATCGGCGTTGAGGTACTCACAGCGGGGTCTCGAATCGGGATACCAAACCGGTTTGGAGTGCGGCGACCAGATGCGTCCAGGCGCCGGTGAGCAGGAGCAGCCCGACCACCAGGAGCAGCAGGCCGCCGGCTATCTGCACGGCGCGGTAGTGCGCCCGCAGCCAGGCCGAGGTGTGCAGCGCTTTGGACCAGCCCGCCGCGACCAGCAGGAAGGGCGCGCCCAGGCCGAGGCAGTAGGCGATCCCGAGGATCGCCCCGCGCAGCACCAGCGCAGAGTCGCCGGCCAGGTTCGTGGCCAGCGCATAGATCACTGCGTAGGTGGGGCCGATGCAGGGTGCCCATCCCAAGCCGAAAACCACCCCGAGCAGAGGCGCTCCGGCCAGCCCGGCAGCCGGACGCCAGCGCGGTTGGAAGGTGCGCTGGCTGCCCATCCCGAGGAAGACGAAGGCCAGCACGACCACGAGGGCGCCGCCCAGGCGCATCAGCAGCTCTTGGTGCGCACGCAGCGCCGAACCCGCGGCCGTGGCCAGCAACGTCCCGGTCATGAAGACTGCGCTGAAGCCGAGGACGAACAGTAGCGCGCCGAGCACGACGCGCGAACGCCCCGGTTCGCGGTGCTGTGCCGGGTCGCTTCCAGGACGAACAGCAGCGCCGGTGACATATCCCAGGAAGCCCGGCACCAGGGGAAGCACACACGGGGAAGCGAACGAGACCAGCCCAGCAGCCAGCGCGACCAGCACTGCCAGCAGCAGATTCCCGTCTGCGATCAACCCTGCAGCGCTAATCACTCTGGGCCACGACATCATCGACCAGGCCGGCCACGGTGGCTGCGGTGGTACCACCCGAGACCCGAGCAGCGATGCGCCCCTGACGGTCCAGCACCAATGTCGTCGGCGTCGCCGTCGCCTTGCCCTGCAGCGCCAGTTGCGCGGCACCGCCGTCATCGGCCAGTGAGGGGTAGGTGACACCCTGCGCGTCAAGGAAGGCTTTCGCCGTCTCCGGGCTCTCCCGAAGGTTGATGCCCATCACCACCACCGGCTGCTTCTCGGCTTGAGCCTGAGCCCAGACCTGCTGCAGCTCAGGCATCTCCGCTACGCACGGCGGGCACCAGGAACCCCAGGTGTTGAGTACGACCACCGAGCCACGGGCGTCGGCGCTCTTCCACGGTTTGCCGTCCAACGTCGTGCCGGACAGCTCGACAGGCTCGCCGCGATCGACGGCAGCGACCTGTTCGATGGTGCCGTCACCGCTGATGTATTGGCCCTTGCCCTGGGCCCGACCCGCCACCGTGTCGCTGCCGGGTGCAGAACAGCCGGTTACGACCACGGCCAGGGCGAGCGCTCCCGCCGCCAGGCGGGCGCGCGCGGGGGAACCGAAGAAAGCGCCGTTACGGGTCATGCAGCGGTCACGCTCCGGGAACCGGCGCTGCCGCAGGCAGCAGATCGGCGGCAGGTTCGGCATAGGCGATGGCTTCGAGGTCGCCGCCGTTGTAGTGCAGCGATGTCACCGAGGCCAGGGCGCACTCCCGGTGACGAGGGTCGTGCCACAGCGGGCGACCCTCGAGGTGACGGCGCAGCGTCCACACCGGCAACTGGTGGGAGACGAGCACGATCTCGTGACCGTAGGCGAAACGGCGCGCCGCCTCTGCGGCCTGCTCCATTCGTTCGGCGATCCGCCGGTAGGGCTCGCCCCAGGAGGGCCGCAACGGGTTCACCAACAGCGGCCAGATCTGAGGGTTGCGCAGCGAGGCCCAGCCGTGACCGAAACGGTGACCCTCGAAGCGGTTACCCGCCTCCAGCAGCCGGTCATCGACCCGCACCGGCATCGAGTGCGCTCGGGCGATCGGGGCGGCGGTCTCCTGGGCGCGTTCCAGTGAGGAAGCGACCACGGCAGCGATGTCGTGCCCCTCGAAGTGCTCACCGAGGCGGTCAGCCATCGCCCGGCCCACCTGCGAGAGGTGGTAATCCGGTAGGCGACCGTAAAGGATGCGTCGGGGGTTCTCGACCTCGCCGTGACGCACCACGTGGACGATCGTGCGGCTCATCGGGTCATCCTGTCACGGGCCTGGGCTGCAGCCGAAGCGGCGGCGGGCAACGCGGCGATGATGTGCTCGATAGCCTCGTCGTCGTGCGCGGCGCTGACGAACCAGGACTCGAACGCGCTCGGCGGCAGGTGCACCCCCGCATCCAGCATGGCGTGGAAGAACGCCGCGAAGGCCGGCAGGTCTTGGCTGCGGGCGTCGTCGTAGTTGAGCACGCGGGAGTTCTCGGTGAAGAAGACGCTGAACATGCTGCTTGCCCACTGGATCACGTGCGGCACGCCGGCCGCGTCGAGGGCTTCGTGGGCCGCTCCGGCGATGCGTTGCGCTGTGGCGAGCAGCTGGGAGTAGACCTGCGGGGTGCAACCCTGCAAGGTCGCAAGTCCGGCCGCGGTAGCGATGGGGTTCCCGGCCAGGGTGCCGGCCTGGTAGACCGGCCCGAGCGGCGCGAGCTGTGACATCAGGTCGGCCCGTCCACCGAAGGCGGCGGCCGGGAATCCGCCACCCATCACCTTGCCGAAGGTGAACAGGTCCGGCGCCCCCGACTCGGGGATCCCCTCATAGCCCAACCAACCCGCTCGGCTGCACCGGAAGCCGGTCATGACCTCATCGGAGATGAGCAGCGCGCCGTGGCGTGCAGTGAGCGTGCGCATCGCCTCGGTGAAGCCGGGCTGGGGTGGGACGACGCCCATGTTGCCGGGCGAGGCCTCGGTGATCAGGGCCGCGATCTCATCGCCGTGTTCGGCGAAGGCCGCTTCCAGGGCCGGCACGTCGTTGTACGGCAGCACGATGGTCTCGCCTGCGGCCGAGGCCGGAACCCCGGCTGAATCGGGCAGTGCGAAGGTGGCGACACCGCTACCGGCGTGCGCCAGCAAGGCGTCGACATGGCCGTGGTAGCAACCGGCGAACTTGACGATCTTGCTTCGCCCGGTGGCACCTCGGGCCAGCCGCACCGCGCTCATCGTTGCTTCGGTGCCGCTACTGACCAGGCGCACCTGCTCGACCGGTTCGACGCGCGAGACGATCTCTTCGGCCAACAGCACCTCGTTCTCGCTGGGGGTGCCGAAGCTGAACCCGCGAGTGGCGGCGTCCTGCACCGCAGCCATCACCTGCGGGTGGGCGTGTCCTAGGATCATCGGTCCCCACGATCCGATCAGGTCCACGTAAGTGCGGCCGTCGACATCTGTCAGCCAGGCGCCGTGCGCTTCGCGGATGAAGCGGGGCGTCCCGCCGACGGCTCGGAAGGCTCGGACGGGGCTGTTCACACCACCGGGAGTCACCGCGAGGGCTCGGTCTAGGAGGTGCTCAGAAGCGGGGGCAGCTGGGTTGCTCGACGTCATAGCCCCATCATGTCCCAGAGGATCACCTGATCTCTTCCTGGGCCTCGTGCGCCCCGATGCCCAGGATGCCCAAACGGATGGCGTTCATCGCCTCGGCGAACTGCACGAACTGCTGTTCGTCCAGGTGAGCCAGCAGGTGGGTGCGCACACTCTGGACGTGAACCGGCGCCAGGCGCCGCAACGCGGCAAGTCCGTCATCGGTCAGCCACAGCTCCACCCCGCGACGATCTTCGTGGACCGGGCGGCGTTCCACCCAGCCCCGCTTCTCCAATCGCGTCGCCGTATGGGTGAGTCGACTACGCGAGGTGACGATGAGGTCGGCCAGGGCGGACATCCGCAGGTGCCCGTCGGATTCGGACAGCATCGCCAGAATCTCGTACTCCGACAGTTGCGCCCCGTGTGCCTGCAGGTCGTGGTCGAGCGCCTGGTCGAGCAGGCGCCCACCGCGAAGGTAGGCACGCCAACCCCATTGCTCGTGCGGAGCGAGCCAGCGCACTTCTGCCTCACTCATGCCCGTTCCCGTCCGCAACCCGCACCTCGGACTGCTCCGCGCTCACCCTAGCGGCGGGATGAGGAGCAAACGAGAGACGTTTTCAGGCGAGTTTCTGGGCGACTTCGAGCGCGTAGTAGGTCAGAATCGAGCCGGCACCGGCGCGCCGGATCGAGGTGAGCGTCTCCAGGACAACCCGGTCCCGGTCGATCCACCCGTTGGCGGCAGCCGCTTCGATCTGGGCGTACTCCCCCGAGACCTGGTACGCGCTGACCGGCACGTCCACCTGCTCGGTGACGGCGCGGATCACGTCGAGGTAGGGCAGCGCCGGTTTGACCATGACGATGTCAGCGCCCTGTTCCACGTCCAGACGTACCTCGCGCAGGGACTCGGTGAGGTTGGCCGGGTCCTGCTGGTAGGTCGAGCGGTCCCCTTCCAGGGTCGACTCGACAGCTTCACGGAAGGGACCGTAAAAGCCGGAGGCGTACTTGGCCGCGTACGCCAGAATTGCCACGTCCGAATAGCCGTCGCCGTCCAGGGCATCACGGATGACGCCGACCTGGCCGTCCATCATCCCGGAGGGCCCCACCACGTGCGCGCCCGCCCGTGCCTGAGCCACGCCCATCTGCGCGTACCGCTCCAAGGTGGCGTCGTTGTCGACGATGACCTGGCTGCCCGAGCCTCGCTCCAGCGTGGTCAACACACCGCAGTGGCCATGGTCGGTGAACTCATCCAGGCACAGGTCGGCCATCACCAGCAGGTCGTCGCCGACCGCCTCGCGCACCCGCGACAGCGCCACGTTCAGCACGCCGTCGGGATCGGTCGCACCGCTACCTACCGCGTCGCGGCTGGTAGGCACACCGAAGAGCATGATGCCGCCGAGCCCGGCCGAGGCGGCCTGGCGGGCGACCTCGACGATGCCCTGCGGGGTGTGTTGCAACACGCCCGGCATCGAGGAGATCGGGACCGGCTGATCCGCACCCTCTTTGACGAAGACCGGCAGGATCAGCTCGCCCGGGTGCAGACGGGTCTGCGCGACCAACCGGCGCATCGCAGCGTTCGAGCGAAGACGGCGGGGGCGGTGTCGTCCGGCGGAGTAGATGCTCATCGGGCCCTCCTGCGACTGGCCGGTCGCCGATCACTGGGACGTTGCACGTCTTCGCCGGCTTCGGCGGCTGCGGCGCGCAACTGCTGGCCGTAGTCGGCGAGGGCTTCCACCAGCGCCGGGCCGGAGGCTTCCTCGGCCAGAACCGAGACGACCAGTCCGTGTTCCTCGGCCGTCTTGGCGGTGGCAGGCCCGATGCAGGCCACGACGGTGGTGGGGTGCGGCTTGCCGGCGATCCCGACCAGGTTGCGCACCGTGGAGGATGAGGTGAACAGCACCGCATCGTAGGCGCCCTGCTTGATGGCTTCGCGGATCTTTGCGGCCGGGGGTGCCGCGCGCACGGTGCGGTAGGCCGTCACGTCGTCGACCTCCCAGCCCATCTCCTGCAGGCCGGCCACCAGAGTGTCAGTGGCGATGTCGGCCCGCGGCAGGAAGACACCGTTGATGGGGTCCAGGACCTCGTCGTAAGGCGGCCACACCTCCAGCAGGCCCTGGGCGGACTGTTCTCCGGTGGGAACCAGGTCGGGCTCCAGCCCGGCCTCACGCAGAGCGGCAGCGGTGGCGCCGCCGACGGCAGCGATCTTCAACCCGGCGAAAGCCCGCACGTCCAGGCCGATCTCGGTGAGGCGCTCACGAACGGCGCGCACCGCGTTGACCGAGGTGAAACCCACCCACTCGTAGCGACCAGTGACCAAGCCCTTGATTGCGCGTTGCATCTGCTGCGGGGTACGCGGCGGTTCGACACTGATGGTCGGGACGACCTCACCGGTGGCGCCGAAGTCGGAAAGGCGCTCCAGCATCGGCCCGGCCTGGTCCTTGGTGCGCGGCACGAGCACCCGCCAACCGAACAGCGGCTTGGTCTCATACCAGGAGAGTTCGTCCCGCAGCGGGACGGTGGCACCCACCACGGCCAGCGAGGCGCTGTCCACCTCGCCGCTGCGCAGCAGATCCGAGGCGGCGCCCAGAGTGGTCTCGGTGGTTCGTTGCTGCACGGTCGTGCCGTGCTCGGACAGGGCGACCGGGGTCTCTTCGGCCCGGCCCGCAGCCAGCAGCCGCTCCAGGCCGTCGGCAAGGGCAGGGCTGTCGCCGATGACCACGACAGTGGTGGCAGCGGAGATCCCGCCGGTCCAGTCGGCTTCGCGCGAACCGGCATCCACGATGTGCACCGAGGTCGAATCCCGCGAGGTCAGCGGAATCCCAGCGTAAGCGGCGACGCCGGTGGCGGTGCTGACGCCGGGAACGATCTCGGTGGCGTGGCCGGCCTTGCGGCAGGCGGCAAGCTCGGCGGCCAGGCCGTGGAAGCTGGCGGGGTCGCCGCTCATCAAACGCACCAGCAGACCGCAGGTGCTCCCCTTGGGCTTGACCTGTTTGGCGGCACGCGCCACAAGTTTGGCCCACGAGGCGTGCGTCAGCGGGCTGCCGGGGTCGCCGTGGCTGGCATCGATGATGCTCACTCCGGGGCGGCCGTGCCGTTCGACGAGTTCCTGGGCTGCGGCCGAATCGATGACCACGCAGTCTGCGGCGGCGAGCAACTCACGCGCCCGCATGGTGAGGAGCCCGGGGTCGCCCGGGCCGGCGCCGACGAACGCCACGCGGGTAGCCGAGGGCGCCGCGGGCGGGTTGGCGGGAGTTCCGGAATTACTCACGGGTGGTGCTCCTGGTGTGTCTGCGCATGAGCGTTTGCGTCATCGCGTCTGGTGCCGCCGGTGGTGCGCGGCGGGAGGTGGGATGGCCCTTGGGGAGAACGTCCGGCGTCGCCTAGACGATCCGCTCCGGCGGCGATCATGCGCCGTGCCAGAGCCTGCCCAACCGCTGCGGGATCCGCAGCTGGGCCGTGAGCGCTCAATCGGATTCCCGAGTCGTCCTGCACGCCTCCGATGAATCCTTCGAGTTCGATCTGTTCGCCGACGGTGGCGTAGGCCCCGATAGGCGCGGTGCAGCCGGCTTCCAGGTACCCCAGCAGGGCCCGTTCTGCCGAGACCGCCGCCCGGGTAGTGGCGTCGTCCAACGCGGCCAGCACGCCGCGCATCCGTTCGTCGTCCTCGCGACATTCCACCGCGAGCGCGCCCTGGCCGGCGGCGGGCAACATGATCGCCAGGTCGATGTATTCGCTGATGTCGCGCTCGCGCCCCAACCGGCGCAGGCCGGCCCCAGCCAGAATGACGGCGTCCAGGGGTCCCTCGACGACCTGGGCGATACGCCGTTCCACGTTGCCGCGGATCGGGTGAATCTGCAGGTCTGGGCGGGCCCGGTGCAGTTGGGCCGCTCGTCGCGGCGAGCCGGTGCCTACCTTCGCCCCGGCGGGCAGGTCGGCCAGGGTGCGGCCCTGGCTCGTCACCAGGACGTCTCGCGGGTCTTCCCGGGGCGGGATGGCGGCGATGACCAGCCCTGGCTCGGGCGCGACCGGGAGGTCCTTGAGGGAGTGTACGGCGAAGTCCACCTCACCGGCGCGCAGCGCGGCCCGCAGGGCCGAAGCGAACACACCGGTGCCACCGATCTGGGTCAGCGGGGCGAGGTTGACGTCGCCCTCGGTGACGACCTCGGCCAGCTTCACCTCGTGACCGCGAGTGCGCAACAGGTCCGCCACCCAATCGGATTGGGTGGTGGCCAGGTTGCTACGGCGAGTGCCTAGACGCAGTGCGTTCATGCCAGCCCACCTCCAGCGGGAGGCCGGGAAACCGTGGCCACATCATGGTGATCGAGGTCGAACAGTTCCCGCAACGCCTGGGTGTAGTCCCCGGCCTGGCCCGACCCGGCGAGCTCTTTGACCCGCACCGTCGGGGTGTGCAGCAGCTTTTCCACGACCCGGTGCACGCTGCGGTGGACCTCTGCGCGTTGCGTCGTGCTCAGCTCAGGCAACCGCGCATCGAGACGGCTCAGTTCGGCGGTCATGACCTCACTGGCCACTGCTCGCAGCGCGGCCACGGTCGGCCCTACCGCAACTTGACGACGATTCGCCAGGAAGGCCGCTACCTCACCGACGATGAGGTCCTGGACCTGGCGCAAGGCTTCAGCGCCACGGGCTGCATCGCGCGCGTGGTCGATGTCCCCCTCCCCCACGTCTTTGGCGCCGTCGCGACGAACACCCAGCCGCGGGTGGGCGCGCAGATACTCCCCGAGGTCTTCCAGCCCCACGACCAAGGCGCCGGGCAGTTCAGCGACGCCGGGAGCGACGTCACGCGGCAGGGCGAGGTCGATGAAGGCGGCGGGGGCGTTGTTGCGCCAGGCTTGGGAGTCGGCCACGAGGTCGACGTCCAAGACGTGACCCAACGCGCCCGTGCAGGAGAGGATGATGTCGCTGTTGCGCAGCGCTTCGGGCAGCTGCGACCAGTCGCGGGCGGTGGCTCCGGTGGCTGCGGCCAGACGTTCAGTGCGGGCGGCCGTGCGGTTGACGACGTCTAGGGCTGCCACCCCGTGCCGGGCCGCAGTGGTGGCCACCAACGAACTCATGGCGCCTGCGCCGACAACGAGCACCCGCGCGTTCTCCAGCGGCCCCACGTGTTCAGCAGCACGCCGCAGGGAGATCTCCACCAAGGAGGCGCTGTAGCGGTCCAGATCGGTCTCAGAGTGAGCTCGTTTACCGACCCGCAGCGCGTGTTGGACCAGCGAGTTCAGTACAGAACCGACCTCACCGGCCTGCTGCCCGCGGGCCAGGGCGTCGCGCAACTGGCCCAGGATCTGGGCCTCACCCACCGCCATCGCGTCCAAGCCGCACGCAACGGTGAAGGCGTGCGCAATCGCCCGATCCTCGTAGTGCACGTACAGGTGCTCGTTCAAGATTTCTCGGTCGATGCCGGTCACTGTGGCGATGGCTTCGCCGATCTCAGCGATGCCGCCGTGGAACGTGGACGCTGAGGCGTAGACCTCCAGGCGGTTGCAGGTCGCCAAGAGCAGAACTTCGTCGACGTTTTCCCCAGCCATGACCTGCTGGGTGAGCGCAGCGGCGCCGAACTGATCGAGAGCGGCCGACTCCAGCAAGCTCATCGGGGCGCTTCGATGCGACAGTCCCATGACGATGACGCTCATGCGACCACCCCCCATTCCTTCGCTTCCCGAGGGCCTCTACGATGAATGCATACGGCCATTTCATGCCTTTCCCGCTCACGCGGTAGGCGGAGTGACCGTATTCCGGCAGACGATCCGCTCATTGGTGCGGCATCGGCGGACAACGGCAGTCACCGGCTCCTAGTCGTGGCTGACGGGCCCTTGTGGGGTCCGGCTGTGGGCTGAAGTTCACCATAGTTCTTCACGGGACTTACCGACAAAAATGCCCGCTCAGGGTTTGGGCATCCCGCGCCGCTCCCCCCGCACCCCAGGGTCTGCCCAGTCACACGGCGGATGAAGCCAATCGAGCTTCCAAGTCGGCACGGAGCCGACGTTCGCTCACGCGCCAATAGTCGTGAACCTCACCATCGATGAGGGTCACCGGGATCTGCTCCCACCACATGGGGTTGGGATCCTCGATGTCGGGCAGCGATTTCTCTTCCCACGGCACCTTCAGGTCTTCGCTCACTCGGGTGACGACATCACGCGCCAACCTGCACAGGTGGCACCCGGGCTTGGTGATCAACGTGATGGTCGGTGTGGCCTTGTCCATTAGGCCACTGTATGACGCCCGTCCATGTGCTCCCAGCGCCGTTGCGTGCGCGTGGCGAACCGAGCCTGCTATCGACTCCCCTTAGCGGGCCACAGCGGTAGCCGACGAGCGGCCCGCCCGGACACGCAACGGGCAGAGCGCACACCGACATTGGCGACCGCTTTCCCGCTGGGTCCGGTCGCGGGCAAGCCGCCCCGGCGTTGCCGCTGAATTGGTGTGGTCTAGAACGCCGAACCGCGCGCCGCGAGCAGGACATGCAGCGTGCGCTGAATGGTCTCGCGAACTTCATCCGTGAGGGCGAAGACGGCCATCGGGTCTTCGGCGGCATCGGGGCCGAGGTGGCTGGTGCAGATCGGCGCGCCGAAGTCGATGATCCACTTGCTGGGCAGCGGGATCAGCCCCAACAGGCCCAGGTGCGGCCAGGTCGGGGTGATCGGGAAGTAGGGCAGCCCGAGCAGCCGGGCCAACGCCGGGACGTCCGCCAGCATCGGGTAGGCCTCTTCGGCTCCCACGATGGAGCACGGGATGATGGGCACGCCCGTGCGCAGCGCGGTGGCCACGAAGCCTCCCCGCCCGAAACGCTGCAGGCGATAGCGCTCCGAGAAGTGTTTGCCGACCCCTTTGAAGCCCTCCGGCCAGACCCCGACGACCTCGCCGGCTTCCAGTAGTCGCTGAGCGTCGAGTTGCCCGGCCAGGGTGGAACCGGTCCGCCGTGCCAGGTCGCCCACCACCGGGGTGGAGAAGACGAGGTCGGCAGCCAGCATGCGCAGGAAGCGGCGCTGGGGGTGCGCGTCGTGTACCGCCACCTGGGTCATCAACGAGTCCAGCGCGATCGTCCCGGAGTGGTTGGAGACGATGAGCGCCCCTCCCTCGGCGGGGATGTTCTCGATGCCGCGTACCTCGACCCGGAACCAGCGCCTAAAAAGCGGGCGCAGCAGCGGCAGGTACACACAGCGGGTGAACTCGGCGTCGAAACCGAAGTCGTCCACGACGAAGTCGCCGGTGATTCGACCCCGCAGGAAGGCCAGCGTGGCAGCGACAGCGGGCTCGACCTCGTCCTCGTCCATCCCGACGGTGCGCGCTGCCAGCCGCAGCGCCTCCACCAGGAGGCGCACCGCGACTTCGGGATCAAGATCGGCGGGGAGACGCTGTGTCACGACACTGCTCGCTCATCTTTGGGAGATGTTTTCTCAGTGGGGCCGGCCTCCAGTGCGCAGGTGGCAGCCGTGGCCGTCAGTTGCGTGCCGGGAATCACCCTGGACGGCGAAGGGTGTATGCCCCAGACGTCGCGGGCGTAGAGCTGCACCGTTTCTCGGGTCGAATAACGCGGGTGGTAGTGCAGCGTCTGTTTCATCCGGGTGGTGTCCAGGCATCGGCCGTACATGAGGTAGTCGATGTGCTCCCCGGACAGGTTGGACACACCTGACCATCGTGAGATGGCCCCGAGCAAACGGCCGGTCTGGGTGAACACCGGGGCATAGGGACGTCTACCAAGGCGGAGCACCTGGGAAAGCGTGAGGACCCCGTCGGCGGCCACATTGACTGTGCCCACCGGCTCACCGCTGGCCGCCGCCACCAGGGCGCCCACCGCGTCGTCCTCGTGCAGGAACTGCATCCGGGCATCGAACCCGAATGGGACCGGCACCACCGCGGAGTTCAGGTAGTCGGCCATCACCGTCTTGACGTGGGCGCCGAGGATATGGGTGAAGCGCAGCACGCTGATGCCGACGTCGCTACGACGCCGGGGCAACGCCCGCACATAGGACTCCACATCGATGGCGTCTCGGACGAAGCCGGAGCCGACGCGCGCGTTCACCGCGGCATTCTCGGTGTAGATCGCCGGGGCGTTGTGACCGGCCGGGTACACCGAACCGGTCGATTTCAAGACGACGTGACGCACACTTCGCTGCGCTTGGCACATGGCCAGCAGCTGCATCGTCCCCATGACGTTGGCCTCTTTGCGCGAGACCTGCGCGGTGCGCGATTGCCCGCCGGTGCTGAGGCTGAGGTGCACCACGATGTCCGCTTCGGATTGCGCCAGCACCCGCCCCACGATCGGGTTACGCACATCCGCGCGCACGAACTCAGCCTCGCCCAGATTGAACTCCGGGGCGATCGCGTCAATCCCGATGACCCGGTCTACATGCGGGCTCGCCGCGAGCTCCCGTGCGGTGCGCGCACCGATGTATCGGGAGACTCCGGTGACAAGGATCGTTGAGCCCATGCCGGTTCCGTTTCGTCGCAGTTCCAAGCGATGGTAAGGCCCAAATGCGAGAGCCGCGGACGCCAGCGGCTGTCCACGGCTCTGCGGCGTCGCTTACTTCTTGTTGCGGCGCTGGTGGCGGGTCTTGCGAAGCAATTTGCGGTGCTTCTTCTTCGCCATGCGCTTACGGCGCTTCTTGATGACAGAGCCCATACGTGTCCTTCGATCACACCGGCATCCGGTGAAGTTTGCGACAACGTTCAGAGCCTGCACGGCTCCTGACGTCTTACCGCCTGGTCAACAACTTCGGCTGAGCTTACTCTTTTGCGCCCGCCTCCCCCAAACGGAGAGGGTTCACGACGTAGGCCGAAGCCAGCTAATCGAACCACACGTCGAGGCCGTGGTGGCTGAAAGTTGTCTCCCTGGTCTTCATGACGGCACGGTCGACGGCGTTCTCCGGGTCGTAGCCCACCTCCCAGGAGCGCCACCAGATGCGTCCGTCCTCGGAAGTGCCATCGCCCATGATCGGCGGCGGCGATTCCCCAAACCGGGCAGCCACGTCATCCATCCACACCTTGGGCACGTCGGCAGTCAATCCGATGGGCCGGTGCAGCGCTACCGCCACCAGGTGGGTCCAGGTGCGGGGCACGACACCGACGACCTCGTAGCCGCCGCCGCCGAGCGCGACCCACTTGCCGTCGCACAACTCGTGGGACAGGTCGTGCAGCGTCTCAGCGACGATGCGCTGGGCGTCCACCGACACCGACAGGTGCGCCAGCGGGTCGCTGAAGTGGGAGTCGGCGCCGTGCTGGGTGATGAGGATCTGCGGCCGGAAGGCGCGCAGGATCGAGGGGACGACTGCGTGAAAGCTGCGCAGCCACGGCGCGTCCCCCACCCCGGGCGGCAGCGCGATGTTGACCGCTGAACCCTGCGCCTGCGGCCCACCGATATCGCCGGGAAAGCCGGTGCCGGGGAAAAGCACCGTTCCAGTCTCATGGATCGACATCGTGAGCACTCGCGGGTCGTTCCAGAACATCCGCTCGACGCCGTCACCGTGGTGGGCGTCGACGTCGATGTAGGCCACCCGCTCCACGCCGTTCTCCAGCAGCCAGTCGATGGCCACACCCGCGTCGTTGTAGATACAGAAGCCCGCCGCAGTGTTGGGCATCGCATGGTGAAGACCACCGGTGAAGTTCACGCCGTGTTTGGCGTCGCCGCGCCAGACCGCTTCAGCCAAGTGACGGGTACCCTCGGCGATCCGGGCGCTCACGTCGTGGATGCCGCGGAAGGCAGGGTCGTCTTCGGTGCCGAGCCCGAACTTCTGCGAGGCTCGCGTCGGGTCCAGGGAAGCTTCTCGGACCGCCTCGATGTAAGCCGCGGAGTGCACCCGCAGCAGGGTCTGGTCTGGCGGCAACTCGGGCGCTACCACTTCAGCGTCGCCGTCGTCGAACAGACCGAATGCCCGGCACAACCGGGCGGTCAGATCGAGCCGCACGGGATTCATCGGATGTCCCTCACCGAAGTTGTAGCCGGTGAAGCTTTCATCCCAAATGATGCGCGCCTGTGTCGCCATGAGGGAACGGTAGCCGCCCAACGCCTCGCGTCTGGCTTAAGGCGCCCGACGAATTACCGCCTGCGCCGCCCCGGTAGCGGCGCCGCAGGCGGATCTGACCGTTCAGCGGCGAAGCGCCAACACCATGGCGAGTTCCTCATCGGGCTCGCCGTCGGCGTTCTCCTGCTCGCGGCGGTACTCGGTGGGCCGGAAACCGTAGCTGCTGGCGAACGCAACCGCGCGGGCGTTGTCGGTGCCACCCAGTAGACCAACTGGCTGCGGCCATGCTTCTCCGCAGCGTCAGAGGCGGCGACGACGAGCTTGGCTGCGACGCCGGAACCGCGCAGTGCCGGCTCGACCCACAAGCCGAACAGTTCGGCCGCGCCCTCGAACAATGTCTCGCTCTCCCGCAGGGAGGCGATGCCGACCGGGGAGCCGTCCTGCTCAGCCAATAGACGGAACGAGCGGCGCATACGCGCGCGCCACAGCTTCTCGTCGAATTCGTTCTCCGTCTCGTAATTGGCGACGAAGGCTTCGGGTGAGTCCCGAAGGGACTTCAGTCGAAACTCTCGGTACTGCTCCCACTCGTCTTCGGACAGGACACGCACAGTGATCTCCGACACCGAATTTCCTCTCTCGTCACACCGAACTCATCCCACCCAAACAGGCGGCCTCAACAGTAACAGCGACGCTACACACTCTGATCAGTTGCTTGGGTCACGCAGGCGAGCCCATCCGCGCCGAGGCCGCGGCTGAGGCCGAGACCGCAGCCCCCAGCCCCGCCCGTACGCCCGCCCGGTCCAGTTCCCGCAGCCCCGCCGCAGTCGTGCCACCGGGGCTGGTGACCTGCTCGCGCAGCAAGCTGGGGTGAGTGTCACTTTGGCGCAGCATGGTCGCGGCGCCGTAGAGGGTCTGCACCGCCAATTCGGTGGCCACCGGGCGCGGCAACCCCTCGAGCACGCCAGCCTCGATGAGCGCCTCGGCCACGTGGAAGACATATGCCGGACCGGAGCCGGACAGGCCGGTCGCCGCGTTTTGCAGCTTCTCCGGGATCACCTGCACCCGGCCGCAGGCCGAGAGCAACTCGCACACCTGGTCCACAACCTCCTGCGGCCACTGCGGGCTGGGGCTGAGCGCGAAGGCACCCTCCCCCACCAGCGCTGGGGTGTTGGGCATGACGCGCACCAGCGCCCGGCCCTGATCGACGTGCTCACTCAGCGTGGCCAGGGGCACCCCCGCGGCCAGCGAGACCACCACGGCCTGGGGCGCAGCCTCGGCGAGCGCCTCACGAACCTCGTCCAACACCGCAGGAACATCGCCCGGCTTGACCGCCACGATGATCACACCGGCACCGCGCACCGCCGCCGCGTTCTCTCGAACCTCCACCCCGGCTTCCTCCCACCGGGAGACAGCCTCCGGGTCCAGGGTGCTCACTCGGGCACGTTCGGTCGGCAGACCGGCAGCCAGCAGGCCGTTCAGGACCGCCGAACCCATCACTCCGGCGCCGAGAACGGCGACCTCCTTGTCGAATCCAGACAGGTCAACGCTCATCGTGGGTCCTTTCGTCAGCGGGATGTAGAAGCTCGGGCCAGCGCGATCATCTCGCTGGGTGAATCAGCCACCCGACGCAGGATGTAGGGGTACCACTCTTCGCCGAAGGGCACGTAGACCCGCAGCCGGTCGCCCCGATCGCACAGCACAGCCTGCATCTCGGGGTGAACCCCATAGCGCAGCTGGTATTCCAGGTTCGAGCTGTCCCGGCCGTTGCGTCTGGCCAGGGTCTGGGCGATCTCCAGCAGTCGTTCGTCGTGGGTGGCCACCGCCACCGGGTCGGGGCCGGCAAGCAGCGTCCGCAAGCAGCGCACATACGCCAGGTCCACATCGTGGCGCCCGGCGTAGACGGCCGGATCAGGCGCGGCGGCTCCCTTGGTCAACCGGACCCGGGCCCCCGTCCCGACCAGGTCCCGGCAGTCTTGCTCGGTGCGCAGCAGGCAGGCCTGCAGGCTGATGCCGGTGTCCGGGAAGTCTTCTCGTAGCTGGTGCACGGCCGCGATGGTCGTCTCGACGGGGACATCGCGTTCAGCTTCCAGGGTGAGGCTCACCTGGGCGGCAGCGGCAGCTTCGGCCAGGGACCGCATGTGCTCCAGAGCCAGCGCCGGCCCGCTGGGCCCCATCGCTCCACCCAGGGCAGACAGGCGAACGCTCACGTCGGCGCGGCCCTGCCCGGTGAGCCCGGCATCGCCGAGCCTGCGGATGACCTTGCGAACCCGTTTGCGGCGGTCGCGGGCGGCCAGCGCGTCATGGGGATCGGAGGCGAGGTGGGTCAGGGAGACCAGGCGACCTCGGGCCACCAGCCAGGAGGCCACATCCATCGCGGAGGAAACCGACTCACCCGCGACATATCGGCGCACGATCTCGTGGCTCATCGACGGGGTTTCTACGGCTCGCCGCAACCGGGTGTCGCCGGCCATCTTCAGGAGCAGGTCTTGGGTCACGGATCTCAGCACGGGCACGTGTGTCTCCGTCTTCTCTCGTCGTGGAACGACCAGTTGTCCCTAGGCTAACCGGCCCGGAGGCGCGGCTACGCCTCGCGAGCGGCGGCGGCTTGTTCGGCGCCCAGAGCGAAGTTGGTGCGCGCCAGTTCCAGGGACTCAGCCAGGTCCTCGTCGCGCTGCTGCGGGGTGCGGCGCCGGGTCCCGACCTCGACCGCGATGAGTCCGTCGTAACCGTCGTAACCGAGCCGGCGGCAGAACTCGGCACAGGGCTGGCCGCCACGTCCCGGCACGAGGTGTTCATCCTTGATCGAGCCTGAACCGTCGGCCAGATGCACGTGGCTGAGGCGGGCGCCCAGGTCGGCCTGCATCGCCAGGGCGTCACTGCCGGAGGTGGCAGCGTGCGACAGATCGAGGGTGACGTTGGCGTAGGACTGAGGCACCGGGTCCCATCCGGGCAGGTAGACCTGTAGGTTTCGGCCGGCGCGCCAGGGGAACATGTTCTCCACGGCCAGCGGCATCTGCAGGCGGGACTCCCGCTGCGCGACGCCCTCGACGAAGTCGGCGGCATAGTCCTTCTGCCACCGGAACGGCGGATGCAGCACGACGACCTCGGCGCCGACGTCGTGGGCGAGCTCGATGGAACGGTCGATCTTCTCCCACGGGTCGGAAGTCCCGTACACCCGCTGCGTGACCAGCAGTGTGGGGGCGTGAATCGAGTGGATCGGTAACTCGAATCGCTCGGACAGCTGGCGCAGCCCCTGCGCGTCCTGGGTGAGGGGGTTGGCCAGCGTCATCACCTCTATGCCGTCGTAGCCAAGGCGGGCGGCGGCCTCGAAGGCCGCCTCCGGCCCGAGAGGGTAAACGGAGGACGTCGACAGCGTGACCCTGGCCTCGCCTGCGGCAGTACTCATATGCAGAAGCCTAACGGCGCAGCCCCGTTGCTCTTACGCCCGCGTCAACCGCCCCTGGTCGGCGGCCTCCGGGTTGGGCCCCTCCCCGACGTGGCGCTGCGGGCGGCACACACCCTCAGCCGTGGCCTTGCCCGCTGCCGGGTCCCCCCACCTTGTGGCGTCCGCGGGCTGAGGGCAGCCAGGGCCAGGACAGAACACGGCAAGAGGGGATCAAAGCCAGCGCTCAGGACGGTTGGGCGCAGCGCATCCAGTCAACGCGCCCGGTCCCTGCCGACCTGACCCCTCAGTGCCCTCGGTGCCGGTCGGTGCCTGCTCAGCGGCAGGCCAGGACTGGTTTCGCTGATCAGGCCTTATCAGGGAGCGGGGATCAGGTCGAGGTGCTGCAGGATGACGCCCTCGCGCAGCGCCCACGGGCAGACGACAAGCTCCTCGATCCCGACCAGGTCCATGACTGCCTCGATGACCAGCGCGCCACCGAGCACCTGGCTGGCGCGGTTGATGGACACCCCCGGCAGCGCCGCCCGTTGCACAGCGTTCAGGCCGGCCAGCCGCGGAACGAGCTCTTTGAGGTCCTCCCGCGCCAGGGTGCGCCGCACATAGATTCCCTCGCCGCTGGGCGCGGCGCCGGTGAGCCTGGCCAGGGACCTGATCGTCTTGCTGGTACCGACGTACAGGTCGGGGTTGCCCACCTTGTTCAGTTCGCGCATTACCCGGGCAATGTCGGCGCGCACCTGTTTGCGCACCTTTTTGATCTGCCCCGGCTTGGGCGGGTCGCCGGGCAGGTACTGACGGGTCAATCGCGCCGCCCCCAGCGGCAGCGAGAGCGCGACGTCGGGGTCCTCATCGATGCCGGAGGCCAGTTCCAGGCTGCCGCCGCCGATGTCGACCAGCAGCAGGCGCCCGGCGGACCAGCCGAACCAGCGCCGAGCGGCCAGGAAGGTCAACCGTGACTCGTCCTCTCCGGGCAACACCTGCAGTTCGACCCCGGTCTCCTTCTGCACCGCAGCCAGCACCTCATCGCCGTTGGGCGACTCCCGGATCGCGCTGGTGGCAAAGCCCATCAGGCTCTCGACCCCGTAATCGTCAGCGACGCCGAGGCATTCGGAGACGAACGCGACCAGACGGTCGCGACCCACGTCATCGATGCGCCCGTTCTCATCCATGTGATCCAGCAGGCGCAGGTCGACCTTGTACTTACTCGCCGGGATGGGGTGAGCCCCCCAGTAGGCATCCACGGCTAGAAGGTGGACAGTGTTCGACCCGACGTCGATGACTCCGATGCGCATGGGCACAAGGTAGTACCTACCCAACGACGGGACACCCTCGCCTCCGCCGAGCAGGCATGGGAGGTCGGCTGGAAAGCGGGTGGCCCGCGCGCCTGCAGCGTTGGAAGGCCCCCCGGTGCGGTGTCTACAGTGACGCCATGCCCACTCCAAGCTCCGGTAGCCAAGCGTGTGGGACGGCGCCGCATCACGACCTCGATCTGCTCGCCACCCAGCCCGAGACGCCGTTGGAAGACGGCCGAATCTGGGTCGAGTTCGACGATCCGCAGGATTCACACCGTCGCTTTCGCTGCGATCTGACCTGGCTCACCTCCGACTACCACTGCATCTTCGGCAACGGCTGCCCCGGTATCGACGTCGAGGAACCGGATGCGGGGTGCTGCGTGCTCGGGGCCCACTTCACCGACGAGGACGACATCGCCCGAGTTCAGGCAGTCGTGCAGGACCTGGGCGAGGACGAATGGCAGTACCGCGACCTGGGCCAGCTCGACGGCTGGACCGAACTCGAAGAAGGCAACCGCAAAACCCGCGTCGTCGATGGTGCCTGCATCCTGCTCAACCGTGAGGGGTTCCCGGCCGGCGCCGGATGCGCCCTGCACCAACGGGCAGTGCTGGATGGGGTGGAGCCGCTGACCGTCAAGCCCGACGTTTGCTGGCAACTGCCCATCCGCCGGACCTACCGCACCGTGGAATTGCCGGATGGCGTCAGCCAACTCGAAGTGAGCATCGCCGAATACGACCGCCGCGGTTGGGGTCCGGGCGGACACGACCTGGACTGGTACTGCACCGGCGCCCCGCTGGCGCACACCGCTTCCCGGCCGCTTTTCCGCACCAACGAACCGGAACTACGCGAGCTGATGGGGGATGCCTCCTATGCGGAGTTGGCCGAGCGCTGCGAGGCACACCTGAGCGCCGTCGGCGCTTTGTCCAGCACCCCCGCGGGACGAAAACTGCTGCCGCTGTACATACACCCGGCAACGGGGCGGGCCCGGGAGCTGTCCGCCCGCCCTCGCCGCCGCCTCACCTGAGCCAGGGTCTCCTGATGGTGCGGATGAGCCCCAACATCTGGAATCACAGCCAGACTTACGAGATCGAGAACCAGGCGGTCGACCCCGACGGGTTGATCGCCGCGGCGATGGAACGCCTGCACGATCACGACGGCGCTAGGGTCCTGGACATCGGTTGCGGCGCCGGCTTCCACTTGCCGTTCTTCGCCCGGCGAGCCTCGCACGTGATCGGGGTGGAACCGCACCCGCCGCTGGTCGAGCTGGCACGGGCCAGGGTGGCCGACCTGCCCGATGTCGAGGTGCGCCAGGGTGAGGCCGAGGCTCTGCCGGTTCGGGAGCGCAGCATCGACGTGGCCCACGCGCGATGGGCCTACTTCTTCGGGCCCGGCGCAGAGCCCGGCTTGCGCGAGTTGGATCGGGTGATGGCCCCCGGCGGCACCGCGTTCGTCATCGACAACGACTCGACCCGCTCCACCTTCGGCGCCTGGTTCGCACGGGCCCATCCCGAACGTGATCCGCTTGCGCTGCAGCGGTTCTGGCGGCGGCACGGCTGGAACCGGGAACCGGTCCTGATGCGCTGGCAGATGCGTTCACGCGCTGACTTCGAGGCCGTGGTGAGGATCGAGTTCGCCCCGACTCAGGCGGCGGCAATTCTTCGCGAGCACGAGGGTTGCGAGGTCGATTACGCCGTCGATCTGTGGTGGCGCCGCTACGACTAGTGCGCCGCCGCTGCATGGACACCGTGACGCAGGAGCCGCCGAGGCCGGCTGAGGAACCGTCGCCGGCGAAGCGCTGTCGGTCCCGGCGCCTACCGTGGGGCCCATGACGAACAAGGCGGCCAAGCGCTCCACTTCACGAGGGGCCGGGCATCGCTGCACCGAATGCGGTTGGACCTCGATCAAGTGGGCCGGTCGTTGCGGTGGCTGCCAGGCCTGGGGAACTGTGGAGGAACTCGGCGGCGAGACTCTCGGGCGCACCCAACCCGCGGGCCATGTCGCACACCCGGCCATGCCGATCGCCGATGTCGATGCCACCCAGGCGCTTTCCATCCCCACCGGGGTCTCGGAGTTCGATCGGGTCCTCGGCGGCGGACTGGTGGCCGGAGCGGTGGTACTCGTCGCCGGCGAGCCGGGCGTCGGCAAATCGACCCTGTTGCTGGATGTCGCAGCTCGCGCCGCCACCGCGGGGCGCCGGGTGCTCTATGTCAGTGGCGAGGAATCGGCCGCTCAAGTGCGGCTGCGCGCCGAACGCATCGGAGCGCTTGCTCCCAATCTTTATCTGGCCTCCGAGGGCGACCTCGGTACGGTTCTGGCCCAGGTCGAACAACTCTCCCCCGACCTGTTCGTCCTGGACTCGGTACAGACCATCAGCAGCGCCCAGGTCGATGGGTCGGCGGGCAACGTGTCCCAGGTGCGCGAGGTCGCCGCCGCAGTCATCACTGCCTCCAAGAGCAGAGGGATGTCCACCCTGCTCGTGGGGCATGTCACCAAGGACGGCTCGATCGCCGGCCCGCGCGTGCTGGAACACCTCGTCGATGTCGTGGTGCAGTTCGAAGGCGAGCGGCACAGCCGGCTACGCCTGGTGCGGGCCGTGAAGAACCGCTACGGCCCCACCGACGAGGTCGGCTGCTTCGACCTGGGCGAGAACGGCATCGTCGGACTCACCGACCCCAGCGCCCTCTTCCTGTCCAGTCGGGACCTGATGGTCCCCGGCACTGCGGTCACTGTCACTTTGGAGGGCAGGCGGCCGTTGGTCACCGAGGTGCAGGCTTTGCTGTCCAGCACCCAGGCTCCCTCTCCCAGGCGAACCACGAGCGGCTTGGATACCTCTCGGGTGGCGATGGTGCTGGCCGTGCTGGAAAAGCATGTGCGGATCCCGGTACAGAAGTGCGACTGTTACGTCTCCACCGTCGGCGGGGTCCGCCTCAGCGAGCCGGCCGTGGACCTTGCGGTAGCCCTCGCGATGGCCGGTTCGGTGGCCGATCGCCCGCTCCCCCGCGGCACCGTCGCCCTGGGGGAGGTCGGCTTGGCCGGCGAGTTGCGCCCCACCGCCGGGGTGCCGCGAAGGCTGGCCGAAGCGGCCCGGCTGGGCTTTTCTCAGGCGGTCGTACCTGCCGGGTCGGTAGAAGCAGCCGACGTGCCGCGCGGCCTCGTGGTGCGGCAAGTGGCGCGCTTAGACGAGGCAGTTCGCGGCCTCCTCGGCGCGCCCTGACCTGCGCTGCGCACCGTCCGGCAGACTCAGCCCGGGCCGCGGGGGAGCTAGACTGCCAGCGGATCTATGTACGTATCCGCCCTCGCGTACTCGAGGCGACTTCACACGAGGGAGGACCATGGCCGGCATCGACGAGGACGCCCTGCGCCAGGCCCTTGCTGCGGTAGCCCCCGGTACCGAACTGCGTGAAGGCGTGGAGCGGATTCTGCGGGGCGGCACCGGCGCGCTGATCGTTCTCGGATACAACCAAGTGCTTGAGCAGATCGCCACCGGCGGGTTCCCGCTGGAGATCGAGTTCTCGGCCACCCGGTTGCGGGAGCTGGCAAAGATGGACGGCGCGGTTCTGGTCGACGGCTCGGTGACCCGGATCCTGAAGGCCGCCACCCAGCTGCTGCCTGATGCCTCCATCGAGACCAGCGAGTCAGGCACCCGGCACCGCACCGCAGAACGGGTCTCCAAGCAGACCGGTTTCCCGGTGATCTCGGTCAGCCAGTCGATGCAGATCGCCGCGTTGTACATCAACGGCTTCCGCCACGTCTTGGAGGGATCAGCCGCGATCCTGTCCAAGGCCAATCAGGCGTTGCAGACCCTGGAGCGGTACAAGGCCCGCCTCGATGAGGTGATGGGCACGCTGTCGGCCCTGGAGATCGAGGACCTCGTCACCATCCGCGACGTCGCCGCTGTGCTGCAGCGTCTGGAGATGGTGCGCCGGATTCACGACGAGATCTCCAGCTATGTCATCGAGCTCGGCACCGACGGGCGCCTGTTGACCCTGCAGTTGGAAGAGCTGACCCGCGGCATCGACCGCGATCGGGATCTGGTCATCCGCGATTACCTCAACGTCGAGCTGGGACGCACCCGCGACGACGTGCTGGAGTCGATGGCTGCACTATCCCCCTCCGACCTGCTCGACTTGGCTTCCGGCAGTAGCGCGCTGGGCTACTCCACGCTGTCGGAGAGCCTGGACGACACCGCCAATCCCAAGGGCTATCGGATGCTGTCCAAGGTGCCTCGCCTGCCCGGAGCGATCGTCGACCGGCTCGTGGACCATTTCGGCGGCTTGCAGCGTTTGCTGGCTGCCAACCTCGATGAGTTGCAGGCCGTAGACGGTGTGGGTGAAGGTCGTGCGCGCGCGGTCCGGGAAGGACTTTCCCGCTTGGCCGAATCCAGCATCCTCGAGCGCTACGTCTGAGCGGCTCGCTGCGTCTCCATGTCGGCTGCCCCCACCTCCCTGCCTGTTCAGACCGCCCTCCTGCACCAGCGGATCCTCGATTGGTATGACGTCGCGCGCCGGGACCTGCCATGGCGCGACGGACGCACCAGCGCGTGGGGCGTCTTCGTCTCGGAGGTGATGAGCCACCAGACCCCCGTCGCGCGGGTGGCGCCGGTGTGGCAGGCCTGGATGCAGCGCTGGCCGACGCCGGCGGCCCTGGCGGCGGCCGCCCCCGGGGAGGCGGTGCGTCACTGGGATCGGTTGGGATATCCCCGACGGGCGTTGCGCCTGCACGAAGCGGCAGCGCAGATGGTCCGCATCCATCACGGCCAGGTCCCCAACACGTACCCGGAGTTATTGGCGTTGCCCGGGGTCGGCCCCTACACGGCCGCCGCGGTGTTGGCGTTTGCGTTCGGAGGCCGGGCCACCGTGGTCGATATCAACGTCCGCCGGGCGCAAGCCCGGCTGGTCCGGGCCGAGCCATTGCCGGCACCGTCCATGAGTCGAGCCGAGCAGGCACTGGCGACCGCGCTGCTGCCCAGCGATGACGAGCAAGCCGCCCGCTGGAACGCCGCGATCATGGAGCTCGGCGCGCTGATCTGCACGGCGCGCAACCCGCGCTGTGGCGCCTGCCCGGTCATCCAGACCTGCGCCTGGCAAGCGGCGGGGGCGCCGCCGTACACCGGCCCAGCACGACGGGGACAGGCATGGGCGGGAACCGACCGTCAGGTCCGGGGCCGCATCCTGGCACTGTTGCGTGAGTCGCCCGACCCGTTGGATGCGCATGCCCTGGCAACGGCCTGGCCCGAGGACGAACTCAAACTGCAGCGCTGTCTGGCCTCGCTGATCGAAGACGGCCTGGTCGAACCGCTACCGCGCGAGCGGTACTGCCTGCCGCGCTGAACTGCGGCGGGCGGCGGGCTGCGATTCAGAGCCGGCAGAGCATGCGGGTATTGCCCAAGGTGTTCGGTTTGACCCGCTCCAGGTCGAGGAACTCGGCGACCCCTTCGTCGTAGCTGCGCAACAACTCCGCATACACGCTGGGCTCGACCGGGATCCCCTCGATGGGTTCGAAGCCATGACGGCCGAAGAACTGCGTCTCGAAGGTGAGGCAGAAGACGCGTTGCACCCCGACTGCGCGCGCGTCCGTCAACAGCTGACGCAGGATGGCACCCCCGACGCCCTTGCCCAGATAATCCTCGCGCACGGTGAGGGTGCGCACCTCCGCGAGGTCCTCCCACATCACGTGCAAAGCGCCGCACCCGATGACCACGCCCTGCTCGTCACGAACCACCCGAAAGTCGTGCAGGGATTCGTAGTAGGAGACGACCTCTTTGGCCAGCAGGACCCGCTTTCCCGCCTGGGGTTCCACCAGGGCACGGATTCCGCTGACATCTTTCGTTATTGCCCGCACGACCTCGACCATGGGCAGCAGTATCAGGCGAGTGCGCTCCGCGGCGACGGACTGGACCGCCGAGCGAGACGCCGCTGACCCGGCAGAGCGGGTGGCGAACGACCCGGTGAGGTTCAGGCCCGACCGGGGGTGACCGGCAGGGCGCGTTTGTGCCCCGTCCGGCGATACCAGCCGAGGATGGTCTCCTCAGCCTGCGGCGGCACCTGGTGACCTTCAAGGAAGTCGTCCACGAGTTCGTAGGAGACCCCGAGCGCCGCCTCGTCCGCCAGGAGCGGCTTGTCCGACTCCAGGTCAGCGGTCGGGACCTTCTCCACGAGGTCCGGCGCCGCGCCCAGGTAGCGCGCGATCTCACGGACGCGTCGCTTGGGCAGCCCCGCCAGCGGTGTCAGATCACAGGCCCCATCACCGAACTTGGTGTAGAAGCCCACGACGGCCTCAGCCGCCTGATCGGTGCCGACGACCAACATCCCGCGCGCCCCGGCCACCGTGTACTGCGCGATCATCCGCTGCCGGGCTTTGACATTGCCCAGCACGAAATGCTCTCTGCTCGGATCGTCCAGGCTCATTCCGGCGTGCAGACACTCCTGCCACAGGGCGTCGGTCGCCGGCGCAATGTCGACTTGCAGGGTCTCATCGGGGCGGATGAATGCCAGCGCCTGCTGCGCATCGGCCTCATCGGCTTGGACGCCGTACGGCAGCCGCATCGCGATGAATCGGGCGTCGCCACCTTCGGCGCGTACCTGCTCCACCGCGAGCTGACACAACCTTCCGCCCAAGCTGGAATCGACGCCCCCACTGATCCCCAGGACGTAACCTCGGGCTTTTGTGGCCAACAGGTAGTCGGCCAGGAAGCGCACCCGACGCTTCGCTTCGGCCTCAGCATCGAAACCGGCCGGGTCCACCACCTCAAGCTCATCGATGATGCGCTGCTGCAGCTCACGATTGGTCATGACGTTCACCTTTCCATACCGCTTAAGCCACCGATGGCGAAGAGCTGTCCCGGCGCCGGCCGGGAAGCAGTGAGGGCACCGACAGAGTCGGTGCCCTCACTACGATCTCGGAATCAGGCCTGCGCGCCACCCTCGGGGGCCGGAGTCTCGGCGCCGACAGCGCCGCCACCGCCCCCGGTGATCTGCTCGGGGCCACCGTGGTCGCTGCCCGGCACGTGGTCCGGCAGCGGTTGCTCGATTTCGGGTTCCTTGTGGGTGCCGACGAAGGTGAACTTGGCGTCCTTGCCCTCGCCCTCGACGTCGATCAAGATGAGCTCGCCTGCACCGATGCGGCCGTAAAGGATCTGCTCGGACAGCTCGTCCTCGATGTCGCGCTGGATCGCGCGACGAAGCGGACGG
Source organism: Gephyromycinifex aptenodytis (assembly GCF_012277275.1). Taxonomy (GTDB): domain Bacteria; phylum Actinomycetota; class Actinomycetes; order Actinomycetales; family Dermatophilaceae; genus Gephyromycinifex; species Gephyromycinifex aptenodytis. Next base: position 2,829,696 of record NZ_CP051155.1, on the reverse strand, counting down.
GCACCCAGCACCGGGTCGTAGCCACGCTCGGCAAGCAACTGCTTGGCCGCGGGCGTGAGCTCGATACCCATGTCCTTGTCCTTGAGCCGCTCGTCCAGGCGCGCCACCATCAGGTCGACGATCTGGACGATCTCGTCCTGCGACAGCTGCGGGAAGACGATCGTGTCATCGACACGGTTGAGGAACTCGGGACGGAAGTGCTGCTTGAGTTCGTCGTTGACCTTGTTCTTCATCCGCTCGTAGCTGCCACCCTGGCTGGAGTCGGGCGCGAAGCCGAGGCTGACGGCCTTGCTGATGTCCCGGGTGCCGAGGTTGGTCGTCATGATGATGACGGTGTTCTTGAAGTCGACGACCCGGCCCTGGGCGTCGGTGAGACGCCCGTCTTCCAGGATCTGCAGCAGGCTGTTGAAGATGTCCGCGTGCGCCTTCTCGACCTCGTCGAAGAGCACCACCGAGAACGGCTTGCGACGCACCTTCTCGGTGAGCTGGCCGCCCTCTTCGTAGCCGACGTAGCCGGGAGGGGAACCGAACAGTCGCGAGACGGTGTGCTTCTCGGCGAACTCGCTCATGTCCAAGGTGATGAGGCTGTCCTCGTCACCGAAGAGGAACTCGGCGAGCGCCTTGGCCAGCTCGGTCTTACCGACACCGGTGGGGCCGGCGAAGATGAACGAACCGCCGGGACGACGCGGGTCTTTCAGACCGGCGCGGGTGCGCCGGATCGCCTGCGAGAGCGCCTTGATGGCGTCGTCCATGCCGACGATGCGCTTGTGGAGTTCAGCCTCCATGTTGAGCAGGCGGCTGGACTCTTCCTCGGTGAGCTTGAACACCGGGATGCCGGTGGAGGCGGCGAGCACCTCGGCGATGACGTCCTCGTCAACCTCGCTGACGACATCCATGTCGCCGGACTTCCATTCCTTCTCACGCTTGTTCTTCGCTTCGATGAGTTGTTTCTCATCGTCGCGCAGCTTGGCGGCCTTCTCGAAGTCCTGGCCGTCGATGGCCGCTTCCTTCTCGCGGCGCACGTGCGCGATCTTGTCGTCGAATTCGCGCAGGTCCGGCGGCGCCGTCATGCGCTTGATGCGCAGGCGGGCGCCGGCCTCGTCGATGAGGTCGATGGCCTTGTCCGGCAGGAACCGGTCGTTGATGTAGCGGTCGGCCAGATTCGCCGCAGCGACCAGGGCAGCGTCGGTGATGGAGACGCGGTGGTGCGCCTCGTACCGGTCACGCAGGCCCTTGAGGATCTCGATGGCGTGGGCCAGGGTCGGCTCGGCCACCTGGATCGGCTGGAAGCGACGCTCCAGCGCGGGATCCTTCTCGATGTGCTTGCGGTACTCGTCCAGCGTTGTCGCACCGACGGTCTGCAGTTCGCCGCGGGCCAGCATCGGCTTCAGGATGCTCGCCGCGTCGATGGCACCTTCAGCGGCGCCAGCACCGACGAGGGTGTGGATCTCGTCGATGAACAGGATGATGTCGCCGCGGGTGCGGATCTCCTTGAGGACCTTCTTCAGGCGCTCTTCGAAGTCACCGCGGTAGCGCGAGCCTGCGACCAGCGCCCCCAGGTCAAGGGTGTAGATGTGCTTGTCCTTGAGCGTCTCGGGCACCTCGCCCTTGACGATGTCCTGGGCCAGGCCCTCCACGACTGCCGTCTTACCGACGCCGGGCTCACCGATGAGGATCGGGTTGTTCTTGGTGCGGCGAGAGAGCACCTGCATGACGCGCTCGATCTCTTTGCCGCGCCCGATGACCGGGTCCAGCTTGCCTTCGCGGGCTGCCTGGGTGAGGTTACGGCCGAACTGGTCGAGAACCAGCGAACCGGCCGGGGTGCCTTCACCGGAGGTCGACTGCCCGCCGACGCCGGCGCCGGCGGTCTCTTTGCCGCCCTGGTAGCCCGAGAGCAACTGGATGACCTGCTGGCGCACCCGGTTCAGGTCGGCGCCGAGCTTGACCAGCACCTGCGCAGCGACACCTTCACCTTCCCGGATCAACCCCAGGAGGATGTGCTCGGTCCCGATGTAGTTGTGCCCGAGCTGCAGCGCTTCGCGCAGTGAGAGCTCCAACACCTTCTTTGCGCGCGGGGTGAAGGGGATGTGGCCGCTGGGGGCCTGCTGGCCCTGGCCGATGATCTCCTGGACCTGCTCGCGCACAGCATCGAGCGAGATGCCAAGACTCTCAAGCGCCTTGGCGGCAACGCCCTCGCCCTCGTGGATGAGGCCGAGAAGAATGTGCTCGGTGCCGATGTAGTTGTGGTTGAGCATGCGCGCTTCTTCTTGCGCCAGCACGACCACACGTCGGGCCCGATCGGTGAACCGCTCGAACATGTATTCCGCTCCCTCGCTATCGAGACACCTCGATGCTAGCTGTGCCTGCCGCCGAGCCCCATCAGCCTTGCTTACGAGGACGGCGACGTCCTGTGGTCCCAACGTCAGCAGGACACCTGGTTGTTCCATACCTCGAACCGGGCATCTCACACCTGGGGCAGCTCAGATCCTCATCTTCCAGTCTGCGCTACCTGGGTGACTTCGCGCGTCGGTGTCCACCGGTAGTGACCCCGGACGGACGCCCCGGCGCGGTTGACCCAGAACGCGATCAGGCCGACGCGGCTTCGGATTGGCGGCCGTAGCGTTGGGCCAGGGCCGCGCACACGACGAGCTGCATCTGGTGGAAGATCATCAACGGCAGCACGACCAGCCCGACCGGCAGGTTCGGGAACAGCACGATTGCCATCGGCAGGCCTGTGGCCAGCGACTTCTTCGTCCCGCAGAACTGGATGGCGATCTGATCGGGGCGGTTGAAACCCAGCCGCCGCCCGGCCACGCCGGTGAGCCACAACAACACCGCGAGCAGGAATGCGCTCATCAACGTCACGACGAGGATCCCGCCCAGACTCACCTGGTGCCAGATGTCCTCGCGCATCCCGGCCGAGAAGGCGGAGTAGACGACCAGCACGATCACACCCCGGTCAACGAACTTCAGCCACCCCTTGTTCGCCGCCAACCAGTTCGCTGTAAGCGGACGAGACAACTGGCCCAACACGAAAGGCAGCAGGATCTGGGCGACGATGTCCAGCACCGAGGAGGCCTGGATGCTCACCCGTCCGGCGCTGGTCATCAGCACGATGACCAGCAGGGGGGTGAGGAAGACCCCCAGCAGGTTCGACAGTGAGGCGCTGACGATGGCCCCGGCGACATTGCCGCGCGCGATCGAGGTGAACGTGATCGAGCTCTGCACCGTCGAGGGCACCAGGCAGACGAACAGCAGGCCCAGGTAGAGCGCGTCGCTCATCACATAGGGCGCGACCAGCCCCAAGGCCAGGCCCAGCAGCGGGAAGAGCACATAGGTGAACGCCAGGATCACCCCGTGCAGACGCCAATGTTTGAGTCCGGCGAGCGCTTCTCGGGGTTCCAGGCGCCCGCCGTACATGAAGAACAGGACGAAGATCGCGCCCTTGACGACCCAGTCCAGCGCCGGAACCGCAGCTCCGGTTGCCGGCAACACCGTCGCCACCAGGACCGCTGCGAGGATCGCCAGCAGGAACCCGTCCAGTCGCCGCATCCAGCTCATTGCGTCAGCCAAGCACATCGTCGGGGTCGCCGGGCCCGGGGTCTAGGGGTTGGCTGTTCTTCAGTGCAGTGGCCGCACGAATGGGAAGGACAGTACCGAGCGGATGTTCTGACCGGCGATGAGCATCGCGAGCCGGTCGATGCCCAGCCCCATCCCTCCGGTGGGAGGCAGCCCGGTCTCCAGCGCCCGCAGGAAGTCCTCATCGACTTCCATCGCCTCGGGGTCCCCGGCCGCGGCTTTGAGCGACTGTTCGGTGAGGCGGCGGCGCTGCTCGATGGGGTCGGTCAGTTCGGAGTAGGCCGTGCCCAGTTCCATGCCGCAGGCAACCAGGTCCCAGCGTTCGACGAGGCCGGGGTGGCTGCGGTGGGCCCCGGTCAGCGGTGAGGTCTCGACCGGGAAGTCGGTGTAGAAGGTGGGGTTGATGGTGCGCGCCTCGACCAGGTCGGCGTACAACTCTTCCAGGATCGCCCCGGGTCCCATATCGGGACGGATGGCGACCTGATGCTTTTTGGCCAGACCGATGAGTTTCTCCATGTCGGTCTCCAGGCTGACCGGGGTGCCGAGCACCTGGGAGAGCGCTTCCAGGAACGGCACAACGGGCCATGGCGCCGAGACATCCACCAACGCCCCCGGCGCTTCGCCTTTGGCGTGCAGCGGCAGCATCGGTGAACCGTGCACTGCCGTTGCCGCCGCTTTGATGAGGCTCTCGGTCAGCAGCCGCATCGAGTTGTAGTCGCCGTAGGGCTGGTAGACCTCCAGCGAGGTGAACTCGGGGTTGTGGGTGGCATCGGCGCCTTCGTTGCGGAAGTTGCGACCCAGCTCGTAGATCGGACCCATCCCCGCCACCAGGAGCCGTTTGAGGTGCAACTCGGGGGCAATCCGCAGTGACAACTCGACACCGTAAGCATTGCTGAAGGTGGAGAACGGCCGCGCGGAGGCCCCGCCGTGCACGCTTTGCAGCATGGGGGTGTCGACCTCGAGGAAGCCCGCTTCGTGCAGGCTCGCACGCACCGAATGCACGATCGCGGCGCGCTGACGCAGCAGGTCAGCCTGCTCGGGGTGGACGATGAGGTCGGTGACCCGAGCCCGCAGCCGTGATTCGGGATCGGTGAACCGCTCGAACGGGATCGGATGCAACGATTTCGCGCTCACCGACCAGGAGTGCACCAACAGGCTGGGTGTCCCGTTTCGGCTACGTCCGGGGCTGGCCTGGACCAGGAGCATGTCGCCGATATCGACGCAGCGCGCCAGCTGCCGCAGTTCCGGCTCGCCCAGCACCTCCCGTTCGCAGAGCAACTGGACCTCGCGTCCGCCCCCGACCAGACGGATGAAGACCACGCCGCCGTGGTCCCGCATCCCCCGGACCCGACCGGCGAGACGTATCGGTGCCCCCTCCTGCCAGCAGCGCGAATCCAGGTCCGAAACGTTCAGGGCGCCGGGAACACCCACCGCGTACGGATCGCGCCCAGTTGCTTGTAGTTCTGCCAGATGCGCCAACCGCACCCGGGTCTGTTCGCTGCGGCTAGGCGCAAGCGAGTCCAGATCGACCGCCCGATCCCGGGGCAGCGACCGCACGTCGGCGAGTTCGTCGTCGGTCAGCGTCCCGCCCCGAGCCCGGCGCAGCGGCCGGGGCACGAAGCCCTCGGCCAAGGCGCAGGCGAACATCGCCTGCGGGATCGACAATCGTGAGTCGAAGCACAGGTAGCGGGGCACCCAGGTCGGTTCGAACTTGCGGTTGGCGCGGTAGAGCCGCTCAAGCTGGAAGAAACGGTCGAGCCCGCCCAGTAGCGAGGAGTTGAGCTTGGTGAGCAGTCCCGCGCCCAATCGGTCGGCGTCCTCGAAGACGCCGCGCAGGACGACGAAGTTGAGTGAGATCTGGAGGATGCCGACCTCGTCCGCGCGCGCCATGAGCTCGCTGACCAGCAGCTCGACAGTGCCGTTGGGCGCGCCCGGGCTGCGGCGCATGGTGTCCAGCGACGCCCCGGAGTTCCCCCAGGGCACGAAGGAGAGCAGACCGACGCATTCGCCGACCTCGTCGTGCGCACTCACGTAGAGGGTCGCGCCGTCGGCGGGGTCGCCTCGGCGCTCCAGCGCCATCGAGAATCCGCGTTCCTCGCCCTCGCGCCATTCGTCGGCCAGGCGGATCAGGTGGGCGAGTTCATCGGCCTCGATGTCTTCCTGACGGCGGATCTGCACGTGCAGACCAGCGCGGCGAGCATGCTGCACCGCCCGTCTGATCGTCGTCATCGAGGTGTTGTTGATGCGGTAGGTATCGGGGCGCAGAATCGCTTCGTCGCCCAGGTTCATCGCCACCATTCCGGCGGCTGTGTAGGCCCGGGCGGCCTCCTCACTGGCGCCGAGCACGGCGGGGATCCATCCGTAGCGGCGAGCTTCGCTCTTCCACGCTTCGATAGCGGCCGGCCAGGAGGCCGGGTCGCCCACCGGGTCGCCCGCGGCCAGGGAAACCCCCGCCACGAGTTCGTAGCAGACGGCGGCTTGGCCGTCGGGCGCGAAGATGCTGGACTTGTCGCGGCGGGTAGCGAAGTAGCCCAACGAATCTCGTGCTCCGTGGCGGGCGAGTAGACCGCGCAGGGCGACCTCGCGGGCTCCGGTCCAGCCGTGCGGGTCGTTGGCGAAGCGGAGGAAGAGCGCGACCGCCAGCACGATCGTGCCCGCGACGATGATCGAGACCAGTTGGGAGATCCACAGGTCGGCTCGCTGGTGCACCGGGGTGTTGTGCGGGGTGATCACGCCCAACCCGTTCAGCAGAACCGACGTCACCTGAGAGCCCGAGGGGACGGCTCGGTGGGCGAGGCCGAGCAGCGTCCACGCCAGCGCTGCGGCGAAGGCGAACCCGGTGACCAGCGCGATCCCAGCGGTGGCCCAGGCCCCGGGACGTAGCCGCCCGGGGAAGGCGGGACGAACCCACCAACACAGCCAGAGGATGAACACGGCCGGTACCACAGCCAGCACGTCGATCACCGTCGACGGGTGGATCATCATCCACCAGCCGTCCAACTTGTCCATCGAGTCGGGTGTGCTCAACACCACGGCGACGTCCACCGCCAGGGCGATACCGAACAGCTGGCACACAGCCACCGCCACCAGGCCCAGCCGCTTGCGACCGATCAGCGCCCGCGTCATCAGCCACAGCACGACGAAGGAGACCAGTGAGGTGCTGACCGGCAGGTTGACCAGGGTGAACAGGATCTCCACCCACGAACCGGGCTGGCGGTGCAAACGTTGCACACCCCACAGCGCCAACGACGCGAAGGTCGCCACCGCGACGGTCCAGGTCATGGCCGCAGCCGCGGCCTCCTGACGCGCGCGCGTGGCCCGCGTCCGGATCGGACGCGGGCCACGGGTGACTGTCGCTGCAGGCCGCACGGGCGATGGCGAGGACGTCATGCTGGGAATGGTGCACCCAAACCGTTGACGCAACCTGAAAGCGCTCTACTGCGCGGTGTCCGCCAACGACCCTGACAGGTAGGCGCTGTAGGCGGGCAGGTCGAGTTGGCCGTGGCCGGAGAGCCCGATGACGATCGCGGCCGAGTCCTGCGGCGAGGTCCGGGCGCGGGCGTCAGCCAGGGCCGCCGCGATGGCGTGGCAGGACTCCGGCGCGGGCACGAGCCCTTCGGTGCGGGCGAACAGCACCCCCGCTTCGAACGCGTCCTGTTGCCCCACTGCGAGGGCGTCCACGAGCCCGAGGTGGTGGGTGAAGGACAGCAGCGGGGCCATCCCGTGGTATCGCAATCCGCCTGCGTGGATGGGGTCGGGCACGAAGTCCTGACCCAGGGTGTACATCTTCAGCAGCGGGGTGAGCCCGGCGACATCGCCGTGGTCGTATTCGTACCGGCCTTGGGTCAGCGAGGGGCACGCGGTCGGTTCGGCGGCGACGAAACGCGTATCGGTGCGCCCGGCGAGCCGCTCCCGCAGCAGCGGGAACGCCAACCCGGCCAGGTTGGAACCGCCGCCGGCGCAGCCGTAGACGACGTCAGCCTGCTCCTCGCCGAACATCGGCAGTTGGCGCAGCACCTCTTCGCCGATGATGCTCTGGTGCAGCACGACGTGGTTGAGCACGCTGCCCAGCGCGTACTTGGCCGATCCGCCGCTCTTGGCGGCAGCTTCCACCGCTTCGCTCACGGCCATCCCGAGGCTGCCGGTGGTGGTGGGGTCCTTGGCGAGCATCGCCTGACCGGCTTCGGTCAGATCCGAAGGGCTCGGGTGCACGATCCCTCCGAAGGTCTCCATGAGCATCCGGCGGTAGGGCTTGCCGTCGTAGGAGGCCCGCACCTGCCAGATCTCGCATTCCATGTCGAAGACCCCGCAGGCGAACGCGAGCGCGCTACCCCACTGACCGGCGCCGGTTTCGGTGGTCAACCGCTGCACGCCTTCGAGGCTGTTGTAGTACGCCTGGGGCACAGAGCTGTTCGCTTTATGGCTGCCGATGGGGCTGGTGCCCTCGTACTTGTAGTAGATCCGAGCGCTGGTGCCCAACGCCCGCTCCAGGCGTCGCGCCCGCATGAGCGGCGACGGGCGCCAGATCCGGTACACCTCTTGCACGGCCTGCGGGATATCGATGTAGCGCTCGGTGGAGAACTCCTGCTCGCACAGCGCCCGCCCGAAGATGGGCGCCATGTCTTCCACGCTCAGGGGTTCACGGGTGCCCGGGTGCAGGTGGGCAGGCGGGGCTTCGGGCAGGTCCGGCACGATGTTGTACCACTGAGTGGGCATCTCCGACTCGGGCAACACCGCCTTGACCAGAGTGTCGCTGTGCTGGGTGGGGTCCTGGGGACTCATGTCACTCCTCGTGCCGACGTCGTTCGCTCGACTCTAGTCAGGCCGGGCCCATCCACAGCGGATACAACCGCGATCTGGGAAAGCGCAGGCCCGTCTCCGGGTCAGCCGACAACCTCACCCGCGTCACTGCGGACGGTTTGCCGAACAACACCAACGGGCTCAGGGTGCCCATCGACCCGGCAAATCACCACCAGCCACTGTCCTGGCAGCAGGTCTCCTACTCCAGGTAGGCGGTCGCGGCGTCGCTTCGTTCCACCGGCCGCCACCGCCGCATATCCCCCACATCGTGATGCAACCCCAGGCAGTCGCCTGAAGCTGCATTGGGTCCGCTCCGGGGAAGCTGCGTGTACCTCCGGGGGGATTTCTGCGCCGCTCCAGTCATATTGAGGTGAACCCTGGGTAGAACCAGAGTAGGGTCGGCATATTCAAAAGATGGTCAATTTGTTCACCTTTTGATGAAACCTTCGCCGAGATAAGGACGAATTGCGATGTCTTTCGCATTGGACGACCTACGCAGCGACCTGGTGGACCTGCGCCGCGAACTGCACACCAACCCCGAGGTCGGACTTGATCTGCCCTGGACCCAGCAGCGCATTCTGCACGCCTTGGACGGGCTGCCCTTGGAGATCTCAACCGGTACGGCCCTGAGTTCGATCACCGCAGTGCTGCGCGGCGGGCGCCGCCGCGACGAAGACGCCCCCGTGGTCCTGCTGCGGGCCGACATGGACGGTCTGCCCGTCACCGAGGACACCGGCCTGGACTACGCCGCCACCACCGGCACCATGCACGCCTGCGGGCACGACCTGCACATGGCGATGCTCGTCGGCGCGGCCCGGGCGCTGTGCGCCGACAAAGACGAGTTGCCCGGCGACGTGGTCTTCATGTTCCAGCCCGGCGAAGAAGGCCACGACGGCGCCGGCCTGATGCTCGAAGAAGGCGTCCTGGAGGCTGCCGGGCGCCGCGCCGATGCCGCCTACGCCCTGCACGTCTGGTCGGCGCTGGAACCCAACGGCACCTTCTGCACCAAACCGGGGACCATCATGTCCGCCTCGGACCGGCTCACCGTCACCGTCATCGGCCGCGGCGGCCACGGCAGCGCGCCGCACACGGCCAAAGACCCGGTGCCGCCGCTGTGCGAGATGGCGCTGGGCCTGCAGGTGATGCTCGCCCGACACTTCGACGTGTTCGACCCGGCTGTGATCACCGTCGGCTCCATCCACGCCGGCTCGGCCTGCAACGTGATCCCCGAGTCGGGGATGCTCGACGCCACCGTGCGCTCCTTCTCCACGGCCACCCAGGACAAACTGTTCGAGCTCATTCCCCAGGTGATCACCGGCATCGCCGACCAACATGGGGTACGCGCCGAGATCGACCTACGCCGCCAATACCCCGCAACGGTCAACGACGAGCAGGAAGACGCCTTCGTCGCCCAGACTGTGGCCGAAGTATTCGGCCAGGACAGCCAGGCCCGCTGGTCCTCACCGCTGACCGCCTCCGAGGACTTCTCGCGGGTGCTGCAGGCCGTCCCCGGCGCCTTCATCGGTCTGTCCGCGGTGCCCGCCGACGCCGACCACATCACGAGCCCGTTCAACCACTCCGCGATGGCGATCTTCGACGACGACGTGCTCGTCGACGGCGCCCGCCTGTTCGTGGAACTGACCACCCGCCGCCTGGCGGCCCTGGCCGACCAGAACACCGACTGAACCCAGCCGCCTCGAGACGCGCGCTGAGCCCCTGCGCCGCCTCTGGGCGACCGGACTCCTCGCCGGACCTGCGAAGCGTCCGGCCGTCACCTCAACCGTCCCCCGCATCACGACCCTCCCGTCCCCTAACCCCTGAGGATCATCATGAGCACGCCTGCCCCACCACCAGTGCGCGACCGACGTCGCTCGTCCCGGGCGCTGCTCGGTACCGGCGTCGGTAACGCCCTGGAGTGGTACGACTGGAACATTTACGCCTCGTTCGCGATCTTCATCAGCGCCCAGCTCTTCGACTCGGAGAACCCAGCCTCGGCCCTGCTGAAAACGCTGGCCATCTTCGCCGTCGGCTTCGTCGCGCGCCCCTTCGGTGGGTACGTCTTCGGGTGGTTGGCCGACCGCATCGGGCGCAAACACTCACTCATGCTCGCCGTCATCTGTGCCTCGGTCGGGTCGTTGATGATCGCGTTGTGCCCGCCCTACGCCCAGATCGGGGCAGCGGCCTCGGTCATCCTGCTGGTCGCCCGCCTCATCCAGGGTTTGGCCCACGGTGGCGAGTTGCCCTCGGCGCAGACCTACCTGTCCGAGCAGGCCCCACCCGAGAAGCGCGGGTTCTGGTCCAGCTCCATCTACGTCAGCGGCACCGTCGGTCTGCTCGCCGGAATGCTGCTGGGGCTGCTGCTCAACGGTGTGCTCTCGGCGGAAGCCATGCAGACCTGGGGTTGGCGCGTCCCGTTCTTCATCGGCGCGTTCCTGGGCATCTTCGCCATCTGGATCCGTAACCGGATGGATGAATCCGAGGTCTTCGAACACGAATTGGAGAGCGGAAACCTCCCCAAGGAATCGGTTATCCGCGGCGTCTGGCGCCACCGCGGGCAGGCTGTGCGCGTGATCGGGATGACCGCCGGGCTGACCGTCAGCTACTACGTGTGGTCGGTGGCCATGACCCCGTACGCGACTAAGACGCTGGGCTTCACCACCCAGAACGCCTTCATCGCATCCATCATCGGCAACATCGCCTTCATCGTCAGCCTGCCGCTGTGGGGTCTGCTCTCGGACCGCATCGGTCGCAAACCGGTGATGTTGTTCTCGATGGTCGGTGGCGCGGTGCTGTACGTGCCGATGCTTGCCTTGGTGCACAGCGAGGTCTGGCAGTTGACGCTGGCCATCGCCGTGATGTGTGTGGTGCTCGGGGCCTACCTGGCCATTGCGCCGGCGGCCTACGCCGAGATGTTCCCCACCGAGGTGCGAGCAACCGGGTTCGGCGTCCCTTACGCGATCGCCATCGCCGCCTTCGGCGGGACGGCCGCCTACGTGCAGACGTGGATGGCCACGGCTTTCGAATGGAAGTGGGCCTTCCCGGCCTACGCCATCGTGCTCATGCTCATCTCGGCCGCGACGATCTTCACGCTGCCCGAGACCAAGGGCCGCGACCTCAACGACGGCTGACCGACTCGGCTGCGTGCCCGCAGCCACCCCGACGGCGCCTCATCCGAGCAAGGGTGGGGCGCCGTCGGCTTTGGTGGAACTAGCCGGCCTTACGGGTACCCCCGCCGGCTGTCTCCTCTGCCTTGTCGCCCGTTCCGGAGCCGTCCTTGGCGCCCTCGCTCGCCGCGCTCTTGGCTGTGCTCTTCTTTGCGGCGGCCTTCTTGGTCGTGCTCTTCTTGGCCACCGTCTTCTTCGCGGCGGCTCTCTTGCCGGCCGGTTGCGCAGCGGTCTTCTTCGGCGGCTCCGCCTCGTCCTCAGCTTGCGGCGAATCCTCGTCGCCGGTCTTGGCAGCGCCGCGGCTGGCCTTTGCCCGCTCCACCGACTTCTGCAGAGCGGCAAGCAGGTCAACGACCTGACCGGCGTTCTCCTCGGCCTCCGGGGCAGCAGCGATCTCGCCCCCGTCGACCTTGGAAGCCACAAGTGCCTCGACGGCGGCCTTGTAGTCGTCCTCGTAATCGTTGGGTTCGAACTCGTCGGCCATCGACTCCACCAGCAGTTGAGCCATCTTGACTTCGTTCGCTTTCGGCTCCGGCACATCGTGCAGGGTGGCGAAGTCGGCTTCGCGGATCTCGTCAGGCCACAGCAGGGTCTGCAACACGATGACGTCCTGGCGCACCCGCAACACCGCCATCGTCATCCGCGAGCGCACCGACACCGTCACCACGGCCATCCGGTCGGTGTCGCGCAGCGCCTCCCGAAGCAGCGCGTACGGCTTGGCCGAAGCGGCGTCCGGCTCCAGGTAGTAGCTCTTGTCCAGCAGCATGAGGTCGACCTGGTCAGCCGGCACGAACTTCTCGACCGAGATCTCCTTACTGCTGCGGTTGGGCAGCGCAGCCAGATCCTCATCGCTGAGCACGACCATGCGCCCGTCCGGGGTCTCATAGCCCTTACCGATCTCGCCGTAGGGCACCTCTTCGCCGTCGGCCTCGGCCACCCGCTTGTACTTGATGCGCGACCCGTCGGACTTGCGAACCTGGCGGAACTGCAGGTCGTGGCTCTCCGTGGCGCTGTACAACCGCACCGGCACGGTCACCAAGCCGAAGGAGACCGCACCCTTCCACATCGCGCGCATGTCTTCTCCTGCCCTGCGGTGAGTTCTGGCTGCGCGACCCGGTGGCCCCGCTCGAACCAGCATCCACCACAAGCGCGCTTCCCCACCACCCGAGCCAGCCACATCACACCGCGCGCACCGGCCCTACCGCTGCCGGGCTGCGCTGCGGGCCACGCGCTCATCAGGCAGGATCGATGCATGCGTCCGATGCTGGCCACCGCGACCGATCAACCCCCTGCGGGACGAGAGTGGATTCACGAGGTCAAGTGGGACGGCATGCGCATCCTGGCAACCTGCCAACCGGACGGCACCCGATTGAGCACCCGTAACGAGCTCGACGCCACCGCACGATTCCCGGAGTTGCCCGACCTGTGCCTGCCCGGCACCGTGCTGGACGGTGAGATCGTCGCCCTGGAGGCAGGCGTCCCCAGCTTCGCCGCCCTCGCCGAGCGCATCCACATCACTGACCCGGCGTTAGCTGCTCGTGCCGCTAGCCGCCGCGCGGTCAGCGTTATGGTCTTCGACGTCCTGGCGCACCGCGGCGAATCGTTACTGGAGCGTCCCTGGTCGCAGCGGCGCGAACTGCTGGAGGGGTTGGAACTGCCCCAGCGTTGGGTGCTGCCGCCGACCTATGACGACGGCCACGCGCTGCTGGAAGCCACCGCGAGCACCGGACTGGAAGGGGTCGTCAGCAAGCTCATCACCAGCGGCTACACCCCAGGCAAGCGAAGCCCATACTGGCTCAAGCGGCCCCATCGGTTGGTGCGCTCCGTAGTGGTCGGCGGGTGGCGCCCCGAGAGCGGCAGCGCAGCGGGCCGCTCCGGCTCCAGTCCCCGCCTGGGATCAGTCCTAGTCGGGGTGCCCAGCCCGCAGGGCCTGCATCTGCTCGGGCGGGTCGGCAGCGGCCTGGCGGGCAAGGCCGGCCCACCGCTTCGGGCCGCCCTGAAACCCTTGGAACAGCAGCACTGCCCGTTCTTGGAGGTCCCCCGTGAGGACGCCGCCACAACGATCTGGGTGCGCCCTGAGTTGATCATCGACGTGGCCAGCCTCGGCCTGGCCGGTAACGGACGGCTGCGGCAACCCTCCTATCAAGGCATGCGGCCCGACCTGGATCCCCACGACATCCTGCCTGCCTCGTGACTGGAGACCCGATGCCTGATCCACACACCGTCACCGTCGAGATCGATGGGCGCACCCTGAAACTCACCAACCTCGACAAGGTGCTCTATCCCGGTAGTAACACCACCAAAGCCGAAGTTGCCCAGTACTACGCAGCGATCGCTCCGGTGCTGCTCCCGCAACTGCAAAACCGGCCCCTGACCCGGCTGCGCTTCCCCCACGGCACCGCGGGCGAGAGCTTTTTTGAGAAGAACACCCCCAAAGGCGCACCCGGTTGGCTACGCCGGGTCACTCTGGTCTCCCCGCATTCGCGGCGCGCCGACGAACTCGTCACCTACCCGCTGGTCGATGACGTGGCGGCGCTGACCTGGCTGGCGAACCTGGCCGCCCTCGAACTGCACGTGCCGCAGTGGCGGGTGACCGGCGACGATGAATCCGGCGGCGGCAGCCCGCAGGCGCCGGACCGGCTGGTCGTCGACCTCGATCCGGGGGCACCAGCAGGCTTGGGCGAATGCGCTCAGGTTGCCTTGCTGGTCCGCGAAGCGCTGCTTCGTGAGGGGATTTCGCGGATCGTACCGGTCACCAGCGGCAGTAAGGGCTTACAGCTCTACGGGGCCCTCGACGGCTCGCGCACCTCAGCAGAGGTACGCGAACTCGCCAAGACGATCGCGGGCGAACTGAGCACGCAGCGACCAGAGTTGGTGCTGGCGACGATGACGCGCGCGCGCCGCACCGGCAAGGTGCTCTTCGACTGGAGCCAGAACACCCACGCCAAGACCACCATCTGCCCCTATTCGCTGCGCGGTAAAAGAAACGAACCCTTCGTCGCCGCCCCCCGGAGCTGGGAAGAGATCGAGGCCGGCGCAGTCGGCGCCGAGCCGCTCACCCAGCTCGCACCGTTCGAGGTGCTCGATCGGGTGGAGTCCGACGGCGACCTGATGACGGCGTTGCTGGACTGAGTTCGTCCACAAGTGAATGCGGCGCCTGCACCCAGGCCGCCAGCTAAAAAGGACCGAGCAGCTAGGCGTGGACAGCGTTACGCGGGCAGCGGGTACAGGTCATCGCGCCGGGCAGCGCAAAGATGAAACAGCACGACTCACGTAAACCGGTAAGCATGCTGGGCGCCGCGGCAACACCAGTTCGGGCCTGATCCAGTGTCATTGACCAGGTGTCGCGAACGAGGCCATACCGTTGCCGGGAACTCATCTTCACGCCCGGGTTGTAGGCGGCGGCGAATCGGTTTGCGTGCGCCTCGTACTTTTCACGGGCCCGACGCAACCGGATCTGCGGATGCGGCACCGATTCGACGTTGCCCGGACTCAGGGACAGCGCCACCGGGTAATGCTCCATTTCGTCCAGATCGAAGCGCAATGCTTCCGGTGACGCATCGGGCAGCCAGTTGCACAGCACCGAGGCATACGCCAACGGAATAGCGACTACCTGCAGATACCAACCAAGCACGAAAGCGGCACCGACCGCAGGCGGAGCCGGGCTGTGGTATCTGGCCTCTTGGGCGGCGCCGACCTCGGCACGCCAGGAAGCAGTCGGGTCACCGCCCTGCTCAGCGCTGCGCAACAACTCCGCGCACGAGTATGGCAGCGGGTTACCCCACGCTTCATCGATCACGTCGATGTAACCCAGATACCCCGAGATCTGGGCAGCGAGGTCTCCGATATCACTCATGATTCACCTGCAATAGTCGCCACGTACCCCAGGAATACCACGTCGGGCCCCTGCGAGATGCTCGCAAGGGCCCGACGGGTTGAGGCAGTAGATCAGGCGTGCGCCTTGTCATAGGCAGCCTGCAGGTCCCCAGATACGCGGCCGCGGTCGCTGACCTTGAAGCCGTTCTGGCGGCCCCACTCGCGCACAGCGTTGAGATCTTCACGGCGCCCGGGGTTGCCAGCGGCCCGCTTACCGGTGGACTTACGGCCGCCGGCACGACGTGCGTGGCCCACCCAGTTGCTCATGCTGTCGCGAAGCTTTGCGGCGTTCTCCATGGACAGGTCAATCTCGTAGCTGACCCCGTCCAGAGCAAACGAAACCGTCTCAGCAGCTTCATTGCCATCGATGTCATCGACCAGGAGAACTTGTACCCGTTGGACCATGTGTGTACCCCGACTTTCTTACGGTATGACAGTGGATATGTAGCGAGACTCGCGCCTCGGTCAGAGGTCACACTACGCCATATGCCAGGCGTAAGGAAACGAGGTTCCACTATTCTCGGACTGCCTTCAGGTTGGCTTCAATTTCTGCTCAGCTGCCACCTGTTTAGGCTATTGCCAACACTCGTCGACAGTGGAGTAAATCATCTGCTCACGCGCCGTTCACCGGCGGCGCGTCAGGCAGAGCAGCGTCCGTCTGCTCGCTCTGCGCCTTCCTATCATGTTCGGCCTGCCACTTGGAGTACGCCAGCCGCTCTCGGCGATCGCCTTCAAGGATGAGTTTCATGATCTTGTAGAAGAGAAACCCCACGCCTACTGATGGGATGAGGGCCAGAAGAACTGCCCACAACTGATCCACGACGATGTCCTTCCTTGGGGCCGAACCGAGCAGATCACGACGACGTCGCGCAGGACCCACGCTACTCCGTAAGTCTGAATGATTCCTCACCGCATTCGACCACGGGGGGCACCCGAGCCTGGCGGCTTTTCCTTGGGCAGGCGACAGGCTCGCTGCCCCCACAGGCCGGCAAAGACGAGCGCCACCGCTGAGGCGGCAATAGCGGCGGAACGAATAGCCCAGGCACGTACCGAGGCAGCATCGGTATCGGGCCATAACACGCTGAGCAACCCCAGCTCCCAACCGGCGGCCAGCGCCCCGGTGATAGCCGCCGCTTGGCACAGCACCAGCGTGCGCAAGCCCACCTGCGCCGGCACGCTGCCCCGGCCCGAGCCCCGCAGCGCGGTATGCACTGGCCGCGCCGCAATCAGCACCCCCACCGCCAGGACGAGCAACACCACGACGCTGAGCCACGAACTGGACGGTTTAGGCCACGGATGCCGGAACCACCAACGCAGTACCAGTGCAGAGCACAGCCAGGTCACTCCGGCCGTCGCGACCAGCCCCGAGAACCGCAGCCCGTCCCTCATCTCAGGGCAGCGGATGCCACGCCGGGCCCTGCCGCACGCCGGGCAGCGCACCGCTGGGGTCCAGCTCCGCCACGAGGTCGCCGACGGCACGCACCCCCGAGCCGACCCGCAGTTGGGCCTGCGGCTCGACCTGCAACCACGGCAACAGCACGAAGGTGCGCTCGTGGGCGCGCGGATGCGGCAAGGTCAAGACCTCGTCCTGCACGCGCAGGTCCGAATCGCTCGTCGGGTCACCCAACTGGATGATGTCCAGATCGAGGCTGCGCGCACCCCAGCGCACCGTGCGGACCCGCCCGTGGGAGTTCTCGATCTCGGACAGCCGGCGCAGCAGGGTGTGCGGCGCCAGGCGGGTGTCGATGAGCATGACAGCGTTCAGATAGGCGGGCTGTTCGGGCCCACCCACCGGGTCGGTGTCGAAGAGTTGCGAGGTGGCCCGCACCCGCACCCCACTCAGAGCCGCCACATGGCGCACGGCCGAGGTGAGGGTCTGCAGGCTGTCGCCGCGGTTGGCCCCGAGCGCGATCACCGCGGGACGCCAGGTCTCCCGGCGAATCCGCACGCAGACGTCGGCGAACGGTACCGGTATCGGGGCGCGCGGCTTGTGCACACACACCTCGACCGCTTCCACCCCGGGCCGCAGCAGTACGGCTGCGGCGATCCGCTCGGCGAGGGTCTCGATGAGTTGCACCGAGGGGCCTTCGATGATCCTGACGACATCGTCCGCCACGTCGGCGTAACTGACGCTTTCGGCCAGGTCGTCACGGGTGCCGGCAGCGAACAGGTCGACATCCAGGTCGACGTCGACGACGAAGGGTTGTGCGTGCTTCTGCTCGTGCTCCAGCACGCCGTGGGTGCCGAAGGCCTGCACCCCCTGCAGGCTGATGCGGTCGCTCATCGGGCTCGCTCCCTGGCCTCGAAGACTCCCAACGCCGCGCAGGTCGAGGGCACGTCGTGCACCCGCACCCCCCATACTCCCGCCTGGGCTGCCAACAGGCTGGTCGCCGCGGTGGCTGCATCACGTTGCTCGGGCGGGACCGGTTCGGCATCGGCGTTCTTGCCCAGCCTGCCGAGGAAGGTCTTCCGGGAGGCGCCGAGCAGCACGGGGTAACCCAGTTGGGTGAACTCGTGCAGCCGAGCCATGAGCTGCCAGTTGTGCTCGGGGGTCTTGGCGAAGCCCAACCCCGGGTCGAGCACGATCTGCTCGCGGCGAACCCCCGCAGCCTCCAGCGCGCGGCATTGGGTGAGGAGCTCACCGGTGACTTCGGCGAAGACGTCCTGATAGCTGGCCCGCTGCTGCATGGAGTCGCCGTGGCCGCGCCAGTGCATGGCGATGTACTGCACCCCGGTCTGGGCGATGAGACCTGCCATCTGCGGGTCGGCCAACCCGGCGCTGACATCGTTGATGATCTCGGCGCCGGCCTCCACCGCGGCGGCCGCCACGCTGGCCCGCATCGTGTCGACCGAGACCCGCAGCCGGGCCCGGGCCAACGCCGCGACCACCGGCAGCACCCGGCGCAGTTCCTCGGCCTCGTCAGGACGGCGCGAGCCCGGCCGGGTGGATTCCCCGCCCACATCCAGGATGTCTGCGCCCTGTTCAGCCAAGAGCCGGCCGTGCTGTACTGCCGCTTCCGGGTCCAGCCATCGCCCGCCATCGCTGAACGAGTCAGGGGTGACGTTGACGATGCCCATCACCAGCGGCACCTGGACCGTGCCCCGATCGGGGTTGCCCTGACCGCCGCTCATCGCCGGCCGGCCAGGATCAAGCTCATCGCCTCGGCGCGGGTGGCGGGGCTACGCCGCAACTGTCCGCGCACGGCTGAGGTGATGGTGCGCGAACCGGGCTTGCGCACTCCCCGCATGGACATGCACAGGTGCTCGCATTCCAGGACCACGATGACCCCCCGCGGGTCCAGGTGTTCGGTGAGGGCGTCTGCGATCTGGGAGGTGAGCCGCTCTTGCACCTGCGGACGTTTGGCGAAGACGTCGACTAGCCGGGCCAGCTTGCTCAGCCCCGTAACCTGTCCGTCCTTGGCCGGGATGTAGCCGACATGGGCCACCCCGTGGAAGGGGACCAGGTGGTGCTCGCAGGTGCTGTACAGCTCGATGTCGCGCACGAGGACCAACTCGTCATGCTCCAGGGAGAACGTCGTGGTCATCACGTCCTCGGGGCGCATGCGCAGTCCGGCGAAGAGTTCGGTGAAGGAACGCGCGACCCGGGCCGGGGTTTCACGCAGCCCCTCACGATCAGGGTCCTCCCCTACCGCAAGCAGCAGTTCGCGCACCGCCGCTTCGGCGCGGTCAAGGTCAACGGGTGGAGGGATCGACACGGCCATCTCCGGGTAGCTCGATGATCTGGGTATGCGAGTGCTGTTGCGCACCCTCAACAGGTTCGCGCTGGGCACCCTCATCGGCCGAGGACTCGCGCTCGGCCGGGGTGAGCACGGGCGGGTGTTCACTCACGGCGCGGGCATCGCTGCTCAACCAGACCGGACGCTGCGGACGCTTCACGATGTCTGCGAAGATCCGCTCCAGGTCAGCGGCACCCAACGTTTCGTACTCCAGCAATTCGAGCACAAGGCGATCCAGCACGCCCCGGTTCTCGTTCAGAACATGCCAGGCCTCGTCGTGGGCCGCCTCGATGAAGCGGCGGATCTCCTCATCGACGACGACAGCCAACCCTTCGGAATAGTCCCGCTGGTGGCCCACGTCGCGGCCCAGGAACACCTCGCCCTGCTCCTGACCGAGTTTCACTGCGCCGATGCGTTCGCTCATCCCGTACTGGGTGACCATCTTGCGGGCGAGCCCGGTGGCCTTCTCAATGTCGTTGGCGGCACCTGAGGTCGGGTCGTGGAAGACCATCTCTTCGGCGACTCGCCCGCCGAGCATGTAGGCGAGCTGATCGAGCATTTCGTTGCGGCTGGTGGAGTACTTGTCGTCCAGCGGCAGAACCATCGTGTAGCCCAGCGCTCGTCCCCGCGGCAGGATCGTCACCTTGCTCACCGGGTCGGTGTGGTGCAGCGCCGCCGCGACCAGGGCGTGACCGCCCTCGTGGTAGGCAGTCATCTTCTTCTCCCGCACGCTCATCAGCCGGGTCCGCCGTTGCGGCCCAGCCACGACGCGGTCGATGGCTTCTTCCAGTGCGTCATCGTCGATGCGTTGCGCGCCGCTGCGCGCGGTCAACAAGGCGGCCTCGTTCAAGACGTTCGCCAGGTCAGCACCGGTGAAGCCCGGGGTGCGGCGCGCCACCGTCATCAGGTCGACGCCCTCGGCCAGGGGTTTCCCGGTGCCGTGCACCTTCAAGATGGCGTGGCGGCCGATCATGTCCGGCGCATCGACCGCGATCTGGCGATCGAAGCGGCCGGGACGAAGCAGGGCCGGGTCCAGGATGTCCGGGCGGTTGGTCGCCGCGATGAGGATGACGTTCGCGTTGGCGTCGAAGCCGTCCATCTCCACCAGCAACTGGTTGAGGGTCTGTTCGCGTTCATCGTGGCCTCCACCGACGCCCGCCCCACGATGACGACCGACCGCATCGATCTCGTCGACGAAGACGATCGCGGGCGCGTTGGCCTTGGCCTGCTCGAACAAGTCCCGGACGCGGCTGGCGCCGACGCCGACGAACATCTCCACGAAATCGGAGCCGGAGATCGAATAGAACGGCACCCCGGCCTCGCCGGCAACGGCCCGAGCCAGCAGCGTCTTACCGGTGCCGGGCGGGCCGTACAGCAGCACTCCCTTGGGGATTTTCGCCCCGACCGAGCCGAACTTCTCCGGCTCGGCGAGGAATTCCTTGATCTCCAGGAGTTCCTCGACTGCTTCGTCGGCTCCGGCGACATCGGCGAACGTGGTTTGCGGCATGTCTTTCGTCGCCAACTTGGCGCGACTCTTACCGAACTGCATGATCTTGCCGCCGCCGCCCTGCATGCGGCTGAGCATGAACCAGAACAACCCCACCAGCAGCAGGATGGGCAGGAACGTCAGAGCGAAGGTACCCAGCCAACTGGTCTGCGGCGGCTCATCGGTATATCCCTTGGCGGGCTGTTTGGCCCGGATCTGCTCCACGAGGTGCTCGGCGCGCTGCGGCACATACAGGGTGTAGACGGAGCTGACACCCTTGGCCTCGCCCACATCGGTCGGTGCGCTCAGCTCCAACTCGAGCCGGTCGTCACTGCGGAAGGTGGCTTTCTGCACCTTGCCCGCCGCGATGAGGTTCTCCGCCTGCGAGGTTTCGATGCGTTGAGAGCCGGCGCCCGAAACCAGGTTGAGCAGCACGAGACCGAAGATGAAAAGGAGAAGCACCCAGAACAGGCGGTTTTTGATGAAGCGTTTGAGGTCCATGACTCCGTAGGGGTCGCTGGCCCCTTTCCTCCTGCTCTACGTGCCGACATCGCTCGTGGTCGGCGCTGCACGATCGACCCGACGGTAACACCGCCCCCGCAGCGCCCCTGCACAACGCGCGAGGTCGCAGCGGGGTTCCGAGACCTGGCCCGTTGGCTCAGGAATAGACGTGCGGTGCGAGGGTGCCGACGCAGCGCAGATTCCGGTATCGCTCGTTGTAGTCCAGCCCGTAGCCGACTACGAACTCGTTCGGAATATCGAACCCGACGTACTTGACCCCGACATCGACCTTGACGGCGTCCGGCTTACGCAACAGCGTGCAGATCTCGACCGAGGCAGCCTTACGAGAAGCGAGGTTGGCCTTGATCCAGCTCAAGGTCAGGCCGGAGTCGATGATGTCTTCGACGATGAGGACGTGTTTGTCGGTGATATCGGTGTCAAGGTCCTTGAGGATCCGCACCACACCCGAACTCTTGGTGCCCGAGCCGTAGGACGAGATGGCCATCCAGTCCATCGGTGCACTGCCGGGCAACGCCCTGATGAGGTCGGCCACCACGAGGACCGCGCCTTTGAGCACGCCCACGAGCAGTAGGTCCTTGCCCTCGTAATCCCGCCAGATGTCCTGTGCGAGTTCATCGAGCCGGGTCAGGATCTGTTGCTCGGTGAGCAACACCTCCGACAGGTCGCCCTCCATGTGCTCGACGTCCACGATTCCTCCTGTTTGCCCGATACGCGGCGGCTGACTGCCGACCCTGCGAGGCTATCGGGCCGGGGAGTCGATGCGTACAGTCGCTCCCCCCGAGGCGTGAACGCGGACCCCCACACGCCCGCCCGGCAACGCCACCCCGCCTTGCCCGCGCCAGCGCACGAGTAAGCCTTCCAACGCCTCGACGTGCTCGGCACTGACATCGGCGATGGGGCTGCCGGCGGCGCGGGCGAGCAAGCGCCACACCCGTCGCCGCACCGCTGGTGCGAGCTCGGCCAACTCCGTGACCGGCCACGGCCCCGGGCCCAGTTGGTCGGCTGCAGCCGCGGCAAGATCGTCCAGCGCGTCAGCGTCATCGCGCAGCAAACTGGCCGAACGGGCCAGGGCGGCGCCGATCCCTGGGCCGAGATCGGCCTCCAGCAGTTCCAGTGCTGCCCGCGCGCGCACCCGCGCGTAGCGCCGGTCACTGTTGTGGGGGTCCTGCCAGGGTCTGAGCCCTTGCTCGGCGCAAGCCGATTCGGTGACCTGTCGGGGCAGGTCCAGGAATGGACGGCGCAGCAGGCCGCGCGCCGGCGGGATACCGGCCAGCGAGCGGGCGCCGGAGCCGCGCGCGAGCCCGAGCAGCACCTGTTCGGCCTGGTCGTCGCGGGTGTGTCCGAGCAGGACCGCTACGGCCCCGGTGCGCTCGGCGACCGCTTCGATCGCCTCGTAACGCCCTTGTCGGGCCCGCGCCTCCGGGCCGCCCGAACCTTCATCGGCCAGCGTGGCGGAGACGACGACGACCGGCTCCAGGCGCAGGCTGCGGCAGGTGTCGGCGGCGTGTTCGGCGACCTGGGCGGATTCTGTCTGCAGGCCGTGATCGACGAGCACCGCCCCCGCTGACAACCCCGCGCGGGGGGCCTCGAAAGCCAGCGCAGCGGCTAGGGCTAGTGAGTCGGCGCCGCCGCTGACCGCGGCCAGGACGCATTCCTGCGGCCCGACCTGCAGTTGCGACAGGCACCTGCGGACCGCAACGCGCGTCGCGGCGACGGAGCGGGCCGGGCCGCTCATCAGCCGTGAACGCGGGCGACCCAGCGGGCCGGGTCGCTGATCTCCTCCGGGGTGGGCAGTGTCTGCGGCGAGGTCCAGACGGCGTTGAACCCGTCGACGCCCACCTTGCTGGTGACCCCCCGCACGAAAGCCGCACCGTCGCGGTACTGGGCCATCTTCGCTTCCAGACCCAGCAGGCGACGGATGATGATGTCGACCGGCCCCATGCCTTCGCGGCGGCGGTCGAACTTGGCTCGGATCGTCTCCACGCTCGGCACGATGGCCGGGCCCACGTCGTCCATCACCACATCGGCGTGCCCTTCCAGCAGGGCCATGAACGCGGTGACCTCGGCGATGTGCCGCTGCTGCTCAGGGGTGGCGATCAGGCCCAGCAGGCCGGTCCCGCCGCGCCGCATCGCCTCCGGCAACTGGGTGGCGATCATCCGCAACCGCTCGGTGAGGGTGTCCATGTCAGGCGCCAGTTCGCTCAGCACGCTCCGGCTGGCCTGGGCCATGTGATCGCGCAGCCACGGGTTGGCGGTGAACTGCACCCGGTGCGTCTCTTCGTGCAGGCATACCCACAACCGGAAGTCACTCGGGTTGAGCCCCAGCTCACGCTCCACCTCGACCACATTGGGCGCCACCAGCAGCAGCCGGGCGTACTGCGCGGGGCGGCCGGGAGCGATGTCGTACTGGCCCAAGACCTTGGTCGACAGGAATGACAGCAGGGTGCCCACCTCGGTGCCGGTGGCCTTGCCGCCGACGAAGCGCATCGCCTGCGGCATCGGCCGCCCGGGACGCTCCAGCAGCTTCGCCACGACCGGGTCCATCAGGCCGCTGAAGGAGCTGATATTCACGTCAACCCAGGTCGGACGGTCCACGACGAGCGCGTCCGGAGTGTCCGGCGGGGTGTGCAGGCGGGCCGTTTCGGCAACCGGGCCGTGCGCCCGGGCTGCCGCCGCCCGCAACTCATCAACGGCCGCGCGCGCTTCTTGGGCAGAGATCTTCGGGCCGGGAGGGGCGAGTCGGCGGGCGGTCGCCCGCGCGAAGTCCCAGTCGATGAAGGAGCGAGCGGGCTGCTCAGAAAGCGTCATCTCAGCAGAGTGCGTCGTCGGCTCGTTCGTCATGGAGTTCCCCTCGTCGGCGTCTGGCAGCCGCACTCGGCCAGCGCGGCGACCACGCGGTCCAACGCCGCGCGTGCCTCCAGCGTTCCCTGCGGCGTCACCCCGTCAGCGATCAACGCATAGACAAGCAGCCGCCCATCCCGATCCACCACGGTCCCGCCGAGGGAAGTGACCCCGGTCAGGGTGCCCGTCTTGGCCCGGGCCACCCCGGCAGCCGGTTGCGTCGGGACGCTGAGGTAGCGGGAGGCCAACGTGCCGGTGAGCCCGGCGACCGGAAGTTGATCCAGGACTGCGGCCAGCGCCGGCGCCCGAGCCGAGGCCGCGAGCGAGACGACATCAGCGACGGCCCGGGTCGGGACCTTGGTGCTGCGGGAAAGTCCGGAGGCGTCGCTGAGGGTGACCCCGGTCAAGGGAACACCGAGCGCCCCGAGTTGCTCGCGCACCCACCCCGCGACAGCCGGGAAGGTGGGTTGCGTTCCGGCCTGCACGGCGGTGCTTCGCGCCACGATCTCCGTCAGCGCGTTGTCCGATTCCAGCAACGCCAACCCGAGCACGTCCCGCAGCGGCGCCGATTCCACCCGGGCCAGTTCGACCCCGTCCGCAGGCGCGGCCTCGCGGGTGGGCGGCCCCTGAACCGTGACCCCGTGCCTGCGCAACGCTTGGGTGAAGGCCGCTGCCGTCGCCAGCGGGGGGTCCGCCGGCGCAGGGTGCCCGGGCAGCGACCGCTGTGTCGTCATCCCCAGCATTACGACGGGCCCGGTGAAACCGCTTCGCAGGTCCCCGGTTCCCCAGCCCGAGGCGGCCAGCGGCCCGCGAGCGTAGGTGTCGTCCAGGTGGAGCCGAACCGTGCTGGTCCCGGCCTGTGTCAGTGCTCGGGCGCTGGCAGCGGCGAGATCTTCGAGCCCGGCGTGACCGGCGGTGGCCCCCGGGTCTCCGGCGCCGGGGGCCAGCAGCGTGTCCCCACCGGCGACCAAGGTGATCACGCCGGGTGAGCCGACGGTTCGGGTGAACAGGCGCGAATTCAGATCGCCGCCGTGCGCGACCGCTGCGGCGGTGAGCAACTTGGCGGTGGAGGCCGGCACGCGAGGACGTTCGGCGTCCACCGACAGCAGCGAGGCGCCGCTGAGCCCGTCGCGGATGTCCAGCCCGATCCCCCCGGCCAGCGCCGGGTCGCGTAACGGGCCGGCTACGGCTGCGGCCAGACCTTGTGTGCTGGGCGTCGGCGCTGACGGGTCGAGATCTGCCAGTGGTTGCGGCGCCGGTGTCTGGCTCTGGTCGTCGGACGGCGGCGGCGCCGACCGGTTCGGCGCGGCGGCTGGGGCAGGCGCCCGGGTCAGGACACCGGGTACGAGGTCGGCCACGTCTGCCGCGCCGTATCCGGCGACCAGAGCCGCGACAACGGCCGCAACGGATGCGCGCCTGTTCAACCTCTCCCCGTTTCCCCGCTCGGTCCGCCCACCTGCACCGGCTCCTCGTGACATGCTGTCGTTTGAGTTTACGTGTCACTTTCAAGGAGGCCCGCTCGGATGACCAGCAACGAGGCTGCCCAGCCCAAGTACTTCGACGTCACCGTCGAAATCCCCAAGGGCCAGCGCAACAAGTACGAGGTCGATCATGCGACGGGACGTATTCGACTCGACCGGATGCTCTTCACCTCCACCCAGTACCCGAGTGATTACGGTTACATCGAGGACACCCTGGGTGAAGACGGCGACCCGCTGGACGCACTCGTGCTGCTGGACTCCCCCACCTTCCCTGGCGTGCTCATCGAGTGCCGCGCCATCGGCATGTTCCACATGCGTGATGAGGCCGGCGGTGACGACAAGATCCTGTGCGTCCCCGCCAAGGACCCTCGGGTAGAGCACATGCAGGCCCTTGAAGACGTCAGCGAGTTCGACCGTCTCGAGATTCAGCACTTCTTCGAGACCTATAAGGACCTCGAGCCGGGCAAGTCCGTCGTCGGCGCCCACTGGGCCGGTAAAGAGACCGCCGAGCGGATCATCGAAGAGGCAGTGCAGCGCGCCGTGGACAACGGTGTCACGACGAGCCGTTGGCCTTCGCCGCACGCGCATTGAGATTGTCGCGGTAACCGTTTCAAGCCCCGGTCCTGCCGGGGCTTGAACGCGTGGGCACAGTTCAGGCGTCGCGGGTGTTGTCGATGACCCATTGCAGATAGCTGGGCAGCCCGCCGACGATGGGCAGTGCCATCACGCATGGCACGTCATAGGAATGCAGTGCGCACACCCGATCGGTCAGCGCCGGGACGAGCTCGGCGCGGGTATGCACGTTCAAGCGGGTTTCCGGGTCGTCATTGATCTCTTCCTCCCACCGGTAGACCGAGCGCATCTCGGGCACGATGTGCACGCAGGCTGCAAGGCGCTCCTCGACGAGGAGTTGTGCAAGGTCTTCTGCCCATTCAGGGGTTGGACCGGTGATGACGACCTCGACGCATTCCGGCACGGGGGCCTCCTTGCTCTCGCTGAAGGGCTGTCAATGACGCGCGTACCGACGTGATGCGGCCCCATCGTCGCTGCCCGCCGGGCACCCCAAGACTGACAGACATCTGTGGGCGTGGTCACAGTCGTCCTTTCCTACCTGCCCCCAACGCAGCTATCGCGCAGCCGCGCAAGCGTCTGGATGGGGTTTCCCGGCGCCGGCCCCGCACCTTTCGGGGCGGTTATGGCAGTCCCGGATTGGCGTCGTGGGCCCGGTCGAGGACGATGGAACAGTGAACGGCAGCAAGAAAGCATCCGCCCTGCCCGATTGTCTACGCCCGAACGAGGTGCGGTAGTGAACCCGAGAGAGACCAGCACCCGCGCAGGGGGCAGAACTCCCAAGGTGGAGGGCTCTTCGTGGTGGACCAAGATGTGGATGCCGTTCTGGGCTATCCCGGTCGCCAGCGTGGTGGCGGCCGTGGCGGCAGGAATCATCATCCCGTGGTTGGAATCCTGGCTGACGCCCACGATTCCGTACGTCTTCCAAGGCGGCCCGGAGGGGGCGCGCGGCCTGCTCGGAACCATCGCCACCGGCATGATCTCAATGACCGGTCTGGTGTTCTCGATCACCATGGTGACCCTGCAGTTGGCGAGCAGCCAATTCACCCCGCGAGTATTGGGCTCCTTCCTGGACAGCCGGATCACCCAGGCGACGCTGGGTGTCTTCACCGCCAGTTTCGTCTTCGCGTTGACCGTCACCCGCTCGGTGATGGGGGATTTCGGCGACACCGCCACCTTCGTGCCGCAACTTTCGGTCACGATCGCCTTCGTCCTGGTGTTGTGCAGTGTCGGGTGTTTCCTGGCCTTCATCCACCACATCACGAACTCGATCCAGGTCTGTGAGGTCATCTCCGGGATCGGCGATCACACCCTGGCCCTTGCGGACAAGATGTATCCCGAAACGGCCGATGGCTCTTCGATTGCCGGACCCACCTGGTCCCCACCCCCGGACACTCCCCGGGTCGAGGTGAGCACCAGCAAACGGCATGGTCAGATCACCTATATCGACTATGACCGGCTCACCGGTTTCGCCAAGGAACGCGACATCGTCATCACCGTCGATCGTCCGGTGGGAATGTTCCTGGCCGAAGGTCAGAAGCTGATGCGGTTGTGGGGAATCAGTGAGTTGGACCAGGATGAGCAGGAAAAGCTCTACGGTTTCATCGGTCTGGGCGCAGAGCGGCAGATGTGGCAGGACGTCGCCTTCGGTATCCGCCAGCTTGTCGATATTGCCGAGCGCGCGCTCTCCCCGGGTATCAACGACCCGACCACGGCTGTGCAGTGCATCAATGAATTGCACCGCGTCCTGCGCTGCCTGGTGGGTCGCACAACCCCGAGCTCGTTCATCGCCGATGAGGACGGTAACGTCCGGGTCGTTCATCCGCCGCAGTCGATCGAAGATCTCATCGATTTGGCGGTGGCCGAGATCAACCACTATGGCAAGGGTTCGTTGCAGGTTCCGCGGCGGCTTCGGGTCATGCTGGATGACCTGGAGGATGTTTCTCTGCAGCGTTATCTCCCGGCAATCCGTCGGGTTCGCCAGGACGTCGACGGCCCATTGGAGAGTGTCGGATGATCACAGTGGATCTTCCCCCGGTCACATGGGCGGGCGCAGGCTTGGGGCTTTCGGCGGTGGCAGCCGGTGTCGTCCTTTCTCTCATCGCTCGTTTCGCGGTGCGCCACCTGTTGTTGTGGCGGGGTCGTGGTCCGGCTTCAGCGGCTGTCTTCGGCCGCTTGGCTGCCTGGCTGGTCGTCGCGGTAGGCATCCTGGCTGGTTTGACGATCATGTTCCCCAGCGTGAAACCGGTGGACATCCTCGGCGGTGTCGGTGTTGTCTCCATCGCTGCCGGTATCGCTTTTCAAACAGTCCTGGGCAATATGTTCGCCGGGATCGTGCTGCTGGCCCGGGACCGTTTCCGGGTGGGCGATCAGGTGAGTGTGGGGGATCATCGGGGCACGATCGTCTCGATGGGATTGACCTCCAGCGCGATCCGCACCTTCGACGGTCGTCTGGTGCTGATCCCGAACGCGGTGCTGCATTCGCAGATGGTGACGGTGCAGACCGGGTTCGAGCAGGTGCGTACGAGCGTCGGCTTGGATGTGGACGACGCCACGGACCTTCGCCGTGCGTGCCAGGTGGCTGAGCAGGCGATGCTGGACGAACCGCTGGTGATGGACACTCCTGCTCCGCGAGCGCTGCTGACCGAGATCGGCACCACCACGGTGCATATCGAGTTGCGGTTCTGGTCCGGAGCCACCCAGCTGGAGACCCGCGAAGCCACCCACGAAGTCATCGCCCGAGTCTTGGCCGCTTTCCGCGAACACGGCGTCCCCACCGGCTCCGACGTCATCGTCATCGAACCAGGCACCCGCTTCGAACGAATCCTGACCCAGGACGAAGCCCGCAACCCCCGCGCCTAAGCCCCCGCAACTCTGCCCGCGAGCCGTCACTGCCAATTGGCGGCGCGAGAAGATCGGCGCACCAGAAAAGGCCCCCCACCGAAGTGGAGGGCCTTGCCTGAGCCGCTTGTCGGAATCGAACCGACGACCTATTCATTACGAGTGAATCGCTCTGGCCGACTGAGCTAAAGCGGCATGCACGCCGCGATTGCGTGCCTGTCAAGTATACGCAGGCGCCAGGGCAGTTCCCAAAATCGCTTCCTCAGCAGGCCAGCCCATCCTTGGGGGCTTTGCCGCTGCTCAGGTAGGCGTCCACCGCGTTGTCGACGCAGGCGTTGCTACGCATGTACGCCGTGTGGCCGTCACCGTCGAAGGTGATGAGGCGACCGGATTCCAGCTGGTCAGCCAGGCGCTGCGCCCACTCGTAGGGGGTGGCCGGGTCGCGAGTGGTGCCGACGACCACGATCGGTCCGGCACCGGCCGCAGTGATCTTCTCCGGCTTATAGGGCGACTTCACCGGCCAGGTCTCACAGGTCGAGGAACCCAACGCCATCGAAGGGCCCCAGGTCGGAGCAGCCTTGCGGAACTCCTCGACGCGCGCTTCCAACTCCTTGTCGCTGGGCCTGGTGGCCGGACGATCCAAGCAGTTCACCGCCGAGATCACCTGCATGATGTTACCGGCGTACTTGCCTTGTTCGTCACGGTCGGCGTACTCGCGAGCCATCGCGAACAGCAGATCGCCGTTGCCTTCCTTGGCTTCCCGCAACGCATCGGTGAGCCCGCCCCACAGCTCCTGCTCATACATGGCACGCGCCAACCCGGTGCTGGCCCATCCCTCGGTCAGCTTCGTGACCCGCACGTCCTCATCCACCAGCAGCGGGCGCTCATCGATGTCCTTCAGAAGCTGCCGCAGCTGCTTCATGCCCTCTTCGACATCGTTGCCGAGGGGGCAGTCTCCGTCGCTGATGCAGGCGCGCACATAGGCGCGGGTGGCGGTCTCGAAACCGACCGCCTGTCCGAGGTTCATCTCCTCGTTGCTCAGGTCGGGCGCGATCGCCCCGTCCAGCACCATCGACCCGACCCGCGAGGGGAAGAGACCGGCATAGGTGGCCCCGAGGAAGGTGCCGTAGGACTTGCCGAGGTAGCTCAGCTTGGCCTGCCCCAACGCCGCCCGCAGTACATCCATGTCTTTAGCGGCGTCCACTGTGGAGACATGTTCGAGCAGTTCGGGGTACTTCTCCTGGCAGGCCTTCCCGAACTCCTCGGCGTTGGCCCGTAGCGCGTCCAACTCTTCAGCGTCATCAGGCGTGGGGTCGGTAGCGATCATCGCGTCGACCTCACGCGGGCCGACGCACACGATCGGCGAGGATTCGCCGACACCGCGCGGGTCGAAACCGACCACATCGAACGAGCGACGGATCTTCGGGGAGACGATGAAGTCGGCGGCGCGGGCGTACTCCACCGCGCTGCCCCCCGGGCCGCCCGGGTTCACCAGCAGGCTCTTCTTCGCTTTGCCCCCGCGGGCCTGGACCCGCAACACCCGTAGCTTCACCGTCTCGCCGTCGGGCTTGTCGTAGTCCATCGGAACCTCGAGCCAGGCACAGGAGGCCTTGCTCTCCCCGGCGTCGCCGCACTCGGTGAAGTCCAGCTTCTGCTCGTAGAACCGCGCCAGATCCTCTTGGCCCTCCGGCGGCTGGGTCGCCGCCAGTGCCCCGGGTGCCGGGGCTGCCTTGTTCGGCGGCGGCACCGTGCATCCTGCGGTTCCCGTCATCAGAATCAGACTCGCCATCGCCGCTTGAAGCGCTTTGATCCCGCGTACCTGCACCGGTTCCTCCTTCACACCCGCCCCGCCGAAGGAGCGGTGCATCTAGCGCGTAACGGTACCTGCCAGCGCTGACCAGCACCCACTTCGCCCGGACCCACGAGGTCACAGACCCTTGCCGGGTACGGCACATCCGGGGTACTGGTTACCGGCTCAACGACGCGGAAGACGCAACGAAACAGCCATCGCCTCCAAGGCCAACAGCAGCGGCACGTTGGCGTCAATTCTTTCCCGGGCGGTGCCGATCGCGGTCATCGCCGCCAGCAGCTCTTCAGGGTTCATCGCCCGAGCCAACGACTCCACGTCCGAGCGCAACCCCTCGTTCACCAGATCGATCGGGGCCCCGAAACGCATGACGAGCGCGTCTCGGTAGATCGAGAGCAAGTCGATCAACGAGCGGTCGACGACGTCGCGGGCGAGCCTGGTGGCACGCGCCTTCTGCTCCTTCTCCAGCGAGGCGAGCTGAGAACGGATGTGCGGCGGTTGCGTGCGGGCGCCGGGGTCAGCCCCCAGGGTCTCCAGCAGCCGCGCCCGCTCGGCGGCGTCGCGCTCACCGGTGGAAGCCGTCGACTCCTCGGTGGAGATGGCGGCCAGGTCTGCGGCGGCGCCGATGGCGTCCGGCACGGTGTGGATGCGTCCACTCATTCGCACGACGTCTCGGCGGCGGATACGCGCTCCCTCATCGCGAGCCAGTCGCCGCGCCAGTCCGATGTGGCTCTGCGCGGCCCGGGCCGCGTACATCGCCATCGCCGGGTCGATACCGTCGCGGCGGACCAGCAGGTCCGCGACCGCATCCGCAGGTGGCGTGCGCAAGCGCACATGACGGCTGCGGCTGCGGATGGTGATGATGACGTCTTCCAGCGACGGCGCACACAACACCCAGACTGTGCGGGTCACCGGCTCCTCCAGCGCCTTCAGCAAGGCGTCCGCGGCCCGTTCGGTGAGCCGGTCGGCGTCTTCGATGATGACTATCCGCCACTGCCCCACCGAGGGGCGGTGCGAAGCTTCCGTTACCAGCCGTCGCGCATCCTCGACCCGGATCGACAACCCTTCGGTGGCCACCACGGTGACGTCTGCGTGGGTACCGTCCAGGCTGGTGCGGCACTCGCGGCAGTGCCCGCACCCCTGCTCGGCGCAGTTGAGCGCTGCGGCGAAAGCGCGGGCGGCGTTGGAACGTCCAGAACCCGGCGGCCCGGTCAACAGCCAGGCGTGGGTCATTGCGGCCGGGTTGCCGGCCGCCCGCGACAGAGTGGCGACCGTTTGAGATTGGCCGACCAAGTCGTCCCACACACTCATCAGGGCATCCCCGGCCCACCGGGAGACTGCTCGGCGCCCGCTCCCGAGCGCTTCCCGAGTAACTCCTGGACCCGCTCGCGCACCGCCTGCGCGATGCTTTCGGGCGCCGCACCGGCGTCCAGGACCAGATAGCGCTGCGGATGCGCCTGGGCCAGGGACACGAAGTGCGCGCGCACCCTGGCGTGAAATTCGCCGCCGGCAGCCTCCATCCGGTCATCCCCGCTGCGGCGAGCACGGCCGGTGTCCGGATCCACGTCGAGCAACACCGTCAGGTCCGGCACCAGCCCGCGGGTGGCCCAGTGCGACAGATCCAGGATCTCCTGGGGCGCGAGCGCACGCCCCGCCCCCTGATAGGCCACTGAGGAGTCGATGTAGCGGTCCGTCACCACGACCGCCCCACGCTGCAGCGCCGGGCGCACCAGCGTCGCCACATGCTGGGCACGGTCCGCCGCGAACAACAACGCCTCGGCGCGCGCCGCGACCTCCCCGCCGTGAAGCAGCAGATCTCTGATGGTGCAGCCCAGTTCGGTGCCACCGGGTTCGCGGGTGGCGACCACCTCACGGCCCTGGGTGCGCAGCCACGACACCAGCGCCTGCAGCTGGGTCGACTTCCCAGCCCCGTCCCCACCCTCGAAGGCGATGAACACCCCGGCAGCGCCCGCAGCCCCCGCCTGGTCGACGCCCGCGGGTGACTCGACGTGAGGTAGCTGCTCCGGCGGGCCTGCGGCCTCCGCTCGGCCCGCTGCCGGGTTGTCTCGCTTGTCCTCGACCTGACTCACACCGCGAGCCTAAGCCAGACGAACGGGGCCTGTTTGCCGCCGCCCATACTGGACGTGCCGGCGGGCCACGTCCTGCTCACCGCCGCCGGGCGCGCCGTTCCAGATCCAGCACATCCCGGCCGAAGGAATACAGCAGCGCCGCGACCGCCGCCCCCAACACCACCCGTGCGATCTCTGCGTCGACCACCGGCGCCAGCGCGATCCCGATCGCCACCCCCGCCCCGGCGGCGATCACCTGTCGCGAGGGCCGCGGCGGCAGCGGCGCACGCCAGGGCGGATGCACGGCCGCGACACCGGCGAATACGTAGCGCATCGCCCCGATCAGCCACGCCCACGGAACCAGCGCCACCGAGATGACAACCGAGAGCACCAGCAGGACGGCGGCGTCGGTCTCCATATCGAAACGTGCCCCCGCCGCCGAGGACGTGCCGGTGGCCCGCGCCACCAGCCCGTCGACCGCGTCCAACACCAGCGCTGTCACTCCCAGCACGAACAGCTGCCAAGTCAGGACGGGGGTTCCCGCCAGCAACGCCCCGGCGAACAAAGTGGCGCAGCCACCGGCGACCGCCGCACGCGCCAGCGTGACTTGATCGGCCGGACTGCAACTACGCGGCCGACGCAGCAGGACCGCGGTGATCGCCCCCGCAGGCAGCAGCAAGCCCAGAGCCAGCGTGAGCAGCCCCAACCGGCCGGGCGGGCCGTAGGTCAGCGCCAAACCGCCGCACAGCACCAGGGCAAAAACGGCAGTGAGAGCGGCGTCACGCAGCGGCGCGGCACGTTCCGGTTCTTCCACCGCGCATGCGATGCGTCCTACCGACAGAATCGCCCTCATGGAGAGTCGATCCTATTGGACCACCCAGCCGGGGCAGGGCGAGATACGCACCGCCACCCTGGACCCACCCGGCGAGGGGCAAGCCCTGGTCCGCACCCTGTTCTCGGGGATCAGCCGCGGCACCGAGTCGCTCGTGCACCGGGGTCTGGTGCCGCCGGAGGTGCGCGAACTCATGCGAGCCCCCTTCCAGCAAGGGGAACTGCCCGGCCCGGTGCACTACGGCTACCTATCGGTCGGGGTCGTGGAACAGGGTCCGGCGCAGCTGCAGGGGAAACGGGTCTTCTGCCTGTACCCACACGCCGACTGCTACGTGGTGCCGACCAGCGCGCTCACGCTCATCCCCGACGAGGTGCCCAGCGAGCGGGCCATCCTGGCCGGTGCCGCCGAAACAGCGATCAACGCCCTCTGGGATGCCGGGCCCAGGTTCGGCGATCGCATCGCGGTGGTCGGGGCGGGAATGATCGGCGGGACGCTGGCCGCGCTGCTGCGCCGCTTTCCCCTGCAACGGCTGGAACTCATCGACCCCGATCCGCAACGTTCGCAGTTGGCCGCAGCCTTGGACGTCGCGTGGGCGCCGCCGCAGGAAGCCACCGCGGGTTGTGACCTCGTCTTCCATTGCTCCGCCCATGAGGAGGGCTTGGCGCGCGGCCTGGAACTGCTCGGCGACGAGGGCGAACTCATCGAGATGTCCTGGTACGGCACCGCCGCGCCCCGGGTGCCGCTCGGGGCCGATTTCCACGCTCGCCGACTGCGGATCCGCTCCAGCCAGGTCGGGGCCGTCAGCGCGGCGCGTCGTGCCCGCCGCACCCACGCCGAGCGAATGGCGACCGCCGTGGCGGCGCTGGCCGACCCGACATTCGACGCGCTGCTCACCGGCCCGGTGCCCTTCGACGAGCTGCCGACCGTCATGGACGCGGTAGCCACCGGGCGCGCCGCTGCCGTGTGCCACATCGTCAGCTACCCCTGATCAAAGGAGAACCATGTACACCCTGACCGTCCGCGACCACGTGATGATCGCCCACAGCCTGCCCGACCCGTTCTTCGGCCCCGCCCAAGGACTGCACGGCGCCACGTTCGTGGTCGAGGTGACCTGGAATCGCCCCGACCTCGACGAGCACGGCGTCGTCATCGACATCGGCGCCGCCACCACCGCATTGCGCGCGGTGCTGGACGACCTGGATTACCGCAACCTCGACGAGCATCCCGCTTTCGCCGGGCGACTCTCCACGACCGAGGTGGTCGCCGCGCACATCGCGCAGCGACTCGTGGAAAACATCGACACCGCCCCCTTCGCCAGTGTGCAGGTGCTGCTGCGCGAGAACCCCGACGCCTGGGCCTCCTACACCCACGACCTCACCGGAGCGTGAGCCGATTCGTCCTCCCCCGGGCCGCCACACCCAGCGGAGGACACCGCTACAACGCTCGGGTGGCCCGGGCCCTACGCGAACTCGGCAACCCTATCGACGTGCTCGAGTTGGAGGGGGCCTGGCCGCGCCCGGACGATGCCGCCAGGCAGCGCCTGGCGGCCGCCCTGAGCGAAGCCGAACTCACCTTGCTGGACGGGCTGATCGGATGCTGCTGCCCCGCCCAGATCGAGCAGGCAACCGCGGCAGGGCGAACGGTGGTGCTGCTGGTGCACCTGCCGCTGCCTGCCGAGGTCGGGCTCGGCGCGCAAGAGCCCCACGACCTGGCCCGGTGGGAACGCCGCGCACTGACTGCCGCCTCCCGGGTCGTGGCCACGAGCAACTGGGCCGCCCGCGACTTATGGCGCCGCTACGGCGTCCGAGCCGCCGTGGCCGTGCCCGGCGTCGACATCGCCCCCGTGGCCGTCGGCAGCGACCCGCCGCACCTGCTCGTGCTGTCCTCGTTGACCCCCCGCAAGAACCACGCCACCCTGGTGCGGGCGTTGGCCGACCTCACCGACCTGGACTGGTCGGCGGCGTTCGTCGGCCCACCCTCGGGCGACCCCAGGGAGGCCCGCGAGCTGGCGGCGGTGCTGCAGGCGACACCGCCCGGGCGGGTCCGAATGCCCGGGGCCCTCACCGGGGCCGCCCTGGAGCAGGAGTGGGCCCGCACCGACCTGCTCGTCCTGCCCTCCCTGGCAGAGACCTTCGGCATGGTGATCACCGAAGCTCACGCCCACGGCATCCCGACGCTGGTCGCGGACGGCACCGGAGCCGTGGAAGCATTCCACGGCGATGACCCGGCCGGCGCCCCCGGCCTCGCCGTCGATTGCCGAGCAAGCGGCGACATCGCCGCCGCCCTGCGAGACTGGCTGGTAAACCCGCAGACCCGTGCCAGATGGCGTGACCGCGCGCTCGTTCGTCGAGACCGGCTCCACCCGTGGCACCAGACTGCTCTTGACCTGCAGAAGGAGCTCGCGTGATCGACCCCGAACACCCCGTGCGTCCGATCGCCGCCGACTGGCTGGCGCTGCGCCGGGAAGCCGACGAGGGCGCCCGCGAAGGCACGCAGCGACTCCTGACCCGGCTGTGGCGTCACCTGCAGGCGAGCCCGCAAGCCAGCCGCCGCCACAGCGTGCACGTGATCGACCTGGGTGCGGGCACCGGCGCCAACCAGAGCTGGCTGGCGCCCCGGCTGCCCTTCCCGGCCACCTGGACCCTGGTCGACCACGACCCGGACCTGCTGCACCACCCGATGCAGGGATCCGGCCAGCGCGTCGTCGCTGAGGTCTCCCACCTGCCTGAACTGCTGGACCAGGACCAGGACCAGGCGCGCGTCGTGACCTGCTCGGCGTTGCTGGATCTGTTGAGCTATGAGCAACTGGACGACCTTGCCGACGTCCTCATCCAGACCCGCACCCCGGCGCTGCTCAGCCTCACCGTGACCGGCGGGGTCAGCTACGCCCCCGCCGACGAGGTAGACCCCCAGATCCAGTCCGCCTTCGACGCCCATCAGGGACGCAACGACCTGGCCGGACCGGACGCGGCCCGGCACTTGGCTGCGCGGTGCGAGGAGCTGGGGGCTGAGGTGGTGCGCGCGCACACCCCCTGGCGGCTGGCCGCCCACCACGAAGCCCTCATCGAACGCTTCCTCACCGACCGGGTCACAGCCGCACTGGAAGTGCGCCCCGAACTGGAGGATGTCGCCACCGCGTGGCTGCGGCGCCGTCTGAAACAAGCACGTGCCGGCACCCTGGCCCTGGTGGTCGATCACGAAGACCTCCTGGTGCTGCCGGCCCACGCGAACGACGCCAAGGACCGATGAACTCGCGCGCGGTCATCTCTGGGATCGCGCAAAGCCTCGCCGTGGCGCTGCTGTTCGCCCTGCTGTGGCGCCGCTTCGGCTCGGTCGATCTGGGCGTGGCCGCTCGCGTCCTGAACCCGGTCACGATCCTGGCCTCCCTGGCATTGGGGGCAGGCGGGGCGACGGTGGCCGGGCTGCGCTGGCGCGTGGTCGCCGCCGGTCTGGGCGACACGATGAGTGTGCGCTCTGCGGTGCTGCGCTGTTACGAGGCAGCCTTCCTCAACGCGGTGCTTCCCGGAGGTCTGGCCGGTGACGCGCTGCGCGCGGTGCGCCGCGGACGGGCCGGTCAGCCGTGGCAGAGCAGTCTGGGTTCGGTGCTGGGAGAACGGCTGTGCGGTACCGCCGTCGTGGTCGGCGCCGCAGCTGCGACCCTGTTCCGGTTCACTCCGGGCGGCGCGCTGCCGTGGATCGTCGCCGGGATAGCGGTGCTGGCGCTGGCTGCGGCAATCCCGTCTCTGCGGCGGCTCTCGGGACAGGCGGTGGCTAGTGTGCTTGCCCTGTCCGTGCTCGGCTGGGCGATCTACCTGACGATGTTCCTGCTGGCGGCGTCCTCGACCGGGCTTCTGGGGCCGGGACAGACCGCCTTCCAGGTCGGGTGCGTCGCGCTCGGCGGTATGTCGGTGCCGATCAACCTCGGAGGTTGGGGCCCGCGCGAAGGGGCTGCTGCCTACGCTGCCGAGATGGCCGGTGTCGGCGGAGCTACAGGTTTGGGCGTGTCGATCGCCTACGGGTTGCTCGCGCTGGTCTCGGTGCTGCCGGGGGTGTGCGGGCTGTTCGTCTCAGGGCGTCAACACGATCTCGGTGCAGACGTCATCGCCGAGCATCAAGCGCCGTGAGGGCCCGCGCAAGGCATCGGCGAGCGCGTCGGCTCCGGTGAACCGCAGGCCCGGCACCCCGTCGCCGATGAGCAGCGGGGCCGTGGTGACGTAAAGCCGATCGATGAGCCTGGCCGAGACGAACGCGGACACCAGCCGGCCTCCACCCTCAACGAGAACGCGCTGCAAACCCCGGCTGTGCAATGCCTCCAGGACCAGTTGCGGCGGCAGAACGTCACGGACCGGAAGCCGCACCACATCCACGTGGGCGGCCAACGGGCCCGGCTCGGGGGCGCGGGAACCGACGATCCAAAGGGTAGGAGCGATCGGGTCGGTGAGCACGTGCGAGTCCGCGGGGATCCTGCCGCGAGGGTCCAGGACGACCCGCACCGGGTGGCGACCCTGGACGGCCCGCACAGTCAGGCGTGAGTTATCCATCGTGACGGTGGCGCCACCCACCACGACCGCGTCCACCAGCGAACGAAGCTGATGCAGATGGCAGCGGTCTTGAGGGCCGGTGACGTAACAGGCGTCCCCGGTACGTGAAGCGATGAACCCATCCAGGCTCTGCCCAAGCTGCGCGATCGTCAGCGGTGAACCCGCCTCGACCAGCGGGGCGTACCAAGCAGGGATACCAGCGGACTCAAGTTCGAGGTTCACCCCGCCACGCTACGGCAGTCCACGTGATCAGGCGTAGGTGTTCACCTGAGTACCCAGCGGTCCTTCGCTGGCCAGCGGCAGGGACATGCTCTCGATCAGTTTGGAGGCGGCCGCCTGTTGGGTGTCCATCGACTTCTTCAGCAGGGAGACCTGCGCGTCCTGATAGGCGGCGGCGGTCCGGCTGCTGAGAATAGTTTGCGCGAGTGCAGCGACGTCCATGTCTGAATACCTTCGTGGTTGTTCGGTGGCCTGACGGCCCTTTCATCCAGGCTTCTGATCGGCACCGGCCTCCCCCGCCTTGAGCAAGTCAGACGTACTGATTAGGGCTGCGTTGGTAGCAGCGGTGATTCACCGACCCCTCAGTGGCACGCGCACCTACAGCAGCCGTAACTGGTCGCCGACCTGCACGTGGCCAGGCCGTTGAACCCGCAGGTAGATCGCCAGGCAGGTTTGGCGGTGCTGGCCCAGCGCTCGCAACAGCCCGGCCTGGGCGGGCAGCCCCACCTGGGCGATGTCGACCATGCGGCAGCGCACGATGGGTTCTGTGGCCACGAACACCGCCGAACCCAAGCCGAGGCGGCGGCCGAGCCAACCCTCCTCCGCGTAAGGCTCCACGGTGTCCAGGACGAGGTTGGCCCGTATCCGGGTGGGGGCCAGCGGTTCGTCTTGGCCGAGCAGCTGCGCGGCGGCGCGCAGCGATGCGCTGCCCACGAGACTGACCGGGCTGTCGTCGAAGTGGCTGCCGTCCTCTTCGCGGCGCAACCCCACCGGCGCCCCCAGCAGAGCGCTGAGCGCCGTATCGGTTTCGGGGCCTCCGGCCAGATAGGAGCTGTCACCGGGGCCCACGACATGCACCTCATCGCCGCGGGTGCTGGCACGCAATTCGAACAAGGCGTCGCGGCGCCGAAACCGGCGTCCGTTCTTTCCGGTTGCCAACCGACCGTCTGCCTCGTGCACGGCCCAGGCGCGATCGCCTTCGAGCCCGCGGGCGGTGACGGCGACGCTGCGCAGCGCCTCGCCGCCTACGGCTTTGACCGGGTACCGGTACAGACCGCTGCATGAGATCGTCATGGCCGCATCTTCCCAGTCGGGACGGGCCACTGGCGCTGCAACCGCGGCAACTGCCTGCGCGCGGTTCAGCGCCGCAGCTGTCCGCTGCGGCGCTGAACCGGGTTCACTCAACCGTGGTGGTCGCAGTGCTCTTCTTGGCGCCAGCCGTCTTGGTTCCCGCACTCTTGGTGGCAGTGCTCTTCTTGGTGGTGCTCTTCTTCGCGGTGCTCTTCTTGGCTGTGCTCTTCTTCGCGGTGCTCTTCTTGGCCGTGCTCTTGCGGCGCGTGGTCGGGCCTTTGGCTCGCTTCTCGGCCAGCAGTTCGAAGCCGCGAGCCGCGGTGATCGTCTCCGGGTCGTCGTCGCGGCGCAGGGTCGCGTTCGTCTCCCCATCGGTGACGTACGGGCCGAACCTGCCGTCCTTGACCACTACCGGGCGACCGCTCACCGGGTCCTCCCCCAGCTCTGCCAGCGGCGGCTTGGCAGCTGCCCGGCCGCGTTGCTTGGGCTGGGCGTAGATCGCCAGCGCTTCCTCGAGGGTGATGTCGAAGATCTGCGCCTCACTCGTCAACGAGCGGGAGTCGGTGCCCTTTTTCAGGTACGGGCCATACCGCCCGTTCTGCGCGGTGATCGGGATGCCCTCGGCGTCCTGTCCGACGGTGCGGGGCAGGCTGAGCAGTTTCACCGCCGTGTCGAGTTCGATGGAGGACAGCTCCATGTCGCTGAAGAGGCTGGCCGTCTTGGGCTTGATCTTGTTCTTGCCCTTCAGCGCGGCTTCTTCGTCGCTGAGCACCTCGGTGACGTAGGGGCCGTAACGTCCTGCCTTGGCGATGATCTCGCGGCCGGTCTCGGGGTGCTGGCCCAGGGATCGGCCGTCGTCCGAGGCCGTCTCCAACAGCTCGCGGGCCTTCTCCGGTGTCATCTCATCGGGTGCGATCTCATCGGAGATCGTCGCCCGTCGAGGCGTGGCAGGCTCGTCGCCGACCACCGTCTCCGGCGCAACCTCACCGGTGGCCGGGTCGACGCCAGCGGGCACGACTTCCTCGACGTAGGGGCCGTAGCGCCCCACCCGAACGACCATTCCGCCGCCGATGTCGATCGTGGAGATGGCGCGGGCGTCGATCTCACCGAGGTGATCGACCAGGTTGCGCAGGCCTTCGGCCGAGTTCGCCTCATCACCGAAGTAGAAGCGGCGCAGCCACTCCGAACGCTTCTGGTCACCGCGGGCGATCTCGTCGAGGTCTTCCTCCATCGAGGCAGTGAACTCGTAGTCCACCAGCTTGGGGAAGTGCTCCTCCAGCAACCGGGTCACAGCGAAAGCCAGCCAGGTCGGCACCAACGCGGTTCCCCGCTGTCCCACATAGCCGCGGTCTTGGATCGTGGCGACGGTGGCGGCGTAGGTCGAGGGTCGCCCGATGCCGAGCTCTTCCATCGCCTTGATCAAGGTTGCTTCGGTGTACCGGGCCGGCGGGGCCGTCTCGTGCCCGTCAGCCTGCGCCGAGGTGACGTTGAGGTCGTTGCCGCGGGTGAGCTGCGGCAGTCGCCGATCCTGCTCGCGCACGGCAGCGACAGCGGACTGCTCCTCGTCGCGGCCCTCCTCGTAGGCGGCCAGGAACCCGCGGAAGGTGATGACCGTGCCGCTGGCGGAGAACTCTGCCGTCTGCGTCGCTTTGCCGCCGATCTGGGCACCCAAGGTGGGCACGCTGAGTTTGACGGTGGCCGTCGAACCCTTGGCGTCAGCCATCTGGGAGGCCAGGGTGCGCTTCCAGATGAGTTCGTACAGCGCGAAGTCTTCACCGCGCAGTTCGCCCGCTACCTGGGCCGGCGTGCGGAAGCGGTCACCGGCCGGGCGGATCGCCTCGTGCGCCTCTTGGGCGTTCTTGACCTTTTTCTCATAACGGCGCGGGGTGGCGGGCACGTACTCCTCGCCGTACATGTCACGCGCCTGGCTGCGAGCGGCCGTGAGGGCAGAATCGCTCAGCGTGGTGGAGTCGGTACGCATGTAGGTGATGTAGCCGTTTTCGTACAGGCGCTGCGCGACTCGCATCGCGTTGCGGCTGGACAGACGCAGCTTGCGGCCGGCTTCCTGCTGCAACGTGGAGGTGGTGAACGGCGCCGAAGGACGGCGACTGTAGGGCTTCTCAGCCACATCGGTGACGCTGGCAACCGCACCTTGTGCTGCCTCGGCCAACGCCGTGGCGCCCTGCTCATCGAGGTGGACCAGGGAGGAGTTCTTCAGCAGGCCGTCATCGCCGAAGTCA
Organism: Gephyromycinifex aptenodytis; assembly: GCF_012277275.1. Taxonomy (GTDB): domain Bacteria; phylum Actinomycetota; class Actinomycetes; order Actinomycetales; family Dermatophilaceae; genus Gephyromycinifex; species Gephyromycinifex aptenodytis. The sequence goes on along the minus strand of NZ_CP051155.1, from coordinate 2,788,020 downwards.
CGGCCAGTGGCGACCCGGGCACCGTCCAAAGCTGCCAGGCGGGCCGAGAAAGCCTCACCAGCGGCATCGAAGCGGCCCGTCACGTCCCAGTACGAAGCGACCCGGAACGCCATCCGTTCCCGTTCGCGCTCCACGACCAGCCGGGTGGCCACGGACTGCACCCGGCCTGCGGACAGGCCTTGGCGCACCTTGCGCCATAGCACCGGGGAGACCTCGTAGCCGTACAAGCGGTCCAGGATGCGCCGGGTCTCTTGGGCGTCGACCAGGTGCACGTCCAGCTCGCGAGTCTGACCGACCGCCCGCTGGATCGCCTCCTTGGTGATCTCGTGGAAGACCATGCGGTGTACCGGCACCTTGGGCTTGAGCACCTCGAGCAGGTGCCACGCGATGGCCTCGCCCTCGCGGTCCTCATCGGTGGCCAGGAAGAGTTCGTCGGCGTCTTTGAGCAGGCGTTTGAGCTCGGTGACTTTCTTGCGTTTGTCGGCGTCGACGACGTAGTAGGGGTCGAACCCGTTGTCCACATCGACAGCGAAACGCCCGTACGGGCCCTTCTTCATGTCGGCGGGCAATTCGCTGGGGTTGGGTAGGTCGCGGATATGCCCGACGGAGGCTTCCACCTCGTAACCGGCACCGAGGTAACCCGCAATGGTCTTGGCCTTGGCTGGCGACTCTACGATGACAAGCCGCTTCAGTTCGCTTGCTGCCACGCTCAGTCCATCTTCCTTCCCCGAGAGCAGCGGATTCGTCGCGCTCTCCTGCGTTGCCCCGCCAGATGAGGTGGGGTTCGCCACACGGTAACGCCTCGGGGACGCTTCGACCTATCCGGTACTCAACGTGAGAAAGCCGTCGGCTACCAGGCCGCGCAGCGTCGGGTACACATCCTGGATCACCGCTTCGGCATCCAGATCCAGCAGCGCGGCGATGGCGACCAGGGCCGAACGGGCGCTCAGCTCCCCGTCGCACACGCTGACGAAAGCGGCGCTGACGGTGTCGAGCCGGACCGTGCGACCTAACCCGCAACCTTGGCGCAACAGGATCATCGTGGGGTCCGCAGCGCCAGGGCGACTGTGCCTTTCCTCGGTGACGTCGGGGGCGAGACTCCATCGCGCCTGCAGCAGCGCGTCCTGGTCGTGCTCGGCCAGCCAGGTGCGGGCGCGCATGGCGGCCAGGATCGAGGGACCCATCGGTGCCGCCACCGGCCCCGTGGCCTCCACCAGGTCTTGCCAGACGGCGCGGGGACGGCTCGGCGCGGCGAGCACCACGACGCCGAAGCCGACCCGTTCCACCCCGCGTGCCTCGAAATCATCCAGCCAGGCGGAGTACCACCGTTCGCCGTCTACGCCCTGGAGTTGGCCGCTGTCCCGGGACCACATCTCGGCGTACTCAGCGACGTCCTGCATCTCCCGCTGAATCACGTAGGCGTCGAGCTCGGTTCCGGCCAGCCAGGATTCCCATACCTGCCGCCAGTCCTGGCCGGGCGCAACCTCCCAGTTGGCCAAGAAGCAGGCGATCCCGCCCGGCGCGAGGTAGTCCCCGACGCAGGCCACCAGCTCCTGCACGAGGGCGTCCCCCACTCGCCCGCCATCGCGGTACTCATAGGTGGGAAGACCGGCCGTCCGTGGGGTCACCACGAACGGCGGGTTGCTGAGGATGAGGTCGAAGCGTTCCCCAGCGACCGGTTCGAACATGTCACCGGCTCGCACATCCCAGACCTGGCCGGCCATCGCGGCGTTGAACCGGGCAAAGGCCAGCGCCCGGGTTGAGACGTCGGTGACCACGACCTGCTCGGCATGGCGCGAAGCGTGCAAAGCCTGCACCCCGCACCCGGTGCCCAGGTCCAGGACCCGCCCCACCTGCGGTCGCGGCGCCCACGACGCCAGCGTCATCGAGGCCCCACCCACCCCCAGCACGTGCCCCGGGTCCAGGGCAGCGCCGGTGAGGAGCTCGCCCAGATCGGAGGCCACCCACCAGGTGTGTTCCTCATCGCCGTAAGGGTGCAGATCACAGGCAGCGCGAACGCACCCGGCACGCTCCGCGTCCAGCACGAGTCCCAGTTCGCGCAAGCCGTCAGCACCCACCCGGGGCAAGGCGGCGTCAAGACGGTCAGCAGGCACCTGATCGCCGAGTGCGAACAGCGCAGCCAGCGCCGCCAGCGGCGCTTGGGAACGCGCCAGGACCCGCCGCGCCGGCAGAAGCTGGTCTCGGTGCAAAGCCGCCGAGGCCGCCGGACCCAGCAGGTCGGCCAGTCCTTCGACGGTGAACCCGAGCGTGTGCAGGTCCGCGCGCAACCCACGAACCAGTTCCTCGGCCACCTGTGGAGGTGGGGGAAGTGCCGGAAGCGCCCCGGCGCGGCCTGCCTGGCTCACTCGAAGAGGTTTTCGAGGAATCCGCCGCCGGAACGGTTCGAACCGCCGGCACCTGCGCTGGGGAGCGAGGGCCCTTCGCTGGGCTGAACGACCACGAACCCCGGCCCGTGGAAGGCGTACTGGAAGGCTTCTCCGGTGCCGCCACGCAGCATCGAACGCATATTCATGCTGGAGACGACCTGGGGCTGCAAGTGAGAGGACCACCCCACCGCGGACTGGATGTCGACGTAGGTGGGCTGCTGGCTCGTGTCCAGCACGACCGGGGCGCCGATCGCACTGACCGCCACCACCCCGCGTCCCGAGATCACGGTGTTGAACAGGCCCCCGCTGAACATCCCCACGCCCTGCACCCGCTTGATGTCCCAATCCAGGGCGGCATCGAAAGCAAGCAGGCTGTGCCCGTTGATCGTCAGACCGTCTCCGTCGAGTTCCACCAGATAGACGTGGCCCGCCTCGTGAGCGAAGAAGACCTCTCCCTGTCCCTGGCATCGCATCAGCGGCAGGTCTTCGTTGGTCAGGACCTTCTTCAGCAGCCGCCCCATACTTCCGGACTTTTCGTGCGCGAAAGTCACCGCCCCCTGGTAGGCGACCATCGATCCTTTGACCGCCAGCACGTCCTCACCGAGCGCCACCCGCAGCATCTGCGGGTTCTGCAGCGAGAACCTCCCCCCGGAGACCTCGAGGTTCCCTTCTTCGAATAGCGCGCTTCTCATGTGGTCAGCCTACGAGAGCGCAGTGGAGCCATCCTCGTTCTCCACCGGAAGCTCTCCGGTCTCGGCGACGTGCCGGGCCAGCACCCGCAGCTTGACGTTCTTGTCCTGGGAGTAGCGCTTGAGCACTGCGAAGGCCTGTTCGATCTCGAGCCCGTAGCGCTGTATGAGACGCCCCTGGGCGACGCCGATGAGATGACGCCCTTCCACCGCATCCCGAAGCCCCTCTTCGGTGTACGCAGCCTCCAAAGCCGAGGCCACGTGCAGCACGAGAGCGCCGGCGTGCTCCATTCGTTGGGCGGTGAAATAGCCGGGTTCGTCGCTGTACAGGTCCAACCACACTGAGTGGGAACGACGCTCACCGATGAGGACGGAGGCATAGCTGGCAACTCCCAGGGCGGCAGCCTGGGCCGACCACAGCGGCCATCTCGATTCCCCGGCCACATCGTCGATGACGACCGTCTGCTCTTCAGTCGCGCCCACGTGGGGTCCGTCGTGGCATTCCACCTGCAGGAGCGTGAGCCTGTGCGCTCGTTCCCCAACCCCGATCCACGGGTCAGCCTCGCCATTGCGCGGGTGCACGCAGATCACCGCATCGGGGCAGCCGAGCAGTTCTTGCGCCGAGCGGCAAGCCTGTCGTGCAGTCGCCTGCAGGTTTGGTTGGCGCATCCGTCGGGCGGCTTCCGCGAAGTCGACCGCTGAGGGTACGAGCGCGCCCGGGCCCTTAACGTCCATGAAAACCCCTAGGCATGCTGATCGGACGAGCGCTGCGCGAAGGCGACAGAACGGGCAAATTAGCCCGCCCGTCAGCCTAACTCACGCGACGCTCCCCGGTTTTCCGCTGTCTTCACGCCTCGGCCAGTTCAGCGCGCGCCTGCCCTGACAAAGCCTTCATCGGCAAGCTGCTCACGTAGCCCGTCGAGGATGCGCGTCAGCAAGCGAGATACCTGCATCTGGCTGACACCGATCTCGTGGCCGATCTGCTCCTGGGTCATTCCTCGCGCGAACCGAAGCAGCAGGATTCGCCGGTCCCGCTCGCTCAGTGCGGCCAGTGCCGGGCGGAGGAACTCCATGTTGTCGATGTGCCCGAACGGGTCGTTCTCGTCCACGATCATCTCGCCCAGCGCGGGCGAACCTTCGTCGTGGGTGGGCGCGTCCAATGACAAGGCGGTGTAGCAGCCCCGCGCCATCTCGGCCTCGGCCAAGTCCGCCACGTCGATACCGAGACTGGCGGCGACCTCGCTCGGCGTCGGGGGGCGTCCCTGGGCCTGCTGAAGTTCGGCGGATGAGGACACGACCGCGCTACGCAACTCCTGGATGCGGCGCGGGGGTCGCACCATCCAACCGAAGTCGCGGAAGTGGCGCTTGATCTCCCCCGAGATGGTCGGCACGGCGTAGGCCAAGAAGCCGGGACCTTCACCCACCCGGTAGCCCTGGACCGCTTTCACCAACCCGAGGTAGGCCACCTGGACCAGGTCATCGGATTCCAAGCCTCGCGAGGCATAGCGATTGGCGATGGCCTCAGCGACCGGGGCGTTCAGCAGTACGACATCATCGAGGCAGGCCTGTTGCGCGGCAACGTCATGGGCAAGAGCAGCCGCCTTGATCATCAGTTCTTCGGTGCGTTCCTCCCGGCTGACCGGGGCGCTCTCACTAGCGGGCGGACCGGACGACGCATCGTCGGCTACGCAATTGCGATCTGGTGACGAACCCAGGGTTTGCGATCGCGTGCGCACGCTGGAAGAGCTCTGACCAAGGCCCATGCCGCTTTTCTCCTGTCACCCGAAGGTCTACAGACGCTCAGATGGAGACAGTGGCGCCCTGGCTGGACCACTCTCTGAAGGTAACTGCCGCCTGTACGCACCCGCAAGGGCGCATACATACCAGTCAGTCACCTCGCCCAACGCAGACTTAACGGATCGTGTTCCCGAGAGCGGAAAACTTTTTGACCGGGGGCCCGGAACTGGCTAGTCCGGGGCATCGAACTCACTCCGGCGCGGACTGCTGCATCTCTGCCCGGCACGCATCGATGGCGGCTGGGGCGTTCTCATGCAGGGGAAATACCTGGTCCAGACCGGTGATCGAGAAGACACGCAGGATCTTGGGCACCGAGCACGCCACGTGGATGCTGCCTTCTTGTAGCCGGACCCGGCGCAGCCTGCCGACAAGCACACCGATCCCGGTGGAGTCCAGGAAGGTCACGCCATCCAGGTCAAGCACAAAGTGGGTCCGCCCAGCGCCGATGAGCCGGTCCAGCCCGTCGCGCAGGACGGCCGCCGAATAGACATCGACATCACCGCTGACCTCGACGACGGTGGTGCCGTTGTCGATATGGCTTGTCACGTCCAGATCGGTCATCGATCCCCCTTCGGGTCGGGTGCCCACTCTAGTGCCCCGGGTGCGAACTGTCGCGCCCCGGTGAATCGCCCTGGCCAGTGCGCCCGCCCGTCTGGCACCTGACTTCTGCCCGCTCATCCCAACCGGGCGCCCGGTGGCGACAGCAGCCAGCACTGAACCCCTGTCACCGCTGCCGCGTAGCGTCTGCAGTGATGACTTCCTTCGACCCGACTGCGCTGCTCGACGCATGGGCAGCGAGCACGAGGCGCCCCACGGTGGCGCACGTCCGCAGGCTGCCCGCGCGGGCCTGCCGGCGGGCCGCAATGCCGGCTTGGGTCGACCCGCGGTTGACGCAGGTGCTGGCGGATCAGGGAATCACCTCGCTGTGGCAGCACCAGCAGCAGGCGGCCGCACTGTTACACGACGGACAACACTGCGTACTGGCCACTGGAACCGCTTCTGGTAAGTCGCTGGCGTTCTGGCTGCCCGCGTTGGATGCAGTAATGCGCGGGCAGCTTCGGGAGGCGACCGTGTTATACATCGCCCCGACCAAGGCCTTGGCCGCCGACCAGCTCGCCCACCTGGAAGCGCTCGGGCTACCCGGGGTGCGGGCGGCTGTCTACGACGGTGACACCCCCACCGATGAGCGTGCCTGGATCCGACGACATGCCAACGTCGTCTTGACCAATCCCGACATGCTGCACCACGCCATCCTGCCCGGGCACGCGCATTGGTCGCGCTTTCTACGTGGGCTCGCCTACCTCATCGTCGATGAGTGCCACACCTATCGCGGGGTGTTCGGCTCGCATGTCGCGGCTGTACTGCGGCGCTTCAACCGGGTCGCGGCCCACCATCGGGCTGAGCCCGTCGCTGCATTCGCTTCGGCCACCGTGGCTTCGCCGGGAGCCCATGCGAGCCGACTGCTCGGCGCGCCGGTCGCCGTGGTGGACCAGGACGCCTCACCGCGACCTGGGATGACCGTTGCACTGCTGGACACCGCACCCGAAGACCCGGACCAGACCCGGCGCTCCACCCTCACCCACTGCGGCGAACTCTTGGCCGACCTCGTCCAGGCCGACGTTCAGACGGCAGTCTTCGCCCGGTCTCGGCTGGGCGTGGAGGTGGTGGCCGAAACGGCGCGCGAGGCCCTGGCCCAGCACCGGCCGCAGGACGCGAACCGCGTTGCCGCCTACCGGGGCGGTTATCTGCCAGAGGAACGCCGAGTTCTGGAGGCAGACCTGCGCAGCGGAAAACTGACCGGTCTGGCGACCACCAGCGCCCTGGAACTCGGCATCGACATCAGCGGGTTGGACGCGGTGATCCTGGCCGGCTGGCCCGGGACCGTCGCCTCGTTATGGCAGCGGGCCGGGCGGGCCGGGCGCACCGGACGTGACAGCCTGCTGCTGTTCGTGGCCGATGAGAACCCGCTGGACACCTACCTGGTCCACCACCCGGCCGCCATCCTCGAACGCCCCGTCGAGGCGCCGGTTCTGGACCCGGACAACCCCCATGTGCTCGGCCCCCACCTGGCAGCCGCCGCGGCCGAGATCCCCCTGACCCGCGCGGACGAGGCCGTCTTCGGCCCCTCGACCATGCCGCTATTGGAGGTCCTGACAGCTCAAGGGTTGCTGCGGCGCCGCCCGACAGGCTGGTACTGGACCCGTCAGGAACGGCCCACGGAACACATCTGGCTGCGCGGGGGCGGGGCGCTGGTCCGCATTGTCGAGGAAGGGACCGGACGGGTGCTGGGCACCGTCGATGGTGCGCGCGCCGACGCCTCGGTGCACACCGGAGCGGTCTACCTCCATCAGGGCCGCTCCCATGTCGTGACCCATCTGGACCTGGAGGATCACGTCGCGCACGTGGTGGTGGAAGATCCGGGCTGGAGCACCCAGGCCCGCGCTACGAGCGCCTTCGATCCGCTCGAGGAACAACAGCACCTGAGTTACGGGCCCGTCACCATCTCTTACGGGACGGTGGCGGTGCGTAGCCAGGTCACATCGTTCCTGCGCCGGCTGCCCTCCGGGGAGGTCATCGGCAACCACCCTCTCGACCTGCCCGAACGCGTCCTGAACACCACCGGGGTCTGGTGGACAATCTTGCCGGAGGCTCTTGAGGCCGCCGGTATCGACCAGGGGAGCCTCCCCGGGGCCCTGCACGCGGCCGAGCACGCCGCTATCGGCATGCTCCCCCTGCTCGCCAGCGCCGACCGGTGGGATATCGGCGGGGTGTCCACGCCGTGCCATCCGCGCACCGCTCTACCCACGATTCTTGTCTATGACGGGCATCCCGGTGGCGCCGGTTTCGCCCGCCGAGGCTTCGAGGAGGCAACCGCCTGGTTGGCCAGCACCTGCGCCGCGATCCAGGCGTGCCCGTGCGAGGCGGGCTGCCCATCGTGCGTCCACTCCCCCAAATGCGGCAACGGCAACGAACCGCTGGACAAGGCCGGCGCGGTGGCCCTGTTGAAGCTCGTACTTGCTTCCGTCGCAGCCGAATCCGATCAGAGCGCCGCCCGAATGCCCGTTTTGTCCCGGTAAGTGGCCGGGTGCGCAAATCCCGCCCTCACCCAGGGTTGACACCGGGGCCCGGCTGGACCATCGTCCTGACCAATCCCCCTCGTGAGTCAGGATGTCGCCCCGTGAACAGCAGCGCCCACCAACCGACGCTCGCCCCCTCCACCGCTGACTCGACAGCCTCGATCACCGCGCCCGCCGCTCCAGGTCGGGTGGATTGGGCGCCGCCGATGATTCGGGAGCGGCCGCGGCGTCCCCGGGACGGTTGGCGAGCCCAGGCGTACACGCTCACCGGCGGGCGCTGGAATCCGGGTCTGTCGGCCAAGGAAGCCCGGACCCGGGATCGTGAGCAGCAGATCGCCACCCAGCTCCGCACCCGTCACGTGAGCGCCTTCTTCTGCCTCAAGGGCGGGATCAGCAAAACCTCGACCACAGCCGCGACCTCGATCGCGCTGTCCGACCTACGTCCGGACCCGGTCTTCGCCCTGGACGCCAACCCCGACGCGGGTGACCTGGCCGAGCGGCTGGTCGGTGAGAAGCTCTCGGGCATCACCCGGTTGGCGCGCGATGTGGAGAACGTGAACAGCCTGGCCGAACTGTCGCGCTACACAGCCACCAGCGGACGACTGACCGTTCTTCCCGGCGAGCCGAACCCCACGCTGGGCGCGTCGCTGAGCTCGGTGGACTTCGAGAACATCATGCACGTCGTTCAGCGCTACTACTCCTTCGTTCAGGTCGACTGCGGTACCGGGGTGACGCATCCGCTGATGGGCGGAATCCTGCGGTTTGCCAACACTGTGGTGATCCCCGCGGCCTGGTCCATCACCGGCGCCAAACGGGCGGCAGAGTCGATCGCCTGGCTGGAAGAGAACGGGTTCGAGCACCTGGCCCGGACCAGCATCGTCGTCCTGACCGCTAAAGACATCGTCAGTCGCTCGGTCGACAAGGAAGCGGTGACGGCTCACCTGTGGAAGGCCGGCGACCTCATCGTCGTGCCGGCCGATCCGCATGTCGCAGACGGTGCACTGTTGGAGTGGGATGCGCTGCGGCCGGCGACCCGAGAGGCCTACCTAGACATCGCCGCAGCCATCACTGCTCGGTTCGACCGCCCCTGAACCGACTCTCGGTCTGCCCTGCTGCCGGTGCAGGCTCGGCCGCAGGGCCCGCCTGCGCGGTGGCGACGGCCGCACCCAAACGCGCCGCAGGCAGCAGCGTCGGACGCACCCGCGCTTGAACCCGCACCTGCTCACCCTGGACGCGGCAGGTGATGTCGGCGTGGTTCAGCGCGGCAGTCGACTGCGCAACCTGGCAGGCTCCCCGCGCTGACTCCCCCGTCTGTATGGCCGCGGCGCCGGTCAGCGCCGCCAGATCCGCTGCGCTGCGTGCCCGGTGGGAGGCCAGCACCGCCGAGGTGAGGATGAGCGCACCGACCAGGATCGAGAGCAGCACACCGAGGATGCCCAGGGTGGCGACCGTGCCGCTGCCGGCGTCGCGGCGAGCCTGAGCGACGAGGTGGCGGGAACCCTGGGACCACCCCCACCGCGGCGATCCCACCATCCGATCGGCGGCACCCCACGCGCTTCCACCGGTCGCTGAACCTGGATCGGGCTCAACCAACCCGGCGCCGAGGTGGTTCGGCCGCATCATGGTCCGGCTCCCAGGACCGCTTCGGCAGGCAGGCTGGCGCTGGCTCGCGCGCGCGGGATCTGCGGGATCCTGCCCAGCACAGCCAGCGGCGGTGGGGCCGTCACCTGCACGGTGAGCACCGCGCCACCGCGCAGGTGCACCTGGGATCCGGTCGGGGCCAGCCGGGCGGCCTCGGCGATGACGACACTCTCGGGTTCACCGCGGGCCGCCAAACGGGCACCAGCCCGCGCCGCGTCCACGCAACGAACCTGATCCAACGCCAGGCCCATTGCCGCCATCACCAGCGCCAGCACCGCGATGAGGACCGGCATGGCCACCGCGAACTCCGCAGTGACCATGCCGGCTTCGCGACTTCTCATCAGCCGACAGTCAGGGCCGTGCTGATGATTTTGGTCAGGGCCGCAGCCACGGCGCCGGACTTGACCACGGTGATGAGCACCGCCGCAAAGCTGACGGCCGCGACCGTCCCGACTGCGTATTCGGCTGTGGTCATTCCGGATTCACCGGCTGCCCGCAACTGTACGAGCCGTGCATGCAGGTGGCGGGCGAAGCGGTTGCGACGAACGGTGGACATGCTCATGGTGTTTCTCCTAGGTGAGAGCGGGTGAACACCCACACCGTGCGCTCCTCGGCACCGACGCGACCTTCGCTCAGCCTCGGCTGTGGGTGTGCCCGGGAAGGTGGGTCAGCCCTGTGGGAAAAGCAGCTCACGGATGGATCGCCTGAGCCCCCAACGCGAGCACGACGGGAACGATCGTGCTCGCGACGAAGGCAGGCAGGAAGGTCACGCCGAGTGGCAGCACGATCCGCACCCCGAGCCGGGCGGTCTCAACCTCGATGCGGTGATCTTCGGCCCGGCGCAGATCAGCGGCGGCCTGATCCAAGGTGGCAGCGGGCGGGATCCCTGCCGCCGAGGCCAACCGCAGCGCGCGAGCCACCCCGCCCCAGGCCGGGGGCACCCCCGCCCAGGCGTCTTCCTCGCTCATCCCGAGCCGGTAGCGATGAGCGACGGTGAGCAGGTGCTCGCCGATGGTCCCATCCATACGCCGCCCCACGGACTCCACCGCTTCCAGCACGCCGCAGCCGGAATGAAGCGCCAGCGCCAGCAGGTCGGCGGCAATCGCGATGTCTACCACCCGCGTCTGGGCCCGCCGTCGCACGGTCTTCTTCGGGCGTAACCACTGCCGCCGTCCCTGGCCGGTGTTGGGCAGCAGCCACAGCGCCGCTGCCACCAGCACTGCGCTCAACGCCGCACCTGCCACGCCCATCAGGCACCTCCTGGTCCGGGGTCGAGAACGGGGCCGCCGGCAACCCGAGAAACCTGCCGGGCAACCCAACTTCGCCCCAGCAGCACCAGGACGGTGGCCAGGGCCAGGCACCCCCACACCGCAGGGGAACGCAGGTAGGCCTGCACGGGATCGACGCCGAGCAGGACCGCGAGTAACGGTCCACCCACCGGCAGGATCGTGAGCACTCTGATGGTGATGCGGGCTCCCGCAAGGGCCACTTCGGCCGCGCGTTCCTGGTCGCGGCGCGAACGCAGCAGCCGCACCGCGCAGGCCGAGGTCGCCGCCAACGGCGCCCCCGTTTCTTCGGAGAGCAACCATGCCTGGGCTAGCAGCCGTGCCCCGTCCGAATCAGTGTCGGCTGCCAGCGACTGGAAGGCGGTGCCGACGCTGTCACCGGCAGCGAGTCGTTCGGCCAGCCGCGCCCGAAGCTGAACCCCGGCGGTGGCGGCGTCGCCACCGGGCTCGGGCCGCACGGGTTCGGCCCCGCCCAGAACCAGTTCGAGGGCCCGCTGTGCAGGCAGACCCGCCGAGAGCGCCGGGGCCAGGGAGTCCACGAGGTCGATGAGCGCGTCAGCCACGTCGTGCTCAGGCGCGGCCGGCGACCCCGCCGAGGCCGCGCTGCGCACCGAGGTCAGGACCGAACTCCAGGACCGACCCCCAGCCAGACCCACCAACAGTGAAGGCGGGGCCGCCGAGCGACCCAGGGGAGGTGAGCGCCGCGCCGGCCAGAGGAGCACGGCCAGTACAACCAGGAGCGACACTCCCAGCGCCATCATCGTTCTCCGGCACCCGCCAAGAGCGCGTGCAGTTCCCCCAGAGCTGGGCCAGGAAGCAGGTGGCCGGCGCTGCAGCGCTGCAACGCCGGGCTGACCTGCAGCTCTGCGGCAGGGAGCAGCAGACTCACCGAGTCCAGCACGCGCAGTTCGGCAAGGCGCCGCAGGTGCAGCACCACCCGAACGGCGCTGCGCAATTGCGTACGAGTGGCCTGCGGGGAAAGTCCCGCCAGCGCCCCCAGCGCCTCGAAGCGGGAGACGACGTCCTGCGGGGCGTTGGCGTGGATCGTGCCGCAGCCGCCTTCGTGGCCGGTATTGAGAGCGGCCAGCAGGTCGCGCACTTCAGCACCGCGCACCTCACCGATCACGATCCGGTCGGGGCGCATCCGTAGCGCCTGTCGAACCAGCGTGGCCAGGTCGACTTCGCCCCGCCCTTCGATGTTGGCCGGGCGGGCCTGCAAACGCACCTGGTGCGGGTGCCCGATAGCCAGCTCACGCACGTCCTCGACGACGACGAGCCGCTCGGTGGGCGGAACCTGCCGCAGCAGGGCCGCCAGCAGGGTCGTCTTGCCGCTGCCGGTTCCGCCGCTGACGACGAACGAGACGCGCGCCGCGACCAGCGCGCCAAGAATCTGTTGCGCTTCGGCGTCGAAGGCGCCCCAGGCCCGCATGTCGTCCAGGCTGGGCGCCAGCTGGCGCGCTATCCGCAGACTGATGTGGGCGCCGTTCTCCACCAATGGCGGCAGCAGCGCGTGTAGGCGGATCCCGCCGGGCAGTTGGCCGTCGACGTACGGGCTCACCTCGTCAAGGCGCCTACCGGCCAGCCCTGCCAGGCGCACCGCCAACCTGCGCAGAGCCTCCAGATCCCCCAGTTCGCAACGCACGCGCTCGAGTCCGCGGCCGCGTTCGATCCACACCCCGCGGGTTCCGTTCACCAGGACGTCGGTGACATCGGGAGCGCTCAGCCAGCGGCACAGCGGGCCGGCCACGAGCAGACCGGGATGCAGGGCGTTGCGAGCCTCCGCGCTGGGGTCGGCGGGGAGCACTGTTGCGGCCTCACTCTTCAGCGGCATGCCAGGTCCAACCCTTCCAACAGTTCACGAGCCGAGCGCCGCAACGAACCCACCTGCCCCGGCATCCCGCCCGAGTCCAGGAGGTCCTCGACCTTGCGGTCTTCGGGCACCGAGCCGAGCAAGGGCAGGTCGAGACTGGCAGCCAGCGCCTGCGGCAGGTCGCCGTAGCCGCGGCGCCGACGGACCACGAGCCAACCCGTGGCTGCACAATCCGCTAACGCCGCGGTACCGGCAATCGCAGAGGCCATCTCGCAGATGCCGGCACCTGCCAGATAGATGATGTCGTCACACAGATCGCTGATGGGCAGGAAGTTCTCCTCCCCCGGCCTGGGGGCGTCGACCAGGACCAGATCCACGTGTTCGGCCAACGCGTGGACTACCCGCCGGATGGTGTCCACGGCGGGTTGATGCGGGCGGCGCCGGTCGAAGGAAAGGACACTCATGGGTCCGCTGGGCAGGGAGTTCAGCAGTCGTCCTGCCTCGATAGCGCCTGCGGCCTCGGCCAGATCAGGCCAACGCAACCCGGGAGCCTCGTCCAGCCCGAGGACGACATCGAGCCCGCCGCCGAAGGGCCTGCCATCAAGGGCGAGAACTCGACCCATTGCGTTGACGGCGAGCGAGCAGGTCAGGACGGAGGCACCTATTCCGCCGGAGCCGCCGACGACCGAGACGATACGAGCACGTGGCATGCGGCCCAGGATCTGGCTAAACGGTACCGGGCAGCACCCGGCCACCTCACTCTGTGGACGGCACAGCGCAGCATCTCCTGGCCTGTGGAAGGAACCCCGGCTGAGGGCGCTGGTCACCCCGAGCACGTGATCGGGGTGGTTCGGCTTCACAGCCGCGCAGCGACGAGCCGCAGCGACGCAAGTGGACCGGCCATCCCCGGCGTGCAGCCGCGCCAAGCCAGGCACGAAGCCGCATCGTGCCGCCAATCGTCCAGATCAATTCGCGAACTGGACGGAAAAATGGGGCGGCCCCCGTTGGGGGGACAACGGGGGCCGCCAAACGCGCCAAGCCCCGGGGGGGAGGAGCTGGTGCGCCGCGCTCAACCCGTAGGGAGCGCTGTCCTCATTCTGCTAGTCGGACGCCCGATAAGCAAACCCAAAGCCGAAGAATTTTTCCGCGCCGTGAAGTATCGGCATGGCCGGCGCCGACGGATCGACTCGCTGGGAACCGGTTGCCAGGTCACGGGCGAACGCACCGGCTGGAAAACGCTCCGGGGCGGGGTTGAGTTCCACAGCTCAGCTCTGCAAGCCACGACGACCCACCCGCCCGGTGGGTGGTCTTGCCCACCCCGGTGGCAGCCGAGCGCGGGTAGGTCGAGCGACGCGCAATCCCGCGCGCACACGGCGATGGCACCCCGGTTGCCCGGGATGCCATCACTGCGTGGACGCCCCGGGTGAACAAGCGTGCAATCTAAGCCGTCCGAGCGGGTCAAGCCCGCCGGGACCGGTCCAACAGTGGACTGACTGCGAGTGGGTGCCCGGATGGTTCACGTACTGCGGACGGTGGTCTGCGACCTCGTCCTCACCACTAGGTTCACCCGTCTGAGCAGCGAAAACAACCCATTTCCTGGTCGTTTAGGTCATAGCGCGGTAGCCTCATGGTGGGTGTTTTTGGGACCGATTCGATTGAGATCTTCGTGCCGTCGCTTCACTCAGTTCAAGCGTCCGACGCGAATCGCGTCAGCGATCCGCTCCCCCTGCGCTGCCCCGTCCACGATCGAGTCGACACAGTGCCGCAGCCACACCACCAACCCCTCACGGGTACCCGTGCCGTAGGCGGTCAACGCCCCTAGATAGGCAGCACCGGCCCGCTTGGCGTGTCCGTACTCCGGCACGCTGACTGCGGTCGGGTCCAGTCCCCGAGAGTGGATGATCGTGCGTTCCATGGCCCGGGCGACCAGGCCGTTGCCCCGCACGAAGGGGCGGGCGGTGGCAATCTCGGCGTGCACCAGCGCCGCCACCAGAAGTGCGGGCAGCTTTGCATCCGAAAGCAACTCGACGATCCCCCCGACCCGGGCGTCGACCTCCTCCGGCGCCGGCCCCAGGTCGAGGAACTCCTGACAGCCCTCCCCTGGTCGACGCGGTCGGCCCACCTGCTCCGCAGGCAGCAGCAGGGTCGCTGCAGCCACATGCAACCGGGCCAGCACCTGCCGGGGAGCCCGGTCCAACGTGGCGGCGAGGTGTTCGGTCTCCGCAGTGACCTGCACGGCCCCGCGCACGATGAGGTCGACCGGGTCCGGACGTTGCGGCCAGGCCACCGCGCCACACATCAGTTCTCGGAGCACCGACATGTCCGAGCGGGCGCCATCGGCGTCGGCGCTGGCGTGCGCGCCGCGCACCCGCGACTCGGCTGCAGCCTCCGGAATGCGGCGACGCAACGCCTCATGCCAACGCAGTTGGGTGCAGGCCTGACGGGCGGCGTCCAGCCCCTGCGACACCTCAGGCCACTCGGCGATGACACGAACTGATTCGGCGATGGTCACGACCGCAAGCCTAGGCGAGGCGTTCGCGAGCTCCTCCCGGCGCGCTGCGCCCTACAGTTCGAGGGTGGCAACGCAGCTGGCAGTCGTCCTTGCGACCCTGCAACCCGTAGGTGAGGAATACCCCTGGGTCGTGGGCGGGGTGGTGGTGGCTGCGGTCGCAGCGCTGATCCTGCTCGTCTCGGGGGCACTACGACTGCGTGACCGCCTCGGATCCCCGGAGAGCACCGCCACCTACCGAACGCTGCACGCAGCCTCCACCGCCGCCCGGCACCTGCGCGACGGACTCGACCTCGCCGCCGCCGGGCGCGCCGCCCGCGACCTGCGCCCGCTCCTGGGGGTCGAAGCGGTGGCCCTGGCCGACGCCGATGGCGTGCTTGCCTGGGAGGGCGCCGGGGAATACCACCGCGACGAGGTGCCCCGGCACGCTCAGGTCGTCCTGGACACCGGGCGCACCGTGCGACTCGACGAGCGTGCCATCACCTGTCCGGACCCGGACTGCCCGCTTCGCTCGGCGATCCTGGCGCCCGTCGTCTGCGAGAACAGGGTGGTCGCCGTGCTGGCCTCCTACCACCACAGCGCAAGCAGCGACCTGGTCCGGGCCACCGAAGCCGTCGCCGACTGGATCGCCACCCAGATCGACCTCGCCGAGCTCAGCCGGGAACGAACCCGCGTCGCCGAAGCCGAACTGCGGGCCTTGCGCGCTCAGATCAGCCCGCACTTCGTCTACAACTCTCTGGCGGCAATCGCCTCCTTCGTGCGCACCGACCCCGACCGAGCCCGCGAGTTGCTGCTGGAGTTCGCCGACTTCACCCGGTACAGCTTCCGCAGCAGTGGGCCGTTGACCTCCCTGGCCGACGAACTGGTCAACATCGAGCGCTACCTCGCGCTGGAAGAGGCGCGCTTCGGGGAGCGCATGCAGGTATCCCTGCTGGTGGCCCCGGAGGTTCTCGGAGTGGCGGTGCCCTCCTTCGCCATTCAACCGCTGGTGGAAAACGCGGTGCAGCACGGCATCGAAGCGAAATCGGGCGTCGGGCACATCTCCATCTCGGCCCAGGACCGCGGAAACGAGGCAGAGATCGCGATCGAGGACGACGGGGCAGGGGCTGACCCGGAGGCCATCCGGGCGGTGTTGGCAGGACAACAGAGCGGCGATCACGTCGGATTGGCGAACGTCGATGCGCGGCTGCGCCAAATCTTCGGCGACGAATACGGGCTGGTCGTGGAAACTGCCCTCGGCGCCGGAACACGCATCAGTTTTCGGGTCCCCAAGTTCCATCCGCAGACCAAGACCGGCACGCTCGGTCGCTCCTGAAACACCCCATGCCTGCTCCGGCGTCGTAGGCTCGCCACATGGCGCCGGAGCCTCCCGTCGAGACGACCCCACTACGCGCGTTGGTGGTCGATGACGAGCTGCCCACCCGCACTGAGCTGGCCTATCTGCTCGAACGCGACGAGCGAATCGGCGAAGTCCGCACGGCCGCAAGCGGGGCCGACGCCTTGCGCGCCCTGGACCTCGCACCGGCCGACGTGGTCTTCTGCGACATCAAGATGCCCGGGCTGGACGGCATGGAACTAGCGCGCATCCTGGCCCGGTTCGCCGAACGCCCGCAGATCGTCTTCGTCACCGCCTACGGCGACCACGCAGTCGACGCCTTCGATGTCTCCGCCATTGATTACGTCGTCAAACCGGTGCGTGAGGCGCGGCTGGCCGAGGCGGTACGTCGCGTCGTGGAGAAACGCGCCGGCAGCTCCGCCGGTCCGTCTGCTGCAACCTCGGCCGATGAGACCATCCCGGTGGAACTGGGCGGGGTCACCTCTTTCGTGCAGCGATCCGACGTCCTCTACGTGCAAGCCCAAGGCGACTACGCCCGCCTGCACACCGCGACCGGCTCCCACCTCGTGCGGATCTCCCTGACCTTGCTCGAAGAGCGCTGGGGCTCGGCTGGTTTCGTGCGCATCCATCGCAGCACCCTGGTCTCGCTGCCGAAGATCACCCAGGTGCGCACCGACGCCGGACGCAGCCTGGTCTACGTCGGGGACGGCATCGAACTGCAGGTCAGCCGCCGCCACACCCGCGAACTGCGCGATCGTCTGGTGCGCCTTCCTCGACGAAGCACCCCATGAGCAATCCGGGGCACCCCACGCCCCCACGCCGGGTGCGGATCACCTCCCCCCGAAAGTCCGCGGCTCGCCGCGACCCGGCCCGCACCCGCGCCGCCGACCTGGACGAGCAGACCGGGCTGGGTGAGGTGTACGTCGACTCACTCATGCGCGCCCAACGCCGCCTCAGCCTGGCCCTGCTGCTCGGATTGGCCATCGTGGCGCTGGGCCTGCCCGCGCTGCTGCTCGCAGTCCCGCAGCTGCACAGCGTGACCATCGTGCGAATCCCGCTTCCATGGCTGCTCCTGGGAGTGCTCATCTACCCCTTCGCCGTCATCGTCGTCTGGTCCTATGTGCGCGCCGCCGAACGCCTCGAGCGCGAGTTCGCGGAGCTGTTCGAGCGGCCGTGAGGACCCAGCGATGACATCCTCCGAACTGTCCCTGGTTGCGGCTATCGCCCTGGTCTGCCTGTTGACCGTGCTCGGCGGCATCTACGGGCTGCGGCTCTCCCGCACCACTTCCGACTTCTACGTCGCGGGCCGGGCCGTCGGCCCCTGGCGCAACGCCTCCGCAATCGGCGGGGAGTACCTCTCGGCCGCTTCGTTTCTCGGCGTGGCCGGACTGCTGTACGCCTCCGGCGTCAGCATGCTGTGGTTCCCGGTCGGGTACACCCTGGGCTACGTCGTCCTGGCCTGCATGGTGGCTGCGCCGCTGCGCCGGTCGGGGGCCTACACCGTCCCGGACTTCGCCGAGCTGCGCCTGGAGAGCCGGGCGATGCGACTGCTCACCTCGGTCCTGGTGGTGCTCATCGGCTGGCTGTACCTCCTGCCCCAGTTGCACGGGGCCGGGATCGCGGTCACCAACCTCACCGGCGCCCCCAGCTGGGTCGGCAACGTGCTCGTCAGCACCGTGGTCACCATCAACGTCGTCTCCGGTGGCATGCGCTCGGTGACGCTGGTCCAGGCAGTGCAGTACTGGGTCAAGCTCGCCGCCATCGCCATCCCTGCCCTGGTCCTGATCGGCCTGTGGGTGGCTTCCGGAAGCCCGGCGCCCACCATGCCCACACCGGTCAGCCTGCAGGGGGTGGGCATGCACACCTACTCCACCTATTCGCTGATCCTCGCGCTGTGTCTGGGCACCATGGGCCTGCCGCATGTAGTCGTGCGCTTCTACACCAACCCCGACGGTCGCGGCGCTCGCCGAACCGCGCTGGCCGTCATCGGCCTGCTCGGGGCTTTCTACCTGTTCCCCCCGATCTATGCGGTGCTCGGGCGGGTGTACCTGCCCGAGCTCCCGCCAGGGATGCTGGCCGAAGAGATCGTGCTGGAACTGCCGCACCTGGCAGCGCCCGGGCTGCTCGGCGACTGCCTCGTCGTGGTGTTGGCGGTCGGGGCTTTCGCGGCGTTCCTGTCCACCGCCTCCGGGCTGGCGGTAGCGATCACGGGTGTGGTGGACCAGGACATCATCCGGCCCCGGCTGAACCGAATGCTCGGCTCCGACGTCGACGGGATCGCCAGCTTCCGGCTGGCCGCGTTGGTCTCCATGCTCATCCCCTCCATCATCGCGTTGCTGGTCGGACGGGTGGGGTTGGCGACCACGGTCGGACTCGCCTTCGCTGTCGCCGCCTCGACGCTGTGCCCGCTCATCGTGCTCGGTGTCTGGTGGCGGGGGTTGTCGGTCACCGGCGCCGCCGCGGGCATGATCGTCGGCGCCGCCACCTCCCTGCTCGGGGTAGCGGTCACGTTGTCCCAAGTTCCCGTGCCGCAGCCGTGGGCGCTGTGGTTCGCCCAGCCCGCCGCGTGGTCGGTACCGATGGCTTTCTTCACCGCCTGCCTGGTCTCCCTGGCCACCCCGGGACGGGTCCCGACGCACACCTTGCGCACCATGACTCGGTTGCACACCCCCGAGAACGTCTCGCTGTCGTTGACCCGTCGCGGCGGCGTCTGAAGGCCGGCGGGCGCAATCTGCGCGCCCACCGCCGCGAAACCCACCCAACGGGCGCAAACCACTCGTCCAGCCCTGGGGACCGTTCAGCGCACGCCCGGGCGCCGCCAAGCGCAGCAGCGCCACCACCGACCCTCACGCCCCCTGCAGCCGACTGATATTCACTGCCCGAGCCCGCCAGAGTGGTGGCCGTCGCAGCAATCGCTGGCGGCACGCCCCGACCAGGGGCGCTCCATCCGCAACTTGTCGGAGGTGCCCTGCGTGAGCCACGCATCCGAACCAGTCGACCACTCCTCGGCCTACAACGAGGTCCAAGCCAGTGCGGAGTTCGTGGAATTGCGTAAGCGCTTCCGCGGCTTCGTCTTCCCGCTCACGACGTTCTTCCTGCTCTGGTACTTCCTCTACGTCATCCTCGCCGCGTACTTCCCGGCATTCATGAGCCAGCGGGTCTTCGGCCTGGTCAATGTGGGCCTCATCTTCGGCCTGCTCCAGTTCGTGACGACGTTCGGCATCACCATCTGGTACGTGCGTTGGGCAGACAAGGTCTTCGACCCCCGCGCTGACGCCATCCGCGAGCGCATGCAGGCAGGTACCCGATGACCTTCGCAGCAGCAGCGGCGCCCACCGTCGGCAACCCGCTCATCAACATCGGCATCTTCGTCGTCTTCGTCATCTTCACCCTGACAGTCGTCATCAAGATCGCCGCGGGCAAGAAGACCGCCGCCGAGTACTACACCGGTGGCGGGGCCTTCTCGGGTAGGCAGAACGGCATCGCGATCGCCGGTGACTACCTGTCGGCCGCGTCCTTCCTTGGTATCGCCGGCGCTATCGCCCTGCAGGGCTACGACGGCTTCCTGTACTCCATCGGCTTCCTCGTCGCCTGGCTGGTTGCGCTGCTGCTCGTCGCCGAGCTCATGCGCAACACCGGCCGGTTCACGATGGCCGACGTGCTCTCTTTCCGGTTGCGGCAGCGCCCGGTGCGGTTGGCGGCCGCCACCAGCTCCCTGGCGGTCTCGTTCTTCTACCTGCTGGCCCAGATGGCCGGTGCGGGCGGTTTGGTGTCGCTGCTGCTGGGTGTAACCAGTCAATGGGCCCAGTACCTGGTGATCGCGGTCGTCGGCGTCGTCATGATCGGCTACGTCATGATCGGCGGGATGAAGGGCACCACCTGGGTGCAGATCATCAAAGCCGTCCTGCTCATCACCGCCGCCCTGATCATGAGCGTGTGGGTGCTGGCCAAGTTCGGGCTGTCCATCAACACCCTGTTCCAGGCGGCGATCGACAACTCCCCCAAGGTCGGCGAGAAACTCATCGACCCGGGCTTGAAGTACGGCAAGTCCGACATCAGCAAGCTCGACTTCATCTCGCTGTCGATGGCGCTCGTGCTCGGTACCGCCGGCCTGCCGCACGTGCTCATCCGCTTCTACACGGTGCCCACCAGCAAGCAGGCCCGCAAGTCCGTGGAATGGGCCATCTGGCTGATCGGCGCTTTCTACCTGTTCACCCTCATCATCGGCTACGGCGCTGCCGCTCTGGTCGGTCCCGATGCCATCAAGGCCGCTGCTGGAGGGGCGAACTCCGCAGCTCCGTTGCTGGCCTTCGAACTGGGCGGGTCGGTCTTCCTGGGAGTCGTCTCCGGTATCGCCTTCGCGACGATCCTTGCCGTGGTCGCCGGTCTGACGATCACCACCAGCGCCACCTTCGCCCACGACATCTACAACCAGGTCATCAAGCGCGGTGAGGCCACTCCTGAGCAGGAGGTCAAGGTTGCCCGCTATGCGGCCCTCGGCGGCGGCGTCATCGCGGTCGTCGGCGGAATCCTCGCCTACGGGCAGAACATCGCCTTCCTGGTGGCTCTGGCCTTCGCTGTTGCGGCCAGCGCCAACCTGCCGACGATCCTGTACTCGCTGTTCTGGAAGCGGTTCAACACTCGAGGGGCGCTGTGGAGCATCTACGGCGGGCTCATCTCCTCGCTCGGGTTGATCATCTTCAGCCCGGTCGTCTCCGGTAAGCCGGCCGACCCGATCACGGGGCTGTCTCCCTCGATGATCACCAACCCGGCCATCGACTTCCACATGTTCCCGCTGGACAACCCCGGCATCATCTCCATCCCGTTGGCCTTCTTCCTGGGCTGGCTCGGTTCAGTCACGAGCAAGGAGTACAACGCGGCCAAGTACGCCGAGATGGAGGTCCGTTCCCTCACCGGCGCGGGCTCTGCAAACCAATCGCTCGATCACTGATCAGCACAACCTTCTGACGTCGTGGCCGCCGCCCCTTTCGGGCGGCGGCCACGACGCGTCCTAGCGGTGCGTAGAACGAATGACGTGTAAAGAGAAGGTATCTCGGCCCCTAACTGCACACATTTTGTTGGTCCTTATCCCTAGCGTGCTAGGTCGTTGCTGCGTAGGGTGCGCCACATCGGACTGATCGATTCAGACGAGTTCACCCTCATCTTCCGCAGGAGTCTCCGTGCAACGACGCCCCTCCCTTGCCCGCCTCGGCCTCACCATGGCCGCAGCCTCAGCACTGGTCTTTCCCACTGCTGCAGCCCAGGCCGTGACAGCCTCCCCCGACGTCTCAACCCCGGTGGCCATCTCCACCCCTGAGGGCGAGACGATGAGTTACATCGTCAATGTCTCCAAGATCAACTACGGCCATTTGAGGAAGGCCGAGCGAGGCATCACCGCCGCAGGCGGAACGATCGTGCAGCGCTGGCCCCAGATCGGCGTCTTCGTCGTGCACTCAACCAAGGCTGACTTCCTCTCCAAGCTGCGGAGCTCCAAGAACAGGGCCATCGCCTCGGTCGGCCCGACGCGCACCGCACCCGTCAAGGAAGGCACCCCTGCGGGCGCCAAACCGGGTAAGAACAGCCAGAAGGGCACCCAGGGTTTCCTGGGGTACGACACCGGTGAGGCAACCGCGGCCGGTCCCGCGCTGGACCCCCGCGAAGGTGAGCAGTGGAACAACACTCTCATCAAGGCCGACAAGGCCCACGAGATCACCGACGGTTCCCGGGCCATCACCGTCGCGGTCGTCGACAGCGGCATCGAGCCCGACCACCCCGATCTGCAGGACAACATCGACGTCCGCCGCAGCGTCAACTGCAGCAACGCCGGGCGGGTCGACACCTCCTCCACCGGATGGTTCGCCACCACCAGCGGGCATGGCACCCACGTCGCGGGCACCATCGCCGCGGCTCGTAACAAGATCGGCATCGTCGGTGTCGCGCCGGGGGTCAAACTGGCCAGCGTGAAGGTGGTCAACGACGACGGTTTCATCTACCCCGAATACGCCGTTTGCGGGATCATGTGGACCGCCCAGAAGCGCATCCCGGTGGCCAACCACAGCTACTACGTCGACCCGTTCCAGTTCTGGTGTGACGACCAGGCCGACCAGGCCGCCGCCAAGGAAGCCGTCCGCCGGGCCTTCGCCTTCGCCCACCGCCGCGGAGTGGTCAGCACCGCTGCGGCCGGCAACTCCGCCTACGACCTGGCGAACAAGACCACGGACGAGACCAGCCCCAACGACACCACTCCGATCAAGCGCGAACTCAACAACACCTGCCACGACATCCCGGCGGAGCTGCCGAATGTCGTCACGGTCTCGGCGATCGACAAGGAGTCCGAGCTGGCCTCGTTCTCCAACTACGGCAACGGGGTGATCGACGTGGCCGCCCCAGGCCGGGCGATCCTGTCCACCTACCCCGGTCAGCGCTGGGCCTCACTCTCGGGTACCTCGATGGCGGCCCCGCACGTGGCAGGCGTGGTCGCGCTGCTGAAGTCGACGCACCGGGACGCGACCGCGAACCAGATCACCGCGATGCTGCGCGAGCAGGCCACCGATCACCAGTGCCCCGCCGGTGACAAGAAGTGCACCGGCACCCCGGCCTACAACAGCTACTACGGCGACGGCATCATCGACGCCTTGGCCGCTGTGCAGCGCTGAAAGCCTGCGGTGACGTGAGGCGCTGAACCGCCGCGCAACGCAGAGTGTCGGCCCACGCTCGTACCCAGGCGTGGGCCGACACGCGTCCTGGGGGCCGGCTTATGCCGGAGCGGCTCGTTCGCTGCTCAGGCGCCGGTAGCCTGGGGGCGTTCCCGCCACCCCTGCGCCGAAAGGCCTCACATGGCTGCCTCGCACGAGTTCGCCCTGACCACCCTGCCCGGTGGCGACGCCCTGTCCGATTTCCGCGCTCGGGCGCTACTAGCCCGACTGCAAAGCATCGACCCCCGGATCAGCGCCGTCGCGGCCCGGTACGTGCACTGGGTGGCCAGCGAAGAACCGCTGCAGGAGCCCGCCCGCCAGATAGTGGCGGCGATTCTCACCTACGGCCCGACCTACAGCGGCCCGGCCGCCGAGCAAGGCGCCGTGTTCGTCATCGCCCCCAGGCTGGGCACGATCTCACCGTGGGCCAGCAAGGCCACCGACATCGTGCACAACTGCGGCATCGACATCCACCGCGTGGAGCGGGTCACCGAGTTCGTCCTCAGCGGGGTGAGCGACCTCGACGAAGCCACCTGGGCCGCGTGCGCCGAGGTGCTGCACGACCGTATGACCCAGGTCGCGCTCCCCTCCCGTGAGTCGGCCGCCTCGCTCTTCGCCGAGCGTGCGCCCGAGCCGATGGAACACGTGGATGTGCTGGGCCGCGGTGAGCAAGCCCTCTTGGAAGCGAACACCGCCTACGGGCTGGCGCTGTCCAGCGACGAGATCGAATACCTCGTTTCGGCCTTCACCGGGTTGGCGCGCAACCCCACCGACGTCGAACTCATGATGTTCGCCCAAGCCAACTCCGAGCACTGCCGCCACAAGATCTTCAACGCCGACTTCGTCGTCGACGGGCAGCCGCAATCACGCTCGCTGTTCGGGATGATCCGGCACACCGAAGCAGTTGCGGGCGGGCCGGAGAACGGCACGATCGTGGCGTACAAGGACAACGCCTCGATCATGGCGGGCGGCCCGGTCACCCGGTGGCTGCCCGAAGGCGACGGCTCCAAGCCCAGCCGGTACAGCGGGCGCACCGGGGACGTGCACGTGCTGATGAAGGTCGAGACGCACAACCACCCCAGCGCCATCTCCCCCTTCCCGGGTGCGGCGACCGGCGCCGGCGGCGAGATCCGCGACGAGGGCGCCACCGGACGCGGGTCGGCACCCAAGGCCGGGCTGACCGGTTTCATCGTCTCCAACCTCGAACTGCCCGGAACCAACGAGCCGTGGGAGACCCAGCACTACGGCGCGCCCGGGCACATCGCCAGCGCGCTGGACATCATGATCGAGGGCCCGATCGGTGCCGCCGCGTTCAACAACGAGTTCGGTCGGCCCGCGCTGGGCGGCTTCTTCCGGGTCTATGAGCAGAGTGTCGACGGGGTGCACCGCGGCTACCACAAGCCGATCATGAGCGCCGGCGGTCTGGGCACCATCGACGCGGCGATGACGGAGAAGATCCTCTTCGGTGAAGGCACACTGCTGGTGCAGCTCGGCGGGCCCGGCATGCGCATCGGGATGGGCGGCGGCGCGGCCTCTTCGATGGCCTCCGGCACCAACGCCGCTGAGTTGGACTTCGACTCGGTGCAGCGCGGCAACCCCGAGATCGAGCGCCGCGCGCAGGAAGTCATCAACCATTGCTGGGCGCTCGGGCAGGAGAACCCGATCCTGGCAATCCACGATGTCGGCGCCGGGGGGCTGTCCAACGCATTCCCCGAACTGGTCAACGACGCCGGGATGGGGGCGCGCTTCGACCTGTCCGCAGTCCCGCTGGAGGAGAGCGGGCTGGCGCCCAAGGAAATCTGGTGCAACGAGAGCCAGGAGCGCTACGTGCTGGCCATCGCCCCGGAGTCACTGCCGCGTTTCGCGGCGCTGGCCCAGCGCGAACGGTGCCCGTACGCCGTGGTCGGTGTGGCGCGCAACGACGGACAGCTCGTGTTGGCGCCCGGCCCCGAAGATGATCCTGGCGCAGACGTACCGATCGACATGCCGTTGGAGGTGCTGCTGGGCAAGCCGCCGCGCATGACGCGAGATGTCCAGCGCATCCAGCGCAGCACCCCCGAGTTGGAGTTGGGCGATCTGGCGAGCGAGGGACTGCGCGAGGCTGCCTACGCCGTGCTGCGGCACCCGAGCGTGGCGTCCAAGCGTTTCCTCATCACCATCGGCGACCGCACCGTCGGTGGGCTGACCCACCGCGACCAGATGGTCGGCCCCTACCAGGTGCCTGTCGCCGACGTCGCCGTCACGCTCTCGGACTTCCTCGGCTTCGCCGGCCAGGCGATGTCCAGTGGCGAGCGCACCCCGCTGGCGAGCGTGAACGCTCCCGCTTCGGGGCGGATGGCGGTCGGTGAGGCGTTGACGAACCTGCTCGCGGCGCCCGTGAAGTTGAGCGGCGTCAAGTTGTCCTGCAACTGGATGGCTGCCTGCGGGGAACCCGGCGAAGACGCTGCTCTCTTCGACACCGTGCACGCCGTTGCCATGGAGTTGTGCCCGGCGCTGGGGATCTCCGTGCCGGTCGGTAAGGACTCGTTGTCGATGCGCACCCGCTGGAGCGATGAGCAGGGCCAGGTGCGCCAGGTGACCTCGCCGGTGTCGCTGGTGGTGTCGGCCTTCGCCTCGCTGGACGATGTGCGCGGCACGCTCACCCCCGTGATCAGCGAAGGCGATGAGCTGCTGCTGGTCGACCTCGGCGCCGGAGCCAACCGCCTCGGCGGGTCGATGCTGGCCCAGGTGCGTGGCGAGTTCGGTGGCGTCGTGCCAGACCTGGACGACCCCGCCCACCTGAGCCGGCTGGCTGACGCGCTGACCCAGTTGCGCGCAGAAGGGCTGGTCACGGCCTACCACGACCGCTCCGACGGCGGGTTGTGGGCCACCTTGTGCGAGATGGCTTTTGCCGGTGGCCTCGGTCTGGACGTAGAGGTCGCCGACCTGCCGGCACTGTTCGCCGAGGAACTGGGCGTCGTGCTCGGGGTTCGCCCGGCGTCACGCGCGCGAGCGCAGGAGGTGCTGAGCGAGCACGGCCTGAGCGAACTCACCCGGATGGTTGGCACCGCTGGCGGACAGCGCACCGTGCGGGTGCGCGTCGCCGGCCGCGAGGTGTTGGCCGAGAGTGTGCGCGACCTGGCGCAGGCCTGGGACGAGGTGTCCTGGCGGATCAGCGCGCTGCGGGACAACCCGGAGTGCGCCCGCGAAGAGCATGAGGCCGTCGGCGGCGACGACCCGGGCCTGATTCTGCGCCCGAGCTTCGACCCCGGACAGGACATCACGGCGTCTTTGGTGGGCACCGCCCGCCCGAAGGTGGCGATCCTGCGTGAGCAGGGCGTGAACTCCCACGTGGAGACGGCGTTCGCCTTCGACCGGGCCGGGTTCGACACCTTCGACGTGCACATGAGTGACCTGCAAGCCGGACGCTTCGACCTGGCCGAGGTCGCCGGGCTGGTGGCGTGCGGCGGGTTCTCCTACGGCGACACCCTGGGCGCCGGCGAGGGGTGGGCTCGTTCGATCTTGTTCAACCCGCGACTCTCGGATGCGTTCGCGGCATTCTTCTCCCGGCCCGACACGTTCGGTCTAGGCATCTGCAACGGGTGCCAGATGTTCGCGGCGCTGGCCGACCTCATCCCAGGCGCGCAGGCGTGGCCGCGGTTCACCCGTAACCGCTCCGAGCAGTACGAAGCGCGGCTGTCCACGGTGGAGGTGCTCGATTCCCCGTCGGTGTTCTTCACCGGGATGGCGGGGTCGTTGATCCCCATCGCGGTGGCCCACGGTGAAGGCTTCGCGAACTTCGCCGCACGCGGCGATGAGTCGGCGGTGCAGGCGGCGGCCCGTTTCGTCGACGGCCACGGCGCCCCGGCCACCCGGTACCCGGTCAACCCGAACGGCTCCCCCGGCGGCTTGACCGCTGTGACCACCACCGACGGCCGATTCACCGCGATGATGCCGCACCCGGAGCGGGTGCAGCGCAATGTGCAGATGTCGTGGACCGACGGCCCCATCGAGCAGGAGAGCCCCTGGCTGCGGATGTTCCGCAACGCCCGAGTCTGGGTCGACTGAACCGCCCCGGCCGCCAACGTGCACGCCGTCGTGAGCGGTGGGCGCTGGCCGGGGGCATCCCGTGGTGGGGGCCGGCCGCGCTGGTGGCAGCACCCTCGACCGGTACCTCGTTCCGGTCGGGGGTGGGCGCGTCTCGAGGTGGATCCGCGTGCTCTCGACTCGGCTGCGCGGGGTCCCGTTCAGCGCAGGAGTAGCCCGCCGACCGCGCCACGGCGTGCGCAGCTCTTGAGGGCAGGGCCGATGCGCGGTTGAGTGGGCCAGAGCCGTCCGCGTGTTCACCCATGCGGATTCCCCCACCAACAGGAGGCTTTCGTGACCGACCAGAGCTATGCACCCACGTCGGAGTTCGCGGCGCAAGCCAACGGCACCGCTGATCTCTTCGACGCGGCAGAGAAAGACTTCGAAGGCTTCTGGGCCGATCAGGCGCGAAAGTACGTCACCTGGAGCACCGACTTCGAACAGCCATTGGACTGGAGCGACGCCCCGTTCGCCAAGTGGTTCGTCGGCGGCCAGCTCAACGTGGCCTACAACTGCGTCGACCGGCACGTCGAGGCGGGCAACGGCGAGCGCGTCGCCATCCACTTCGAGGGCGCCGAAGGCGACACCCAGACGATCACCTACGCCGACCTGCAGAAGCGGGTCGCCCAGGCAGCCAACGCGCTGACCGAGCTGGGCGTCAACAAGGGCGACCGGGTCGCGATCTACCTGCCGATGATCCCCGAGGCCGTCGTGGCGATGCTCGCGTGCGCTCGTCTCGGGGCGCCGCACTCGGTCATCTTCGGTGGTTTCTCCGCCGACGCGATCCGTTCCCGGGTTGCCGACGCCCAGGCCCGCGTGGTCATCACCGCCGACGGTCAGCACCGCAAGGGCAAGGTCGCCCCGCTCAAGGCTGCTGTCGATGCCGCCGTGACCGGCGAGGACTCCTGCGTCGAACACGTCCTGGTCGTGCAGCGCACCGGGGCCGACGTCGAATGGCACGAGCACGACCTGTGGTGGCACGAGGTCGTCGACAAGCAATCCGACCAGCACACGCCCGAGCCGATGGACTCCGAGCACCCGCTGTTCATCCTCTACACCTCGGGCACGACCGGTAAGCCCAAGGGCATCCTGCACACCTCGGGCGGCTACCTCACCCAGGCTGCCTACACGAACAGCATCGTGCACGACGTCCACCCCGAATCTGACGTGTACTGGTGCACCGCCGACATCGGCTGGGTCACCGGGCACTCCTACCTGGTGTACGGGCCGCTGGCCAACGGCGCGACCCAGGTTGTCTTCGAAGGCACCCCCGACCACCCGCACCAGGGCCGCTGGTGGGAGATCGTGGAGAAGTACAAGGTCTCCATCCTGTACACCGCACCCACGGCGATCCGGGCCTGTATGAAGTGGGGCCAGGAGATCCCGGCCAAGTTCGACCTGTCGAGCATCCGGGTGCTGGGCAGCGTCGGCGAACCGATCAACCCCGAGGCGTGGCGCTGGTACCGCGAGCACATCGGTGGCGGGTCGGCCCCGATCGTGGACACCTGGTGGCAGACCGAGACCGGCGGCATCATGATCTCCCCGCTGCCCGGCGTCACCACCCTGGAGCCCGGCTCTGCGCAGCGCCCGATCCCCGGCATCAGCGCCGAGATCCTCGACGACATGGGCGAGCCCTTCACCGAGGCGGAGAAGGTGGGTTACCTCGTGCTCACCAAGCCGTGGCCAGGCATGCTGCGCGGCATCTGGGGCGACAACGAGCGCTACAAGGACACCTACTGGAGCCGCTTCGGGGAGAAGTACTACTTCGCCGGCGACGGCGCCAAGTACGACGCGGACGGCAACATCTGGCTGCTGGGGCGCGTCGACGACGTCATGAACATCTCCGGCCACCGCCTCTCCACGGCCGAGATCGAGTCGGCGTTGGTCTCCCACCACCAGGTCGCCGAGGCCGCTGTGGTCGGCGCTGCCGACGACATGACCGGTCAGGCGGTGTGGGCGTTCGTCATCCTGCGCGAAGGCGCCTCCCAAGGCGAGGTCAGCGACGACATCGTCAACGAGCTCAAGGCACACGTGGCCAAGGAGATCAGCCCGATCGCCAAACCGAAGTCGATCATGGTCGTCTCCGAGCTGCCCAAGACCCGCTCGGGCAAGATCATGCGTCGCCTGCTGAAGGACCTCGCCGAGGGCCGCGAGATCGGCGACTCCACGACGCTGACCGACTCCAGCGTGATGGACTTCATCAAGTCGAACCTGTCCAAGAGCTGATCGAGCCGCTGCCCGCAGTATCGCCCCGAACGCCCCGCCGGACCCCTGCCGGCGGGGCGTTCGACATGCCATGCCCGGTGCGCCCCCGGCCAGGTCAGGGCCTCCCGCGCCACAATCTGCGGCCCGACTCCTGCGCCCCGCCTGCGCTCGACATGGGTAGCGTGGGCGTGGTGAGCACCCTTCGCGACTTCCTGGACCGACTCCCGTTCGACACCACCCCGTTGCGCAAGCTGCCCGTGCCGGGCCTAGCCGGTGACTGTCTGCTCGAACTCGACCTCACCCGCGGTCTCATGGACAGCGCCCCAGCCTCACCGATCGAGGCCGTACGCGAACGCCACACCCCCGATCTGGTCAGCGTGCTGGAAGCGCTGCGAATCGCCGCGACGGACGCGCGCGTGCGCGCCCTGGTGGTGCACGCCTACGCCCCCACGCTGAGCCTGGCGCACGCCGATGAGCTGCGCCGCGGTATTGACGAGTTCGCGCGATCAGCCAAACCGACCCTGGCCTGGGCGGAGTCCTTCGGAGAGCTCGTCTCCGGGACCGCCGGCTACCTCGTGGCGGCAGCCTGCGACGAGATCATGCTGCAGCCCAGCGGCGACCTCGGTCTCTTCGGCACTGCGCTGGAGGCCGTGTTCCTGCGGGAGGCCCTGGACAAGATCGATGTTCTGCCCCAGATCAGCCGACGCCACGAATACAAGAGCGCCGCCGAGACCTTCCTGGAGTCTCAGATCAGTGCCCCGCATGAAGAGATGCTGCGGTCTATCACCGAGTCAGTCGTGGGCCACATCTGCGATTGCGTCGCCGATGCCCGCAATCTGCAGCCCAGTGAAGTCCGGGCGGCCATGGACGAGGCGCCGCTGAGCGCTCAGCGCGCCCTCGAACTGGGGCTGGTGGATCGGCTGGGCTACCGCGACGAGGCTTATGCCGCGATCCGTGAGCACATCGGGGACGCCGACGGTTCCCGCACCGAGCTGCGCTTCGTCGAGCGCTTCTCGGCCCTGCCCTCCATCGACAGTGTCCGCAACCGGCGGCGCCCCGTCGTGGCGCTCGTGCATGCCCAGGGAGCGATTCATCTCGGGCGCAGCGGCGCTTCCCCGCTGTCGGGGCACACCGTCGGCTCGGACTCCCTCGGCGCGGCCCTGCGCGCGGTTGCTCAGGAGAGCAGAGTCAAAGCGGTGGTTCTGCGGATCGACTCCCCCGGCGGTTCTTACACCGCCTCTGACGCCATCAGGCGCGAGATCCTCGCGCTGCGCGAGCTGGGACTGCCGATCGTTGCCTCGATGGGATCGGTGGCGGCCTCGGGCGGCTATTTCATCGCCATGCCGTGCACCGAGATCGTCGCTGGCCCGGCGACCCTCACCGGTTCCATCGGCGTCTTCGGCGGCAAGACCGTCCTGCAGGGCGGCCTGGACCGACTCGGCATCCACCGCGCGCTGGTCGGCACGGGCGAGCGTGCCGGCATGTTCAGCAGCGTCCGACCCTTCACCCAGGAGGAACAGGCCAAACTCGATGCCTGGCTGGATGAGGTGTACGCCGACTTCACGGCCAAAGCAGCCGGCGATCGCGGACGGCCGCTGACGGAACTGGAGCCGCACGCCCGCGGGCGGGTCTGGACTGGGGCCGAGGCTGCAGAACGCGGACTGGTCGACCACCTCGGCGGGCTCTCGCACGCCATTGAACGGGCCTGCGCCCTGGCCGGGCTGGAGCGGGCCGAAGCCGAAACCGTGGTTATGCCCAAGCAGAACATCCTGGAGCGCTTCACCCCGGCCGATAACAGCGACGCCACCAACATCCGTGGCGGCAGCCCGCTGTTCGCCGAGAGCGCCGGGCTGGCTCGCCGGGCGCTGCTGCGCCTGGCCCCGACCGGGGTCCTGACCATGCCCAACCTCCACCTGTGACGAAGGCAGGACCGATGTCTCCCTCAGCAGCCCCACTGCGCATCGAGCGCGACAAGCACGTCCAGACCTGGACCCTGGATTTGCCCGAGCAGCGCAACCCGATCTCCGGGGAGGAGATGATCGCGGCCATCGAACAGGCCGCGCAGGAGGCCTCCGCCGATCTCAGTGTGCGGGTCGTCATCCTCACCGGCGCAGGCAGCACGTTCTGCGCCGGCGGCAACGTCAAGGACATGGCTGATCGGGTCGGCATGTTCGGCGGCTCACCGGCCCAGATCCGCCAGGGTTACCGCAACGGCATCCAACGCATCCCACTGGCGCTGCAGCGCTGTGAGGTGCCGATCATCGCCGCCGTCAACGGGCCTGCCGTGGGGGCCGGGTGCGACCTGGCCTGCATGTGCGACCTGCGCATCGCCTCACGCGATGCCTGGTTCGCGGAGAGTTTCGTCAAGCTCGCGCT
Organism: Gephyromycinifex aptenodytis; assembly: GCF_012277275.1. Taxonomy (GTDB): domain Bacteria; phylum Actinomycetota; class Actinomycetes; order Actinomycetales; family Dermatophilaceae; genus Gephyromycinifex; species Gephyromycinifex aptenodytis. Next base: position 2,756,147 of record NZ_CP051155.1, on the reverse strand, counting down.
GATCCCCGGAGACGGTGGAGCGTGGTTCCTGCCCCGCGCAGTGGGCGCCGCCCGGGCGGCAGAGATGGCGCTGACCGGTGACCGCATCGACGCGGCGACCGCGCTCGAATGGGGTCTGGTCTCCCGCGTCGTCGAACCGAGCCAGTTACTTTCCAGCGCACAGGAGCTCGCGCTACGGATCGCGCGTAACCCGCCGGGAGCGGTGCGCATGACCAAACAGTTGCTGCGCGAAGCCCAGCACGCCCGACTGGAGAGCGTGTTAGAGATGTCGGCCGCGCTTCAGGCGCTGGCCCATCACAGCGACAACCACGCCGAAGCCCTCGCCGCAGCTATGGAACGGCGCGAAGCCGACTTCGATCACAGCTGAGCGCGCGTTCTGCGGAGCCGGCGAGGTGCCCCGCAGAACGTCTTCGGCGTGCTTACTGCTCGGCCCGCAGCACCGGCAACGGGCGCTCACCGGCGACGGCGTCACGGTGGGAGACCGCCAGGACGGCTGGTCGAAGCTGCAGCCACCACTGGTCTTTCGGGCGCCGATTCGGCAGGTCGATCTTGTCCATCATCCGTTCCACCGGGGCGAACTCGATCCGCCCACCCACGATGCCCACAGTGCGAGCCTCGTCCCCGCCGTTGGCCAGCTGCTCCGCGAGGGCGTCGATGGCGTGGTTGCTCAACCGGGTGGCGAGGATGCGATCGAACGGTGTCGGGTTCCCGCCCTGTTGGATGTGTCCGAGAATCGCCTGTCGTACATCGAAGAGGGAGTCGCCTTCCTCCTCGAACAGTCGCGCGAGGAAGTCCGTGGTGTACAACTCACTGGCTCGCTCGTTGCGGATGGCCAGGAACAACCGCTTGCCGCGTTTGAACGCCTCGATCATGTCGGCGACATCGGCGGACAGACGGTCCAGGGTGATGCCGTCCTCGTGCAGGTAGACCCGTTCGGCCCCGGAGGCCAGTCCGGCCATCAGCGCCAGATATCCGCAGCGGCGCCCCATCGTCTCGGCCACGAAGCACCGTTTACTCGCGCTGGCTGACTGTTTGATCGCGTCCAAGGCGGAGACGGCGCTGTTCAGGGCGGTGTCGGCGCCGATGGAGAGCTCCGAGGAGGGCAGGTTGTTGTCGATGCTGGCCGGGATCAGCACGATCGGCAGCTTGAACGCCGGATACCGGTCACGTTCGCTGACCATGAGGTGCACCGCCTCGTAGGCGTTGTACCCGCCGATCACCAGCAGCGCGTCGATCTCCAACTTCTCGATGGAGCGTCCGAGCGCGTACAACTGATCGACCGTGGGGATGGTGCGACGGGTGCCCAGCTCAGCGCCGCCCTCACCGACCCAACCTTCGACGTCCCCCCAGCTCAGCTCCCGGACGTCGCCTTCCAGCAGGCCGGGGAAGCCACCGTTGACGCCGATGATGTTCATCCCTTTGGCGATGCCGAGCCGTTCCGCGGCCCGCGCGGCGGTGTTCATGCCCGGTGCGAGCCCGCCACCGTGCACGATCGCCACCCGCGGCATGGAGCCGGCCCGGTCCTGCTCGTCGGCGGTCGGCGGCTGAGAGATGCGGTCGAAGACGCGGACCATGTCGGTGAAGCTGGCACCGCGAGCGCTCATCGCGCCCTCGTAGTCGCCCTCGGCGATCATCCCGGCGACCGAGCGGGTGGCCTGCACCGCCTCCATCAGCGGCACCTGCGCGATCCGGTTGCGCCGGATTCCCAGCACGTTCGATTCCGATTCCGGGGTGGCTGCCAGCACCTCTTGGACCGCTGCGTACCCCAGCAGAGTGCTCATCCACCTGTCGTAAGCGCTTGGGGCGCCCCCGCGCTGGACGTGGCCCAGGATCGTCTCGCGGGTGTCTTCCCCGAGCCGGTCGGCGATGAGGTCCTTGACCTGGGAGGCCTTAATCGGGTTCCCGTGCCGGTCGGCGGCACCTTCGGCGACGAGAACGATGCTGTCGCGCCGCCCCGCAGCGCGCCCGGCTCTCAGACGCGCACACATCTGGTCTTCCCAGCCGTCCGGCGGCGGGTTCTCCGGGATGAAGACGTAGTCACAGCCACCGGCGATGGCGGCGAACAGCGGCAGGTAGCCGCAGTGCCGACCCATGACCTCGATGACGAAGCTGCGCTGATGGCTGGCGGCGGTGCTGGCGATGGTGTCGATCGCGTCAACGACACGATGCAGGGCGGTGTCGGTACCGATAGTGGTGTCGGTGCCGACCAGGTCGTTGTCGATGGAACCGACGATCCCGGCGATGAGCAGGCTCGGGTGTGCCTGAGCCATCTCCTGAGTGATCTCACCCAGCTCGACCATTTCGGCGAGCAGACTGGGCCATTCATGGCGGATCTCGTTGGTCCCGGTCAGACTGCCGTCTCCGCCGATGACGATGAGCCGATCGATACCGTGCTCGATCAGGTGCTTGGCGGCGCGGCGGCGCCCTTCGCGCTCCCGGAACGCATTGCAGCGGGCGGTGCCGATGACGGTGCCGCCGCGATGCAGGATGCTGCCCACGTCGTCCCAGCCCATCGGCCGGATACCGGTTCCGCCGTCGACCGCGCCCTGCCAGCCTTCGTTGATGGCGTAAACCTGGGCACCGAAGTGGATGCCGGTGCGGACCACGGCCCGCACGGCTGCGTTCATCCCTTGAGCGTCACCGCCGCTGGTCAAAACGCCGATCTTCGGTGTGGCGAGCTCATCCATCTGGTGTCCCTTTCGCTGCAGCCAGGCCGGTGCCATGTCCATCATGCCCGCTAGCCAGCCCGGGTTCGGTTCCGCAGCCGCTCAGCTCGCCGGTAGCGCCGAGGCGGGGGCGCCCAGCGCGGCTGGCCTGCTCTCCGGCGACGGCCGGGACCGGGCGCTACCCATGGATTGCCACTGCCCGCGCTCGAGCATTACTTCACGCAGCACGTCCGGACGGTCCGAGATGACGGCGTCCACCCCGGCGTCGAGCAGTTGATGCATGCGTTCGGCCTCGTCGACCGTCCAGGTGACGATCCGGATCCCCAGGTCGTGGGCCATCTGCACGATCCGTTCGGCAAAGATCGGAACGCTGCCCAACTTGACAGGTACGTGGGCGAATTCGCCGGTGGCCACGCTGCGCGGGGGCCGCACTCCGGCGCGGGCGCAGGCAAGCAGCACGCTCAGCGACTGCCACCCCAGCGAGGTGGCGACCGTCGGCACCTGGGTGCGCACGTCAGCCAGCCAGCCATCCCACGCCCCGGCCACACACAACCGCTGAGCCACCCCCGGGCAGCGCAGCGCACTGATCAAGGGAGCGATGGCGCGCTCGTCCTTGAGGTCGACGCAGAAGTAGGTGTGCGGGAACGCTTCCAACGCCTCCTGCAGGGTGGCGATGGGCTCGCACCCTTGCACCCGCAAGGAACGCAGTTGCGCCATCCGGTACTGGTGCACCGGACCGCGACCTTGGGTGACCCTGTCGAGCGTGGCGTCATGGAAACAGATCAGCTCGCCATCAGCGGTGACCCTCAGATCGCTCTCTAGATAACGGAACCCCAATGCGTGACTGGCCGCGAAGGCGGCCAGGGTGTTCTCCGGGGCTAACCCGCCGCCACCGCGGTGGGCCAGCGCGATGGGACCTGGCTCCTCGACATACCCCATACGACCAGCGTGCGGCATCGATCAACGCCTCACCGCCACCTTCTGGCCGCCCACGCAGGTGTTCATCACCCCTTCACGGCCGGTAGGTGTGCGGCTCACCGTTGGGCCCCCCGACGTTCGACCGCGCGATAGGAAAGTCTGCCGAGGTGGCGCTCCGTGCTTTTTCTGCGCCCCCGGCACGGGTAACGTCTGCAGGAGCACAGAGCGCGCGCCACCGTGGCGGGCTCGCTGGCCGCTGCTCGACTCGCTATCGTCGGGCTGACCGAAACCCGGGTCCCCCGTGGGCCCCCACAGGAGGTACAGATGTCCACCGCCATCCCGCCGCGTCAGGATCCTGCCGCGCCGCGCAATGCCGACCCGACCCTCGGGCGGCTCGTCGCCGACGCGACGGAGAACCTGTCGGGCATCATCCGCAACGAGATCGCCCTGGCCAAGGCCGAGGTCTCCGTCGACGCCAAGAAGGCCGGCAAGGGCGTGGCCATGTTCGCCGGAGCGGGCTTCTTCGCCCTCTTCGGCTTCGGATTCCTGCTGCACACGATCGCGCTCGGGCTCATCACGGCCGGGCTGGCCGACTGGCTCGCCTACCTCATCGTGACGGTGGCGCTGTTCATCATCGCCGGCATCCTGGCGATGATCGGCAAGTCCGCCATCAGCAAGATCAAGGGCAAGCCGCAGCGCACCATCGACAGCACCAAGGAGTCGATCGCTGCGGTCAAGGCCAGCACCTCCGGCACGACCACGGCTCAGGCCCGCGCGATGGACCCGGTCACCCATGGTGCGACCGACGGCACGATCCCGACCGCAACGCAGCAGAAACTGCCCGACCCCGCCTCCAGCCCCGCACTCAGCGGCGGGACCGGCTCGGCGAGCACGGGTGCGATGTCCAGCGGTGCGGGCTCCACCGCAACCAAGGCCTGACCCACCCGCAGTTCCTCGAAGGCGTCGGAGCTCGACTCCGGCGCCTTCGACGCGTCCGGGGTACGCCGCTCGCCTTCAGCGGGGAGCCTCACGCGACGCAGGAACCGGCGCTGACCGCGACTCCGGCGCGCGCCGCTTCCAGAACCGGTTGCAATTCCGCCAAGCTCAAGGCGTAGGCCGTCCCGGAATCGTCCAGGGAGCGAGCGAACACGATGCCCACCACGTCACCTTGCGGGGTGAGCAACGGCCCACCCGAGTTGCCCGGTTGAATCGGGACCCGGAGCGCGTAGATATCCCGCACGACCGCCCCCTGGCCGTAGATATCGCGGCCGCGAGCCGTGATTCGCTCCCGGGTACGCGCCGAGTCGATGACCATCGGGCCGCCTAGCGGATAGCCGGCAACCACGGCGTTGTCCCCCGTGGACAGCTCTTGCTTGGACAGCGCCAAGACCGGCAGGTCGCCGGTGTCCACCGAGAGGATCGCCAGGTCACGCGCGGGGTCGAAGGCGATGACCGTCGCGGTGCTGCGCAGCCGGTCCTTGCGGATCACCACCCGTGAAGAGCCGGAGACCACATGGGCGTTGGTGACCACGACGCCGGGCGCGACGACGAAACCGCTGCCCTCCTGCATCCGCCCGCAGGCAGAGGCTGTTGCGTCGATTCGCACCACCGACCCCCCGGCCCGTTGGATGGCCGGGGACTTCGCGGCGCCAGGGTCGGCCGCCTCCACCGGTTTGATCGGTTCGGCGCCGACCCCCTCGAAGACCCGCGGGAAGTCATAGGCCTCGAAGAGGGTGTGGGCGCGATCCAATACGTCGGCGCTGCTCACTGGCATGACCCGATCCACGGCGGCAAGCACTCGGGAGGAGCCGACGACACGGGCGACGTCGCCCGGCATGGCAACCCGCACCAGGCCGGCACCGAGCCAGGCGACGCACAACGCCAACCCGCCGGTGATGAGCGCCCCGGCGATGGCGTCCAGCGCCCCCACCCGGGGTGAAGAGGCCAGTCCCACCATGCGAGCCAGGAACATCGTCAGCGCCTGCCCGACCATGGCGAAGACCAGGACCACTGAGGCCAACACCACCAGCGCCAGAACCGGGCTGAACCCTGCCAGCCGACCGCCGAGCAGGCCGGGCACCACGGTGAATCCCAGCAGACCACCACCGACGAACCCGATCGCCAGCGCCGCCGTACGCAGGAACCCGCGCCGGGCGCCTTCAAACATGTACAGGACGACCAGCAGGAGCAGGAGCAGGTCCAGGACGTCAGCGGGAGTCACCAGCGGGCCTGCCCCACGAGGCTGGGCGCGCGCCGCGCCGCATACCTGGCCGGCAGCTCACGGGTGCGGGTTCGATCCCACCCCTCGTCCAGACCGGACAGGTCCAGGACCGCGTCGAGCAGTTTCGCGGTGAAGCCCCAGATAAACAGGTCGCAGACCTCGAACCCAGGGCCCCGATAGCCGTTCGGGTGGGTGACGACGAAGCGGTTCTGCGGGTCGATGAGTTCGCTGAGCGGCACCCGCGCGACGCGCGCCACCTCCACGGGTGAGTGCGCCCGGATCGGGCTGGGCTGCGGCCACCACGCCAGCACCGGAGTGACCCGGGAGTCCGAGACCGGTACGTAGGCCTCAGGAAGGGTGGTGATGACCTCGACACCGACCGGGTCCAGGTCGATCTCTTCCGCGGCTTCGCGCA